>NZ_OZ244997.1:5145195-5447854 GCF_965223285.1 Candidatus Leptofilum sp. | reverse complement strand
CTATTGGCAGCAAATGGAACCCCAAGCAGACGGCTCGTTAATCGTGACCTTTGGCGCACAAGATATGAACGTTGCCGCCAGCACCATCATGAGCTACGGGTCGCTGGTGGAAGTGTTGTCGCCGCAGGCGTTACGGCACACTTTGCACGATTGGGCAACGGCCGTTGCTGAGCAATATAAAAACGAAAGTTATCACAAATCGGAGTAAATCATGAGCAAAACAGATTTCAAGAAAACGTTAAAACATCTTTACAACCCATCCAAAAAAGAGTTTACCGTGGTTGATGTACCTGCCATGCAGTTTCTCATGGTCGATGGCCGCGGCACTCCTGGCGTGGCGCAGGCCTACCAAGATGCGCTGGAAGCGTTGTACGCCGTTGCCTACAAAATCAAGTTTGCCAGCAAAAAAGGGCTGGACAAAGATTACACCGTGCCCCCACTAGAAGGTTTGTGGTGGGCAGAGGATATGGACAGCTTCACCGTTGCCCGCGACAAAAGCAAATGGGAGTGGACGATGATGATCATGCAGCCAGAGTGGATCACCCCAGAGATGTTTGCCAACGCCTGCGACATCGTGCAAAAACAAAAAGCCCCGGCGGCTTTGTCTAAACTGCGGCTGGAAAGCTATGCGGAGGGATTGTCAGTACAAATAATGCACATCGGTTCCTATGACGATGAAGGCCCCACGCTGCACAAGCTGCACCATGAATTCATGCCAGCCAATGGATACGATTTCAACGGCAAACACCACGAAATTTATCTTAGCGATCCGCGCCGGATTGCGCCGGAAAAGCTGAAGACGGTTTTGAGGCAACCCGTTGTCAGTAAACAGTAAACAGTGGGCGGTAAGCTGTTTTTGGTGAGTGCAAATTAGGAAGGAGTTATGAACATCCAACCGTTAGCAGGTTTCAATCATTTTTATACCCATCACTGTGTGACGGGTTCTATGGCAGAGGTGTATCACTTTAATCATCATCCCCTTACTGAGGAGATGCTGCTTGGCCTTGGCGAAGGGGTTGGCTACATCTACTGGCAACAAAAAGGCGCGCCCCCTTTTATGGGTGGGCGAAGCCAGCCAAAACCCAGCATGGAGGCATTGGCAGCACAGCGCACCGGGGTTAAGCTGGGCAGCCACAGTACAAGCAGCAGCCGCAAGGCAAAGAAAACGCTGCTAGAAATGCTTAACAGCGGGCAGCCGGTAATGCTGCAAGTTGATATGGGCTTCTTGCCCTACTTTGATTTTGGCGGAACGGAATACCATTTTGGTGGTCACACGGTGGTCGCTTGCGGGTATGATGAAACAACGGATACTGTGCTAATTTCTGAACGAGATGGCCTCTACCCCGTGCCAATGGCAGACCTGGCAAAAGCGCGAAATTCCAAGTTCAAGCCATTCCCACCCAAAAACCGCTGGCTGACCTTTGATTTCAGTGAAAAACGTCAACCGCTGCCAGAGGAATTACACACGGCCGTTCACAATATGGCGACCTTAATGCTGGAACCACCCATCAGCAATTTCGGCGTGAAAGGGATTCGCAAAACGGCCGTTATGCTGCCAAAATGGCCAGAGCAACTCACTGCCGATGAATTGAAATGGGCGTTGTTCAATGCCTATATCTTTGTGAGCGCCGTGGGTGGCTCTGGGGGTGGAATGTTCCGTTACATGCTCAGTCGCTTTTTGTGCGAAACGGCCGTTATCCTGCAAGACACTCGTTTTGAAGATACCGCACGCGCCTTCAAAACCATCGGCGATGCTTGGGAAGCGTTTGCCAACTGGAGTAAACAAACGTCAGAGGCCGAAAATCCAGCTGCCCACTTAACAGAATGTGTCGCGCCGCTGCAACGCCTGGCCGATATGGAAGCACAAGCCTGGACAGAGCTAAAAAAGTTGTTGGAGAAAGTATGAAACGAACTCCCCTACATCAACAGGTAGACACCCTGCCAGAAATGGTAGAAACAATGATAGATGATTTGGTGACGGCCGTTCGCCACACCATCACCCCAGCCCTGAGCCAAAAAGTCACGCGCGTCTTCACCACTGGCTGCGGCGACAGTTACTTTGCTCCCCTCAACGCCGAGCTCGCCTTTGAGCAACTCGCGGGGCTGTCCTGTGAACCGATGACAGCCATGCAGTTTGCCCGCTACGCCGTGGGCTTTTTGCCAGAGACGGGGCGAGGCAGCAATTTGGTAATTGCAGTATCCGTCAGCGGTGGCGTGAACCGCACGGTGGAGGCGATGAATTTGGCAAGGCAAGTTGGGGCAACGGCCGTTGCCCTCACCGGCAATCCAGCGGGGCCATTGGCACAGGCTGCGGAATTAATCCTTGAAACGGCCGTTCCACCATTGCCAGATGAGTTACGGGGGATGATTGTGCCTGGTACGCGCAGCTATGTGGCTTCTCAGCTAGCCCTCTACCTGTCTGCTATCCAACTAGGCGAACATCGTGGCGGTCTGACCAAAGCCACCGCAAACAAGCTGCGCCGCGAGTTAGCACACACCGCTAATTTGATGGCCCAAACGATTGCCCTCAGCGATGCAGTTGCGCGGCAAGCTGCGCAAGCGTGGCCCGACGCAGACCAATTTGTCTTTTGCGGGGCGGGGCCAAATTATGGCACGGCCATGTTTAGCGCAGCCAAAATTTTGGAAGCGAGTGGCGATACGGCCGTAGCCCAAGACACAGAAGAGTGGGCCCATTTGCAATATTTTGGGCGGCAGGTGGCCACGCCCACCGTTTTTATTGGCGCGGGGGGCTGGGATGAGGGGCGCACGCTAGAAACAGTGATGGCGGCCAAAGCGATTGGGCAGCGCGTGGCGGGGGTTGCGCCGCAGGGTAGCCCTTTGGCTACTCATTCTGAGCTGGATTTTGTGTGGGAAACGGCCGTACCCACCCGTGAATGTTTCTCACCGCTGCTCACCTGCCTACCGGGGACGCTTTTTGCCGCTTATCGCGCACAGCTCATTGGCGAACCCTATTTTCGTGGCTTTGGCGGCGGACGCAGCGTAGAAGGAGGCGGCGGCATCTCCCGTATTCGCAACAGCGAGCAAATTGATGAGGTCAGACGATAGGGAAAAATCGGTGTCCAATTTCTAAAACCACGATGTTTGTGACAGCAGGCGGGATGCGCATTGATTATTTGATCACCCATGCGGGCGAAGCACGGGTGGAGGTGGTAGGCGGCAATGGGTTGTATGCCGCCGTCGGGGCTGCAATTTGGGGAGAACCGGTCAATTTGTGGGCGCGGATTGGCAGTAATTACCCGCACGCATGGCTGGCTCCGCTGGCTAACCACCAAATTAGCATCGAGGGGCTGGTGCGGCTGCCTACCCCGCAAGATCACCGCACCTTTTTTGCCTATTTGCCAGACGGCCGTCGGGACGATACCAATCCCGCCACCCATTTTGCCCGCATCGGCCAACCCTTGCCCGCCGCCCTAACCAACTACCAACACTCCACCCCTGGCCAAGATGACCCATACAATTACGAACCGCTGGCGTTGCGCCCGGAAGATTGGCCAATGGCGTGGGAAGATGTAACGGCCGTTCACCTATCCCCGCTTGCCTTAGCAACGCATCTCAACACACCAGCGCGACTCCGACAGGCAAATGTGCAGCAAATTACCCTCGACCCTGGTGAAAGATATATGGTTCCCGCACGCACCGCGCAGATTAAGCAAATCTTGCCACAAATTGACGTCTTTTTGCCCAGCGCAATGGAGATGCGGTCGCTTTTTGGGGATGAGGTAGATTTGGCGGAAGCAGCCTTAACTGTAGCCAGTTGGGGCGTACCCTGGGTGGTGGTGAAAAATGGAGCGAAGGGGGTTCTGTTGGTGAACGGCCGTTCCCAAACCATCACACACTTCCCTGCCTACCACACAGCCAACGATTCGCGCATCATCGACGTGACGGGTGCCGGGGACAGCTTTTGCGGCGGTTTTATGGTGGGGTTAGCCCGCACAGGCAACGCGACACAGGCCGTGCCATATGGTCTCATATCGGCTTCTTTGGTTATTGAGGGGTATGGTGCCCTGAACGCCCTTAGTCGCCAAGCAGAAGCTCTGGCAAGGTTGGCGGACTATTCTAAACAAGCGGCTAACAAGTTGTGAACATCTTGGAGGGTACGGCCGTTTGGCACCGCCAAATCATCAGGCGGCAAATCGCCATTGAGAGACAACCAGAAGGTGCAAATCCCCAAACCATGCGCAGGCACAATATCATTTTCCCAATCATTCCCCAGCAGCGTATCGTCTAAATCAAAAAGAATCGCTTTCAGCATGGCGAAGAGTTGGCTTATTTATTGAGATTATCAAACAGGTCCGGCAAACCTGGCTTCTCGCGGGCGCACTGGGGGCAGCCAACGTGCGGTTTGGGCACATCAATCAGATGTTTGCTGCAAAACGCTTTTACCTCCACCCGGCGATTAAACCCCAAAAAGCCTTTTTGCACGGTCGCTTCAAGGACCAAATCAGGATTGCTGTTGGCAAGTAAAATATCCGGCACGGGGCAGCTACTGCAATCGTTGGGCCGCCACGCCTCTGAGCGTGGGTTAGCTATTATCAGGCGGCATTCCTGATCAGATTTACCTCGATGAAAGTTCTGGTAATAAAAACGGCACTCTTTGCCAGCGGGTGTCTTCATATAATTTCCAATTGCTATTGTAGGTTAATGTCAATTATCGTTGTTTCCCCGTTTTGTTCAACCGCACTCCTTCCATGATTCATCGTTACCTCATAGATCATGACATTCATCCATAAGTTCTACTAATGGAAATCAATATATTTTCATTATGGAAGCTGGTATCTTCTGCACAACAAGCACGATAACAACCAACTATACAAATTGTGCAAAAACAATTTGATAGTGTAACGTTGTTTCTGTAATTTTTGGCAAGAGTAGGCCATGAAGTACCCTAGAAGTTACCACAACCAATAGGAGACATTCATGACCTACCAAACCGATTGTACTTTACCAGCAGAATTACTCGAACAGATTGCCCAGCAAGGGTTCGATGTCGTGCCAGACCTGATTCAAACGGTCATCAATATAGCTATGCAGCTGGAGCGACAGAAGCATTTAGGTGTCGGCCCCTACGAAAGGTCAGCCGAACGACAGGGACAGGCCAATGGGTACAAGCCCAAGAGCGTGGCCACCCGCGTCGGCAAAATCACCTTCGATGTGCCCCAGGTGCGCGAAGGTGGCTTTTACCCCCAAGCGTTGGAAAAGGGGCTGCGTAGTGAGCGGGCCTTGAAACTAGCGTTGGCCGAAATGTACGTGCAAGGCGTCTCCACCCGCAAAGTGGCGGCGATCACCGAGCAGTTGTGTGGCTTCGAGGTAACCTCCATGCAGGTGAGCCGGGCTACCGCTGAGTTGGATGAACAGCTCAGTCAGTGGCGGGAACGGCCGTTAGGCCAGATGAAATATCTCTACCTGGACGCTCGGTATGAAAAAGTGCGTCTAGATGGCCAGGTGCGCTCGGCCGCTGTGCTGCTGGCGGCAGGCGTCAATCTGGAGGGCAAACGGGAAGTGCTGGGGGTCAGCGTCTCGCTCAGCGAACAAGAAGCACACTGGCGTCGCTTTCTGCAAAGCCTGGTGCAGCGTGGGCTGGTTGGTGTTGAGCTGGTCATTTCTGATGCCCACATCGGCATCCAACAGGCCTGTCGCGCCGTTTTTGGTGGCGTTCCCTGGCAGCGTTGCCAATGTCACTTGCAGCGGAATGCCCAAGCCTACGTGCCCAAGCGAGGCATGAAGCGAGAAGTGGCCGCCGACATTCGCGCCATTTTCAATGCCGCTACCCGCCATGATGCCGAAACGTTGCTGGCTCAGGTGGTCAAGAAGTATGTATCCAAAGCAGCCAAGCTCGCCGACTGGTTGGAAACCAACATCCCGGAAGGGTTGACCGTTTTTTCCTTCCCGGATACCCATCGCCGCCTGATTCGCACTACCAACTCGTTGGAGCGGCTCAATCGCGAGATTCGACGACGTTCGCGAGTGGCCACCTTGTTTCCGAACGAGGCATCTTGTTTGCGGTTGGTGACGGCCGTTGTCATGGAAATTAGCGATGAGTGGCAAACTGGCCGGACTTACATCCGGCTAGACAATCTGTAGTTTTTAATGTTCTAGGTAATTCTGGGTTCTTCACTTTTACAGAAAAGATGTTGCTTTATCAACAATTTTGGAGGTTCTTGCATGAAACGTTTCTTTTTGATTATCCTGGCTCTGTTGCTTGCAGGCTTATCAGCCTGTGGTCAGGCAACAGACGCTGATTCATTGGCAGTCGTCGATGAGCCTGGCGTGGTGACTGTATTTAAGTCGCCCACCTGAGGCTGCTGTGGCGATTGGAGCAAACACCTGGAAGAACATGGTTTCACCGTGGTGGAAAAAGGGGTACAAAACCTGATACAGGTTAAAGTAGATCATCAAGTTCCCACTCAGCTCTACTCATGCCATACGGCCGTCGTGGATGGCTATATTATTGAAGGACACGTACCGGCAGCAGAGATTCGTCGGTTAATAACTGAAAAACCAGATGTATTGGGCATTGGTGTCCCAGGGATGCCAATTGGCTCACCGGGCATGGAATCGCCCGACAGAGCGGCCGAAGCGTTTAATGTCTTAACGTTTAACGAAGCGGGTGAAACGGCCGTTTACGCCACTTACCCGTAAACAAAACAATCTCAACAGACCCAATCAGGCGGTTCGGCAACGAGCCGCCTTTTTTTTGGCTTTTGCCAAAAATCTGCAAAGATAGTGGCAAGATGATGAAAGAGTACGATGCCTATATTTTTGATCTGGATGGGACGGTTTATTTAGGTGAGGCATTGCTGCCCCATGCCGGAGAAAGCATCACCCAGCTTCGGCAAATGGGCAAGCGAACCGTCTTTTTATCCAACAACCCCACCCAGACGCGCCAAGTGTATGCCCAAAAGCTGACTCGGCTAGGCTTGCCCACGCCAGCCAGCGACGTGATCAACTCGTCTTACGTGATGGTAGATTTTTTGCAACGGCGCATGCCGGGAGCCAGCCTGTTTGTCGTCGGCGAACAGTCGCTTTGTGATGAGCTAACGGCCGCAGGCTTCACCCTCACCGACGATGCCAACAAGGTAAACGCGGTAATTGCCAGCTTTGACCGGACGTTTGAATATCGCAAGCTGCAAATCGCCTTCGATGCCATTCGCAACGGGGCGCGCTTTTTTGCGACAAATGCCGACCGCTACTGTCCCGTGCCCGGCGGTGGCGAGCCAGACGCAGCGGCAATGATTGCCGCCATCGAAGCGTGTACCGACACGAAAATCGAGGCGGTGGTGGGCAAGCCATCTGCCTACATGGCTGAAGCGATTTTAGGCGTGCTGGACATGCCTGCTGACCGCTGCATCATGACAGGCGACAGGCTGGAAACCGATGTATTGATGGGCTTAGATGCGGGCATGGCTGGCGCACTCACGCTAACCGGGGCAACCAGCCAAGAGGTGGCAGCCAAATCAGATATAATTCCCACTTACATGATTCATCATTTAGGGGAGCTACTGCCAACTACCTAGGAAAATTTTGCCACAGAGAACTTAGAGAGTTTTTGCGTTTTCCATTGTCTCTTTTTACTCTGTGGCTATCTGGGATAATTCAGGGCAAAAATCAGGAACTTTGCATGTCGATATCATTTTTACTCGGGGTGGATCAGGGGAGCAGCGGCAGCCGGGCGTTAATTGTTGACCAAGCTGGCACGGTGCATGGCTATGCGTATCGGCCGTTGGCGCGGCTGCATCCCCGGCCAGATTGGGTAGAGCAAGATCCGGATGAGGTGGCGGCGGGCGTAACGGCCGTTATCACCGAGGCTATTGGCAAGGCGAAAATTCAGCCCAACCAGATTGCCGCCTGTGGCCTGACCTGCCAGCGCAACACCGATTTTGTGTGGGATGCGCGCAACGGCCGTTCCCTGAGCAACGCCATCACCTGGCAAGATTTACGTACACGGGAGATTGTCAAAGAGATCGAACAGTCCCCATTTGCTGCCGAAGCCAAACGACGGCTGGGGTACGCCCCCGGCACCTACATGACTGCCTTGCACTTGAAGTGGCGGATGAAGAATGAAACGGCCGTGCGCCAAGCAGCAAAATCGGGCCATTTACGCTTCGGGCAATCGGCATTGTGGCTACTGACGACGTTAGGCCAGGCGCACGGTCACCAGATGGACAGCTCGCTGGTGCAGGCAATGGGGCTATACGACTTCCGCGCCAAGCAATATTGGGCGGAATGGCTCGATTGGCTGAACGTGCCGCCGGACGCTTTGCCGGAGGCCACCCCGACGCTGCATCTATTTGGTGAAATTCAGATTGCGGGGCCTGGGGGAGAAACGGCAGTCATTCCCGTGACGGCGATGATTGGCGACCAGCAGGCTGCGCTGTTTGGCCACGGTTGTCGCACGCCGGGGGATGCCGAATCGACCCACGGCACGGCCGCTTACGTCAAATTTTTTCTCGGCAGCCACCCACCCCATCAGGAGCATATCAACGTTTACAATGCGTGGCATTTGGGGGATGAGCAAACATACTGCCTGGAAGCACCCACCACAGTCATCGGCGCGGCGATACGGTGGATGCGGGATAACGCCCGCTTTTTGGATGATTATGAAGATGTGGAGCGATTGGCAACGGCCGTTCCCGACTCTGGCGGCGTGATGTTTGTACCCGCCTTTACCGGATTGGACGCGCCGTACAACGACCCCAACGCCCGCGCCGCCCTGCTGGGGATGACGCTGGGCACCCAGCGCGGCCACATCGTGCGCGCCTTTTTAGAGGCGTTGGGTTACCAGCTTCGGGCCATCAAAGAGACGATTGCGCGAGATGCCGGGGTGACGATGGGGCAAATGTTGGTCGGAGGCGGCGTCTCCGCCAGCAACATCGCCTGCCAGATTCAGGCCGACATGCTCAACATTCCCATCCTGCGCCCCACCTTTACCGAGACGACGGCGTGGGCAGCAGCTTTGCTAGCTGGTTTGCAAGCAGGGGTGTGGTCGGATGTCGCCAGTTTACCGCCACTGCCGGGCAGCCATCACCGGTTTGAACCGTGCCCCATCCCTCCACGCAATTTGGAAGAAGGATACGGCCGTTGGCAGCAAGCGATCCGGCTCATCCGTTCCTGGCAATAAATGTAGGGGCAGACCCCCGTGTCTGCCCAATGCGGGGCGGGCACGGAGACCCGCCCCTACGCTATTTCATAAAGGGAAAATCTCATGAAATTTGGTGTTTGTTATTACCCCGAACATTGGCCAGAAGAACGGTGGGCAGAAGATGCTCGCCTGATGAACGAACTTGGCCTGAAAATCATTCGCATGGCGGAGTTTGCCTGGGCCAAAATGGAGCCAAAACCGGGCGTTTATGATTGGGAATGGCTGGATCGCGCCATTGACCTGTTTGCCAACGCAAGCATGGAGGTGGTGCTGGGCACGCCCACCTGCACCCCACCCGCCTGGCTTACCCGGCAGCACCCAGAGATTTTGCGCGTGGATGGGAACGGCCGTTCTCGCAACCACGGTACGCGCCGCCACTATTGCCCAAACAGCCCCGTTTACCGTAAATACAGTCGCCAAATCATCACCCAGATGGGTTTGCGCTATGGCCAGGATGAGCGAATTGTGGGTTGGCAAACTGATAACGAGTTTGGCGGCGGCAAAACTGCCCGCTGCTATTGCGACGACTGCGCCCGCGAATTTCGCGTTTGGCTGGAAGCAAAATATGGCACGCTAGATGCACTCAACGCTGCCTGGGGCACGATGTTTTGGTCACAAACGTACACCGACTGGTCCCAAATCAACCCACCCGGCGACGACATCAACTACAAAAACCCCAGCCACCTGCTCGATTTTTACCGCTTCTCCTCCGACTCCTACGTGAGCTACCAGCAGGAGCAAGTAGAGCTGCTGCGCCAGCTCTCGCCGGGACGATTCATCACCCACAACTTTATGGGACTTTACCTCGATTTGGATCAGTTCAATTTGGCCGCACCGCTCGACTTCATCACCTGGGACAACTACCCCACAGGCAACCCAGACCGCTGGCGGCAGATTTTGTACCCACCCGGTGCCGATGCCACCCGAAACGATCCGGTTTACGCTTACGACGTGGGTGAACCAATTGTGCAAAGTATGGCCCATGCGCTGATGCGCGGCTTGAAGCAACGGCCGTTCTGGATTATGGAGCAGCAGTGTGGGCACATCAACTGGGGATCGCTCAACCCCGGCATTCGCCCCGGCACGCCTCGCCTCTGGATTTGGCACGCCGTCGCGGAAGGAGCCGACCACATCATCTACTTCCGCTGGCGCGCCACGCTGATGGCACAGGAGCAGTACCACTCCGGCCTGCTGGGGCACGACGGCCGTCCTGATGTCGGCTTTCGGGATCAGAAAAAGCTGCTCACCGAAATGGAGCAGCTAAAACAGCTCACCTCCGCCCCGCTAGATGCCTCCGTCGCCATCATTTTTAATTACGACGATTTGTGGACGCTGCAAATGTTGCCCCACCGCCAAGATTTCCACTACCTGCGCCACCTGTACGCCTACTACCACGCCTGCCTGCGCCTGGGCATCGGCGTGGATTTGGTACCAGATACGGCCGATCTCAGCCGCTACAAGCTACTCATCGCCCCGACGGCCCACCTGGCCGACGCGGCATTGGCCCAACGGCTGCACAACTACGCCAGCGGCGGCGGCACGCTGCTGCTGGGCATCCGCTCCGGCTTCAAAACACCGTCCAATCGGGTCACCGACCAGCCGCTGCCCGGCGCGCTGCGCAAGTTGGCCGGGGTGACGGTCACCAGCTGGCAGTCGCTGCCGCCGGGCCAGGCGGTGCCGTTTCGCAGCGAGATTGCCGGTTTTGCGGGGGAAGCAACTTATTGGGTTGAAACGTTGGGGTTGGAAACGGCCGTTCCGCTAGCAAGCTACGAGTTAGAGAGACCTGACAGGTTTGCGGCAAACCTGTCAGGTCTAGAACAACCAACCGCTTTGGCGGAAAACAGGGTAGACCGGGGCCGCGTCCTCACCCTCGGCTTTTACCCCACCCCGGCGCAGGCGCGCGCCCTGCTGCAACATTTGGCCAGCCAGCTTGCCATCCCCAGCCTGCCCGATTTGCCCGCTGGCGTCCTCACCTACCAGCGCGGCGACGTGCGGCTGCTGCTCAACTTCACCGACGCGCCCCAAACCGTCACCGTGGGCACAACCAGCCACACCCTCCCACCCCGCGACTTGCTTTTTTACCGCTGAGGTCGCAGCAGTTAAATAAATGACATATTTTACAATTGTGGATGTGACAAAATGAATAAGCAGCAATTCAAGTATGTCTCTTAACGCAAGAAAAACAACCTTTTACATTTTACCAGTACCATTCAATGGAAAATCTTAGTTCACCTAATCCAGGCTCGATGTAATTTGTGAAATCAAATGCAAGTAAACTCTTTCCTTCGTTTTTAACTACGTCTAACCGACCCTCACTAATTGGATCAAGTTTATTTCCATACGTGACAACCCACTTTGCTTCATGAATATCACGACTACCAGGAAGTAAAACACGCATAATGCAAGACTGCTGACCCGGCTCAACCCGAACATTTACAGCTTCATGGTTGTCCATAAATGAATTTGTTGCTTCCCACCGTATACATAGGTCATCAAACCTATCATTTCTTTTCATTAAGCGTCCAAGGCTTATTTCTATAAACCTTTGCCCAGATATAATGGATTCTGAATATCTGAAATTACTTGATGGATCATTACATTTAAAGATTTCTGGAGAAGAAATTATTCCGCTCATACGAGTTGGGCGAATATGAAAAGAAGTTGAACTTTGATTTGCAATAAACGAAATCTTTCTTTGGTAAACTGCTTTTGTACCTATTGGGTCAAGAATTTCATAGTTTTCTTCGGATACACAAGTTGTAAATATGTCGTTTTTCTTTGACCTGAGATTACCCCTTACATAGTAAAAAAGCCCGTAAGCAAGTAGTGCTGAGAAGCTTGCAGAAAAGAGGATTGCGGGAAATATCGAATATCCTAAATCAAGAATCAGATCAATGGCAGAAAAAATTGCCGAGAAACTTGCGACCCAAACTGGCCAATAAGTGCGAAAATGCTCAAGAAACTCTTCCTTATCCATTAACTTAATTACCTTAAGATACTTGGTCTAAATTTACCTAAACAAGTAAAAATCTTATCCAATTTTTTCGTACCCACTGTAGAACCATCATGAATAATATTGCTAGTTGGCGCAATGTATGCTTCGCCTGGTTTAATTTCTAGCTGAACAACTGGATAGTTTGAAAATTTTTGCATAAATAATAAACCTATCCGAGACATTCCTGGAATACTTTCTGAATTATCTTCTCTAAAACTTGATACAAAATCATAAATTACTTGTAATGGCAAATTTACGAATAAAAAATAGCGAGGCTCTGCACCCAAATTTACCATCAATCGGTTTCTGGCTGTCGTTCTCGCAGTCAATGGTAAACCGTCACCATCATCCACATGAAGCCCTTCAAGACATGAACCTGTTATAGTTACTGTTCTTTGATTAGGTAAATTACAACCAACACCATATCTATTTGGCTTAACCAGAGAAATATCTAGCTTAGAAGAAAATTCTATTATTTGGTCAATAGCTTTTTTTCCATTTTTTGTATTTAACCACGAATCAACATCTTCTTTAATGTCACAAGCTTTTAGAACGCTAAATCGTTCAATTAACAACCTTGGAACTGTAATTACACTTACCCACAGTCCACGCTCTTCAGGCAATCCATCTGAGGATAAAATATCAAGCTCAGATTCTGAGAGTTCACGCCATGGTTTTTTGGGAATTATCGCATGTGAACAATAGGCTAATTCGCCAGGCAAATTATTAGCAACCCTAACCCCATCACTTAATCGAAGACGGTTAGCCAGGGTGTATTCTCCATTAGAAAAATCAATTACTTTTATTCCTTGGGCTAATTCTTTCATATTTATGAATGCGTAATGACAAGATTTTCAAAAAAGACAAACGGCAAAATCAAACCAAATGTCACCAGCTTATAGTGAGCTAATTAAATAGTGTTTTAGGGCACGCAGAAATTTGCCGCTAAGATTTGTGAAATCACTCCATGCAAAACCACCGATTTCGTCAGTCCCATCATCCCAACCGTGAGGCAAAAAGATACGTTCTCTATCTAATTGAAAAAACTCTGCTGCTTCATGTAGTTCCAGGTCAGCGACAACCTTGGCAAAAGCTTGTAATGCATGTGAGGGGGTTTTTATCTCGGCAAGCAATATCGTATTGTTTATTGTTAATCCTGCTACTTTTCCAGGTTCCACAGCATTAGGTAAGGTTTTGCATTGTAAGGATAGTAATGCAGTTCTATCGTCTATTCGACGCAATAAAAAATAAAAATCGGGTTTATATGTAATTCGCTCCAACAAGCTTTCAAGGTAATGATAATTCTCATCCATATTGGTGCCTCGTTTTTATCGTATGAGTTCGCTAACATTTAAATTAAAATTGTGAACAATAGACTTTACAAGAAGCTCTCCTTCTTTTGTCAAAGCACCGGAATTTATCAATACCTTTTCAGTATCTTTCGCAAATGACAGATTTTCACGCCAATAATCCACAGCCCATCCTTCAACTCTGGAAGAAGAGACTCTTGGTATATCTAACGTTTGCTTTAACGCTACTCCACCAGCAGAAAATGTCATCAGCGCATGAATAACTTGTCTGATTGGCCTATTTCTGTCTTTCCATGGAGAAAATAAAAGAGGCGTTCGACCATCAGTGTTCCAAATTTTTGCATACTTTTCAACAATGTTTAGTTTTGTATGAAAAAATTCGTGTACTAGTTGTGTGATCAGATGCGGAAATTCCTCTTCATAGTGGGCATTAGGATCCACATCTTGCCATACCCAACCGGGTAGAGATGAAACAGAACCGGCTTGACGCATTTGAGGGGTACGCGGACAGATGGTGAGTGTTTTATATAATTCACTCATTAAAGTACGAAGTTTGAGATCGAGATTTGAAACTAGCATCAAGCAATAGTCCACAAATGCCACGCTATCAGTTTCAGGCAAATCACCAAATTCAAAAATGCTGTACTCATTTTCTGCTTCAGAAGGTTGCCGTGTACCAAGAAATCTTCTAGTTCCCAATTGATTACGCTTGTGTGCTAATAAAATATATTCTTGAGTGCGGATAGTACCTTCAGCTTGTGTAAATCGAGCTATATTCAACAATTCACCAAATTGAAGGGGTTGTCTTGCCTGAATAGACTTTTCCAGTAAAGGAAAACTAACTATTTCACCTGGGTTTATCACGGTTTCTAGGTTCTCAGAAACTAAAAACTCAGAAAAAGATGATATAGCGAGAAGAATTTCATTTAAACATTTTTGAATCTGGTTAGAGTCTTTTAGTATTGAATATGCACGAACAAGTGATATCGCCAAAGCATCTAATTCACGGTACTCAAGGAAAAGAGATGTTGTTGCCTCTAAATTATCAAATACTTCTAGTAAATTATCAGAATCCCGATAACCAGACTGTTTCAATATTGTAAGAACTGCCAAAAAACGCGAAGCTGATCTGTGAACATAATCCTTCATTGCTATTAAATAGGCGTCCTGATAATCATCAATACGGCAGACAGCTTCCACATTAAACTTAATCACTTCGTCATTCTTTCCACTCATATTCTCTCCTTTGCAAAATGAATTGATGCCAGTTCAGTTGAGAGTCGCTCTCGAATATGATTTATTAAGATTTGTAAATCAGTACAGTAAACAGATTTACTATCAAATCCATGCATTTTACTATAACGGTGCGGAAGGTATCCTCCTCCACAAATATCAATTAATTCACAATTTAGACACTTTTCATTTAGAGCCGATTTTTTATTGGTTAGAGCTAAGACAAGCGGCAACATTTCCAAATCAATAATTGGATCATTTGTCAATGACTTTCCAGTTTGAGTTGCACCATGGTAGGCTGTTTTTAATACATCTAACGCATGATACGTTCCATCAGTTTCGACTACTAGAACACCATGAGCCATTGAGCCAAGCGCATCGTATCCAATTTTGCCCCCAAGCACGAGTTTCATCAGTGTTTGAAAACTGCGTATTCGCAAAGTGGAGCCAGATGACAGCCAAACATCGAATAAATCAGAATACCAGTTCCCAAAGGTTCCCGGAGGAAACTTGTCAAATGGGTAAGTATCGAAGTGATAATCAGGCAAAAGAAAATCAATTGCTGGAGTATTCAGCCCATCGAAGAATTCAAACAGGTCTTTTGCGGGAATTTGAGGATTGGCTACTGTGAGAAAACCACCAAAAACAGAATCTCCCTGATCCGGATTCCGTAGTTTGTCTACACTTGCCATTACTCGATCAAAGGTACCCAACCCCTTCTTATCAACACGCGCAATATCATTCCATTGTTTGGGTCCATCAATGCTTATACCAATTCGAGCATTATAAGATTGAACAACTTTTATGATTTCATTAGTAACAAGAATACCGTTGCTTTGTATACCAAAGCTAATTTCCGTACTTTGTGAATTAAAAGCCTTATGGATAGTTTCAAAGAAATAACTCAGTCCTTTGGCACCGATCAATAACGGTTCGCCCCCGTGAACGATTACAAGTAAGCGTTTAAGGTTTCGAGCTTCTGCATATTCAGCCAGGCGAAAAGCAAGTCTCTGAATTGTTACTTCACTCATTAAAGGAGGTTGATCCCTCCAAGTTTGATCCGCATGTTCATACATATAACAGTAGGTGCACTGTATATTGCATCGACTGGCAACTTTTACCACAATTGATGTGATCGGTAGAGGATCTGCAAATTTTTCATTGAATGGAAGATTGTAATGATTCATAGATACGAATCCCTATCGCTTGCTAATAATTAAACTGGATATTTTTGGGGGTTTCATGTTTCACGATTGCGAGAGAGTAGATAAATTGCATAACAAAAGGTCGGCTATAAGCGTGCAATTAAGCCGACCTTATTGTGATTATTACTTACTGGTAGCTGCTGATATATTTTTATTGTGGCTACTAAAATCGCTCCATTCAATTTCAGAAGTTCCAGCACGTTCCGCTTGAATAGCTCGAATCGCTTCAGCAATATGTGGATTTGTTCTATCCATATCCACATTTTTGATGTCATCAATTAGTTCTAGTTCTTTGTTTTCCATAAAAGCACTCTCCTTATCTGAAATCTACTTAGGAGCTCAAAAAATCAACCGAGAAGATATAAAAACAGGAGAATCATGTTTCAAAGTCAGAATTAAGATGTAGCTTTTTGCTGAATTTAATCTTCCGAAAGAAGGCTAGATTAACTTTTTGGACTCCAAGATGGCTTGGATGCACGCTAAAAAAATTATATAGAGTTAGCAGAATTGGTGCAAACAATATGCGACTTTTAGGCAATACACTTTTGCTGGGAAGTTTTAATGAGAAGAATCTTTAAATTTCCTGGCGCTCGAAGAGGGCCACGGCTGTTACCAAAAACACCAAAATCAGCACCCCATTCGCCGCCAGGGCTGCGCCGCTGAACGGCACGTCGCCCGGCAAGCCAAGCTGTGATGCCCAGCCCACCAGCGCACCGGGGAAGAAGTTGGCCGCCTGCGGAATGCTGCCCAAAATCAGCAGCAAAATCGCACCGAGCAAGGCCAGGCCAGCCGCCCCGCCCGTGCTTTTGCCCAACGTGCTGCCCAAGAGGGTAACGGCCGTATACACCAACGTCCACAGCCAGAGCAAAAAGCCGCCAAACAAAAACGGCCCAAACGCCAGCGGTTCAAACAAAACCAACGTGTAGTAGTACGTTGCCAGCGTTCCTAGCAGCAAGGCCACAAAGTAAATCACCCCTTGTGCCGTAAATTTACTCAGCAAGAATGCCCAGCGGGGCAGCGGCTTGCTCAAAATGATCGCCGCCGTGCCGTTACTTTTTTCGCCAGCCACTGCGCCCATCCCCAGCAAAATGACCAGCACAAAGCCAAACTGGGTCAAATTGCGGATGTATTGGCTCACCGCGTCGGCCGAGGTCGGTTCGGGGATGAGTCCGGCAAACTGCTCGGCTCCCGGCGTGTTCTGCAGCAGTTCCGGGGTGAATTTGGCAATCAGCGGTGAGGCAAGGCCAAACAGCACAAAGACGGCCACCATCACCAGTGCGCGGCGAGTGCGCCATTGTAGGGTGAGTTCGTGGGCGACGGCCGTTCCCCAAAGCCGAAGCTCCTCTTTCCACGACAACCCAGCCACAGTCGTAGCTTCGGCAGGCCACTGCCGCCACAGCCAAATCGCACCGGGCAAGGCGATAGCCAGTAAAATTAGCTCGATCCAGATAGCATCTAAAAATTGCGCGGCATAAACGGCCGTTGCGTCCAAGAATGCGTGCAACGCCGCACCCAGCAGCATCGGCCACACCTGCCTCGTTTTGAATGCCCGCCACACCAGCACAGAAATGGTCACGTGCAGGGTGATGGCAATGAGCCGCTCAAACACGCCCGCAAAAACCACCCACGGGGTTTCGGTAATGGCGACAAGCTGCTCAGAAACGGCCGTCATCTCCGCCGCCGTCATGCCCAGCGTCGTTAAATCCACATTGCGGATGGCCCACAGCGAACTGAGCGACCCAGCCAGAAATATCCCGCCAATAATCATCGCCTCGATACCGCCATGCCCCAAACCGACCAGCACGCCGTCCTCAAATCGCTCCGCCAGCTTGCGGCGGAAGAGGAACCAGTAGCCCAGCACGCGGGCGACTGTCTCGCTGATTCCAGCCGAAAGACCCAGGATAACGGCCGTTCGCCACAAATTCGGCGCGTTTGGCGAAACTTCACCAATCACGCCCAAATCGGTTAGCCAATTGTTGAGCGGAATGTGGTACGTCTGCGAGCCAACAAAGGCGAGCATCCCCAGGCAAAAGAGCAGCCACGGCACCGCAAACCGCCGTCGTAGCCAAACGGCCAGCCCCAGTGGGATGAACAACATGAGCAAAACTGCGAATGTGAAGAGAAAAATTGTCATTTTTGTTATCCGTTATCGGTAATCTTTGCATTTAGCGGGTAGGATTCTCTGGTAGGGGCAGACCCCCGTGTCTGCCCAATTGCGGGTGGGCACGGGGACCCACCCTTACCGCCACCTGTTAACGATCACTGATCGAGAGGAATATTTCTTCCAGAGACGGCCGTTTCCATTCAAACTTCCTAAGCTGCACCTGGTTTTCGGCCATGAGCGGCAGAATAGCTTGCTGTGCCGTCGCCATGTCGTGAACATGCAGATGGAGACGGCCATTTTCCTGATCAATTTGCTGCACCCACGACTGATTTTGCAGGATGGGCAGCAGGTGCGGAACGGCCGTTGGTGAACCCGCTGCCACTTCCAGTAGCACACTGTCCGTGGCGTACTTATTCATCAGCTCATCCCGGCCAGCAACCAGCACCAGTTCCCCGTCGTGAATGATGCCAATCGTGTCACACACCCGCTCCACGTCTGCCAAGATGTGGCTGGAGAGGAAGATGGTCACCTGCCCACGCAGCGTTTGCAGCAGGGCCAGCAGTTCATGCCGCCCGGCCGGGTCCAGCGCACTCGTTGGCTCGTCCAAAAAGAGGACTGGGGGCTCGTGCAGCAACGCCTGGGCGATACCCAACCGCTGCACCATGCCACCGGAGAAGCCCCGAATCGGCCGTTTCGCCGCGTCGGTTAGCTTCACCAACGTCAGCATTTCCTCGATGCGGCACTGGCGGGCAGCCTTGTCCATCTGGAACAGCTTGCCCACATAATCCAGATATTCTCGCGGCGTCATCCAGCTATAAAATGCCGGGTCTTGCGGCAAATAGCCAAAGCGGCTACGGGCTGCGCTGTTGGCGGTAGTTGTTTCTACGCTATCTACCCAGGCGCGGCCACTGGTTGGCACAGCCAGCCCGGTCAATAGCCGGATGGTGGTGGTTTTACCCGCCCCGTTACGCCCCAAAAAGCCAAAAATCGAGCCTTTGTCAACGGTCAGGTTAAGCGGCTTAAGAGCGTGAACCTCGCCGTACTGCTTGCTCAGACTCTCACAGCGAATTGCAACGTTATCCATCGCTTAAGCCTCGTCCCGCCCCACCAACAAGTAGATGATCGGTCCGATCATGTTGACAAGCAAAATCACCAGCACCCAGACCCATTTAGGGCCGCGCGTGTTGTCCCGGCGCATTAGATCAATCAGGGCAAAAATAATCAGCACCAGTTGAATGATGAAGATTGGGATGAGCAAAGGTAAGTTGTTGGTTATAAATTCCATTTTTGTTTACTCCATATGTTACTGTTGCAAGTTTGCATGTTTGCAAGTTTTATGACTCTTTTTTCCCTTCGGGTAAAGGTTGGGAAACGATGGCCAGTTTGCGGCGGGAACGGCCGTTGCCTGGTTCATTCCCTAGCAGCTTAAGCATCGCTGTGTTGATAGCATGCTGAAAGCTGTCTAGCTCCGCTTTGGTGGCATAAAACGTCACCTCAGTGTAGCCAGTCCGGTCAGCCACCATGTCAATCGGGTCGTTCTCAGTGACATAGCGTGCATAATCTTGCACCAGCGTCAGCGCGTATGTCGTAAAAAAGCGAATATGGTCATCGACAGACAAAGCCGCCATATCGTCTGGCCCTAACCGGGGTGGCTGGTCTAGCCGATACGTTTTTTCTTGAATCCCATTCACCAACCGGGTGTCTGCAACCACAATGAGCGCATGGTCCAGCAGCAGCTTCAGGTGGCGGTAGATGGATGATTTTGGCGTACCGGGCAAGCGGTCAGCAATCTCTTGGGTTGTTAATGTTTCTGTGCCAAGTGCTTGCAATATCTGAAAGCGAACCGGGTGAATGACAAGTTCAATTTTCCGCAAAACAGTCTCCATTATTAAATTTGATAATGTTTCCAGATATGATAATAAAAAATACGGCCGTTGTCAAGATCATTCGTCTGAAACAGCGCAGTTGAATGAAGCAAACGAACCTGATACACTGGATGTGAACGCTCACGGAGGAGGTAACCCAAGTGAAAAGAACCACAATCGAAGATGTTGCTGCCCTAGCCGGTGTCTCACGCCAAACCGTTTCACGGGCTATCAATAACAAAGGCGAAATCAGCAAAGCAACCAAAGAAAAAGTGATGGCCGCCGTTGCCGAACTGGGCTACCAACCCAATCGGCTGGCACAAGGCATGGTAACCCAGCGCACCCGCACCGTGGGCTTGGTAGTGCCAGACATTACCAACCTGTTCTTTCCAGAAGTTGCCCGGGGCGTTCAGGATGAAGGGCGCCTGCACGACTATAATGTTCTGCTGTGCAACACCGATGACGAACCGGAAGAAGAAATCAAAACAATGTATTCATTGGCGGCGCAAAGGGTGGATGGCATTATCTCGATGGGCAGCAAGGCACCAGAAGAGCAGCTCATGCGGTTTGCCAACACGTTCCGCCCTATCGTTTTAATCAATCGCCTATTTGAGCATGATCACGTTTCAGTCATCAACGTGGACAATTTCAAGGGCGCACAACTCGCCGTAAACCACTTGTTAAACCAAGGGCATCGGCAAATTGGCATGTTGGTAAATCAGGATTTCACCCGTAGCCAAGTGCGTCGGGTACAAGGGTACCAACAGGCACTTGCAGAATTTGATCTGCCGCAAAACGAATCGTACATTGTAGATGGCGCCCCCACCCTGCAAGGCGGCTACGCAGCCCTCAAACAGTTGCTCAGCCAAAGCCCGGAGGTTACGGCCGTTTTCACCTACAACGATCTGATGGCCCTCGGCGCCATCCGTGCTGCTCATGATTTAGACAAAAAGGTGCCAGATGACGTGGCCATTATGGGCTTTGACGACATTGGCATGGCTGCTATGTTTACCCCATCTTTAAGCACGGTGCGTGTGGATAAATATGCTATTGGCCAAATTGCGATGCGCCGCCTGCTGGAAATGCTTGATAATCCAAATGAGCCAGTTCAAACAATCAATATTGACATCGACCTCGTCATCCGAGAATCAACCAACTAATCTCATAAAAAGATAACAAGTTACCAGTTGTGCAAACTGCCTTAAATTGCCCTTGACAATTTAGGCAAGATTCTGTACTCTTACCAAACCGTGAACGTTCACGGGAACGCTCACACTATAGCCTGGAAGAGAAAAGCTTTACCCACAGTAGCACATACAAAACAAATTAGGATAACCATAAGGAAGGAGGTCTGGATGAGTACAACGACCATACCCGTACAAACTGCGCCAAGCCGCGTACAAACATGGCGCAAAGCATGGTTTAACCGAGAAACAGCCGCAGCCTGGATATTTCTCCTGCCCAGCCTCATTGGTTTCATTGCCTTCTATGCTGTGCCGGCTGCCAGAGCCGTCAGCATTAGCTTCACCGATTGGGACCTTCTAACTGACCCCCAAAATATTGGACTGGAGAATTACTCCCGACTGATTGCAGACGAAGATTTTTGGCAATCCCTCCGCGTGACTTTTGCCTATGTCCTCTTTAACATCCCCATTCAAACGATGATTGCCCTGGTCATTGCCGTCTTGATGGACCGCTTCACAAAATCCATTGTGGTGCGCGGCATTATGATTCTGCCCTGGCTTATGCCCAACGTTGTGGTAGGACTGCTGTGGCTCTGGCTGCTCGATCCATCACTGGGCATCGTTAATGTTTTCATCGAGTGGCTAGGCTTTTCCAGTGTGCCATTCCTTACCGGTACCAATTATGCCCTCCCCTCCATTGCCGGCATCAATATTTGGCGGCACATGGGCTACACCGCGCTGCTCATCTTTGCCGGACTTCAAGCTATTCCTGGCAGCGTGTATGAAGCAGCAGCCATTGACGGGGCCTCTGAATTACGTACTTTCTGGAGCATCACCATTCCCTTGCTCCGCCCGGTGCTCGTCTTTGTGCTGGTCACCTCCATCATCGGCTCCTTCCAAATTTTCGACACAGTAGCAATTACCACCGAAGGTGGGCCAGTAAACGCGACGGAAGTGTTGAACTGGTTTATCTATGAACACGCATTTGTGCGGTTTAACATGGGATATGCCACGACGATTTCAGTTGTGCTGTTCCTAATACTTATTGTGGTGAGCGTGGTGCAAATGCGCATCATGCGGGCCGACGAATCTGATTTGTAATCTGTAATCGTTTGGAGGAACTTTCTCATGGCAAATGCAACCGTACCAACCGACGCATCACGTCCACAGGCAGGCTTTAACTGGGGGCGGCTCTTTACGGCCTTGCTCCTGGCTCTGATTATTTTTGTCACCTTATTCCCTTTTTGGTGGGTGATTCGGACGGGGCTGACCAGTTCCAGGCTGGTTTTCACAGACACGAGCTCGCTGCTCCCCGTTGGAGCCACGCTAGATAACTTTATACGGGTTTTGGGACTGGTGGACACAGAAACGGCCGTTGCTGCCGGTGGCTCTGGCCAATCCATCAACTTCTTCCTATTCCTGCGAAACTCAATTATTGTCTCTACGATCATCGCCGTCGGTCAGGTATTCTTTAGCTCATCAGCAGCGTATGCCTTCGCTCGACTTAAGTTTCCCTTCCGGGATCAACTCTTCTTTCTCTACATCTCAGCCCTCATGGTCCCGGCCATCGTCACCCTAATTCCAAACTTCATTCTGATGCGTCAATTAGAGTGGCTAAACACCTTTGCTGGTGTAGTGGCTCCCTACCTGCTCATGACACCGTTTGCTGTCTTCTTTTTGCGGCAATTCTATTTGGGTATCAATCGCGAAATCGAAGAAGCGGCCAAAATTGATGGAGCCAACATCTTTGCCGTCTATTGGCGCGTCATTCTGCCCATCAGTCGCCCTCCACTCATCACGTTGGGCATCATCACCTTCATCCAATCGTGGAACGAATATTTATGGCCACTCATTGTGGGTAAAGAGGAAGGCGTGCGCGTATTAACCGTTGCCTTGGGCATTTTCCGGTCTCAAACGCCACAAGGCGCACCAGACTGGAGTGGCCTAATGGCAGGCACCACCCTGGCCATCATCCCCACCCTTATCCTGTTCTTCGTCTTAGGGCGACGGGTGTTGGATTCAATCCAATTTACGGGTTTCAAATAGGGAATCTCACAGTTCCCTACGTTTGGGGAAAAGTTCGCTTGGCTTAGAAAAAACCAGATCAAGTTTAAACTTTTCTCCCTTTAGCATTTCATATTTCACATTTCTTAAAGGAGAAGAAAATAATGAAAAATGCACGACGAATTTCTTGGCTAGTATTGGCATTGCTGCTTGGTTTCATCCTGGTAGCTTGCGGCGGTGGCGAGTCAGACACCGAAACGGATGCTTCTAGTGACAGCTCCAGCAGTGATTCGGATGCCAGTGATGAAGCAGTGGATGATGAAGAAACGATGGACGTCACCATTCGCTATGCGCTGTGGGATGCCAATCAGCTACCGGCCTATGAGCAATGTGCGAACGATTTTATGGCTGCCAATCCAAATATCACCATTGACATCAGCCAAAGCGGCTGGGGCGACTATTGGAATGATATTCAAACCGGTATGGTCGCGGGCACAGCGCCAGATGTTTTCACAAACCATCTTGCTAAATATCCGGAATTTGCTTCCAAAAACCAGCTAATCGACATTCAGCCATTTGTTGATGCAGATGGCGTGGATTTAGATGTTTATATTGGCGATCTTGCGTTGCTGTGGACGCGTGATGGCGCTCGGTTTGGCTTGCCCAAAGATTGGGACACGATTTCGATTGTGTACAACAAAGAAATGCTGGATGCCGCAGGCGTAACGGTTGATGAGTTGAACAGCGCTACCTGGAATCCGGAAGATGGCGGCACCTTTGAAGAAATCATGGCCAAGCTGTCTGTTGACGCCAATGGCAACAATGGTCTCAGCGCAGACTTTGACAAAGACGATGTCGCACAATATGGCTTTGTAACCGCTTACGATGATGGCGGTGGCGCCTACGGCCAAACGCAGTGGAGCTATCTGGCCGCAAGCACCGGGTTCAGCTTCATTGATAATCTGTATGCGACAGAATATCATTACGACGACCCCCGCTTCATTGCCACGATGGATTGGTACCAAAACATGATCACCGACAAAGGGTACAGCGCGCCTTTCACCGAGGTTGCTAGCCTGGGTGGTCAAGCCATCTTTAATTCTGGCCAAGCAGCCCTCATTTCTGATGGTTCCTGGATGATTGGTACCTACAACAACGATGCTAACTTCGAGTTTGGTTTTGCTCGGCTGCCCATTGGCCCAGAAGGTCGCAAAAGTATGTTCAACGGTCTAGCTGACTCCATTTGGAGCGGCACAGAGCATCCTGACGAGGCTTGGGAGTGGGTTAAATATTTGGCATCCCCTGAATGTGCCAATACGGTTGGCGAGTTTGGTGTTGTTTTCCCAGCGCAGGCAGACGCAGTTGATAAAGCGTTAGCTACCTATGAATCGCGCGGGCTGGATGTTTCTGCCTTCACGGAACAGGCTCTGGAAGAGAACGGCACTTTCCTATTCCCCGTTACCGATAATGCCTCGGATATCGCTTCTATCATGTCAGAAACGGTTCAGTCCATTCTGTTAGGTGATGCTGAACCGGCGGACGCTTTGCCCGTTGCAAACGAAGAGGTGAATGGTCTGTTTGAATAATTCTTAATTTGCTCTCTCATCTGTATGGTTTAATGTGCCGCTCCATAACCTGGGTGGGGCGGCGCATTAACCAACTTATAGTTTTATGAACGTGCATCGTTTTTTTGTGGGGATTTTAGGGGTCTTGATGATGTGGCAAGTTGGATGCGGCGACACGGCCGTTTCTTCCCAACTTATCCCCATCAACAGCACCATGACACCGCTGCCCGCCGACACGCAATGCAGCAATCAATTTGTTCCCCACCAATTGCCACACACAACCACCATTGCCAGCGAAACGGTAGAGATGTTCGACAGCAATGGTGCGGGATTGGCGATCAACGATCTGGACAACGATGGCGACATGGATGTGGTGCTGGCTAACCTGGGTGGGCCAAACAGCATATTGTGGAACAACGGCCGTTTTCAGTTCCAGGCACAATCGCTCAACGTGGGCAACTCCAGAGCAGTTAGCGTTGTGGATTTGCAGGGCGACGGCTGGGCGGACATTGCCGTGACCACCCGCACGGGCAGCATCATTGTGTGGCCCAATAACAACGGCACTTTTACAGATTACATCCCCCTGCCCGGCGTCGATGCGCCCGCTTACACAATGAGCTGGGGCGATCTGGATGCAGATGGAGATTTGGACCTAGTGACAGGCTCCTACGATGCCGGTCTGGAAAAGGATTTTGGCGACAGCTTTTTGTTTGGGGACGGTGGTGGCGTTTTTGTGTACCACAATGAAGATGGCAGCTTTAGCGAAACTAAATTAGCCGATGCTGCCCAGGCGTTGGCTCTACTTCTCGTCGATTTAAATGATGACGGCCGTTTAGACATCCTGGTGGGCAACGATTTTGCCGTGCAGGACATGGTTTGGCTGCAAACAGAAGCTGGCTGGGAGGCAGATATCCCGTTCAACGCCACCACTCACAGCACCATGAGCTTTGACGCTGCCGACATTAACAACGACGGTCGTCAGGAACTCCTGGCCACCGACATGAAGCCGTATCAATCCACCAGCGAGGTGATGGCCCAGTGGCAACCGATGATGGATATGATGATGCACGGCGAGATTGAGGACGATCCACAGGTGATGGAAAATGTTGTGCAGGTGGCGGATGCAGACGGCCGTTTTCAAAATCAGGCCAAGCAGTTGGGCGTCTCAGCCACAGGCTGGAGCTGGTCGGCCAAGTTTGGCGATTTAGACCAGGACGGCTTTCAAGATTTGTATGTGGTCAACGGTATGGCTGCGGCCGAACTGTTCAGCCATCTGCCCAACAACGAACTCATCGAAGAAAATCAGGTGTTCCGCAGCAACAATGGGCAAACATTTGACCCTATGCCGGGCTGGGGCCTGAACAGCCAAAACGGTGGGCGCAGCATGAACATGGCAGACATGGACAACGACGGTGATTTAGACATCGTGGTAAACAATCTGCTTTCGCCTGCCCAAATCTTTGAAAACCAGCTCTGTGGTGGGCATTCCCTTGTGGTGAACTTTACTTGGCGCGGCAGTCAAAACCAAGACGCCATTGGGGCAGTCGCACTATTGGAAACCAGCAACGGCCGTTACTTACGGGAGCTGCGCAGCAACAGCGGCTACCTTTCTGGCGACCCGGCCCAGCTACATTTTGGCTTCCCGCAGGATACAGAGCTACACTCTTTAGAAATTGTCTGGCCGGATGGAGAAAAATCTATACTCAATAATTTAACAGCCCAAACAATCGTGACGGTGGAACGGCCGTAACCAGCCCTTACCTGTAAAATTGAATTTACTCAAAATCTACATCCTTAATTGCTAAAGGAGGCATTTCACCATGCCAAAAATCACATTCATCGGTGCGGGCAGCACCATTTTTGCCAAGCGTCTCCTCATCGACATCCTAACCTTCCCAGAATTAGCAAATGCCACCATTTATCTGCATGACATCGACGAAAAGCGGTTAGAGACATCAACATTGGTGGCCAACAAAGTTGTGCAAGCGTGTGGCGCAACCGCCACCATTCAAAGCGGCACAGACCGACGCGAAGCATTGGATGGGGCCAAATATGTCATCACCATGATTCAGGTGGCTGGGTATAAGCCAGGCACCGTCATTGATTTTGAGATTCCTAAAAAATACGGGCTGCGGCAAACAATTGCCGACACGCTGGGCATAGGTGGCATTATGCGTGGGCTGCGTACCATCCCCGTACTACTAGATATTTGCCGCGATATGGAAGAGGTATGCCCAGACGCCATCCTTCTGCAATACGTCAACCCTATGGTGATGAACTGCTGGGCCATTAACGAAGCCACTAACATCAAAACCATTGGCTTGTGCCACAGCGTGCCCCACACGGCCGAATATTTAGCAACCGATCTAGGCATCCCCTACGAAGAGCTGAATTATCTGGTCGCTGGCATCAACCACGTTGCCTTTTTCCTGAAGCTGGAACATCAAGGCGAAGATTTGTACCCCAAACTATGGGATTTCGCGCAAAGCGAAGATCCACCCATTCGCCGACGAGGCATGGTTGATGCTGTTCGGTACGAAATGTTCCGCAGGCTGGGCTATTTTGTCACAGAATCGAGCGAACATTTTTCAGAATATGTCCCCTGGTTTATCAAACGGGGTCGGCCTGAACTCCTGACAAAATTTAATATTCCCCTGGATGAATATATCAACCGCTGTGAACGGCAAATTAGTGAATGGGATGATTTGCGTGAAAAGCTGCTCACAGAAGACGTGGTGCTGGAAATGGAGCGCAGCCAGGAATACGGCTCGCTCATTATTCACAGCATGGAAACGGGCCAGCCGCGCACCATTTACGGCAATGTTCCTAACAGTAGCCTCATTACAAATCTGCCGCAGGGTTGCCCGGTTGAACTACCCTGCCTGGTGGACAAAAATGGCATCCAGCCAACCCATATTGGCAAGCTGCCACCCCAATTGGCAGCATTGATGCAAACAAATATCAATGTACATCAATTAACCGTAGAGGCCGCTCTCACCCGGAAGCGAGAGCATATTTATCACGCAGCCATGTTAGACCCGCATACCGCTTCTGAACTAGACCTTGCCCAAATTCATGCAATGGTAGACGAATTAATTGAAGCGCATGGAGATTGGCTACCTGCCTATCATTAATCCATCCTTTTGGATGATTTTTGTGGTTTTTCGCGTAAACTTACCCTCATGAATACACATTTGGAATTTTCCATTGTCGGCATTCCGCTTAGCCGTCCCGAAATTGTTGATTTTTTTAAGTCGCCCAATGCAAAACCACACGGGCAGCAACTCTACATTGTAGGGCAACGGCCGTCTGCCACTGCCGAAGCCGCCTGGATCAAACGCATTTCAGAAACAGCCGTTCTCGCCATCACAGACCTGCTACAAATCGACGACCCGCATAACCATCTGATGCAAACAACCACGGATCGCCTGGTTCCTGTTGAATTTTTGGCTGAGTCTAACTTTCTCACGCGGGATTTGGGGGGCTGGGTGGCCAACTACTTTGGCATCATCGGCTACGAGCCACCGCTAACTACTGATGATCCCCTCCTAAAACATGCGAATACCCTGCATACTTACGGCCAGGACATCCGCTTTTTTGGGGCAGACCCGCAACAGGTTGCTGGCCGCCTGTATCAAGAAACAGGTTTGAAAATTGCAGATGTCGCCAACGCGATTTGCCATCTTCATCAAGCCCGCCATAGTTGGCTGGGTTCCGTACCCACACTGCAAACCCGCAAAGCGTACATCGATCATCTTTATCTGGATATTCTTGAAGGCCGGTTCCTGGCTTCATCAACCAATCCGGCCATTCCCAGCACCATTTTAATTGATGAGCTGATGGGGCAAATGGTTCTGGTTGAGCTGCAACGACGAACGGCCGTTGCCAACCAACAAAATCAGGTTGCCGATGAAATTGCCCAATGGCAACAAAACCATCGGGAAACGTCTGGCTTGCAGCTGATGCTCAAAGGTGAATATATTGTTGGCCGCCACCGGCGCAGCACCATTCTGTTGGCCCCAGCTTTGGGCATTGTGGTTAAACAGCCTGCCCCAGAACCATTTCATGAGATAGAGTTAGGGGCAAGAGTGGTTAACGGCCGTTCCGAAAATTGGCCCTACATCACCGAAGATGGCAGCTTGGTCACGGCCCGTGGCCGCGTCCGCCTAATCTTGGAAGAAAATCTGGTGCCACGCATTAGCCGCGCCTTCAACTACAACATGCAGTTTTCATCCCTGATGGGGCTTACCATTGAAACGTTTGTAAGCGGCGAAACCATCCAAGATACTGTCTTGGCCGATCACAGCCGCCTGACGGCAGAGCTGTATGAAGAAGTGATGTTGCACCAGCAGGTGTGTGAGCTGTTGGGGATTGAAAATGGCGATTGGCACGCGCCAAACTTCGTTGTGCGCCAATCCGATCAGGCCATTATTCACGTCGATTGGGGCGCGGCTCGCCCGCTGCGGCCGGACGAATATACGCCTGAAGGCAAGCAGGCCCGCATCGACCAGGTGAGCAATATGGCTTTCTCCTTCAAAAATGAAGCGTTGGCGGCAACGCTTAAGCGGCTGCACAGAGAACTATTGGCGGACGAAACGCGCATGGTACAATTAAAAAATCGCGCCAGTTCCCTAGCAAACCGAGCTTTATAAAATTGCATTGCCGTTCGACCTGAAAACCAGTATCCTCTGCACATTTGCACCGTTTACACCATTACTCAGCAGGAAAGAAACGTATGTCTACTTTTGATCCAACCGAACATCCGCATCGGCGGTTTAACCCTTTGATTGATGAGTGGGTGCAGGTGTCGCCCCACCGCATGAAACGGCCGTGGCAAGGCCAGGTAGAAAAAGCGCCGCCAGACAGCCGCCCCGCCTACGATCCAAAATGTTATTTGTGTCCCGGAAACGGCCGTGCCAGCGGCCACACCAATCCAAATTACACAAACACTTTCGTTTTCCCCAACGACTTTGCCGCCTTGCTTACAGATGTGCCACCCGCTGGCGAACCAACGCACGCTTTGCTGCAAACGCAGGCGGTGCGCGGTGAATGCCGGGTTGTTTGCTTCTCACCCCGCCACGACCTGACGCTGCCAGAGATGAGCTTGCCGGAGATTCGTGGCGTGATTGACACTTGGGCCACACAGCTTGTAGAGCTTGGCCAAACGTACCGCTGGGTGCAGGTCTTTGAAAACAAAGGGGCCATCATGGGCTGCTCTAACCCCCACCCGCACGGGCAAATTTGGGCACTAGACGCGCTGCCCAACGAACCAGCGGCCGAGGAGAAAGCACAGCGGCGGTATTTTGAAGCGAACGGCCGTCCACTTCTCATTGATTATGTCAATCTAGAACTCGAAAAACAAGAACGCATTGTGGTGCAAAATGAACATTGGCTGGCCGTCGTGCCTTATTGGGCGGTATGGCCGTTTGAGCTGCTGCTGCTGCCGCGACGCCACGTCCTGCGCCTGCCCGACCTTAATGACGACGAGCGGGATGCCCTGGCCGATATTCTGAAAAAGATGCTCACCAAATACGATAATCTTTTTGAAACTTCTTTCCCTTACTCGATGGGCTGGCACGGCGCACCATTTAACGACGGCACGCACGAACATTGGCAGCTGCACGCCCACTTTTACCCACCGCTGCTGCGCTCTGCCACCGTCAAAAAATTCTTGGTCGGCTACGAAATGCTGGGTGAAGCCCAACGTGACCTCACAGCCGAACAAGCTGCCGACCGCCTACGCAACCTTCCCAATGTACATTATAAAATGGCTGGATAATGAAAAATGCCGTAAACAATCGCCTAATTGATGGGATCATAAGCATTGTTGAAATGCTGTTTCCAGAGCGGGTGCGGGCGTATTATCTGACGGGCAGCTATGCAGAAGGCGCGGCCGTTCGCCAACAACTCCGCACGCTTATCGAAAAAACACCCTCATTTGAGAATCTCATCCTGGAACGAGGGAAATCTGTGTCCAACCAACAGGAGAATTAAAACATGGGTTTGCAACAAAAAGTAACGGCTACTTTTACCGAAAAATTCGGCACACCGCTGCCACTGTTGGTGCAGGCACCGGGTCGCGTCAACCTCATCGGAGAGCATACAGATTACAATGATGGCTTTGTACTGCCTATGGCCATTGACCGGGGCATTTGGTTGGCACTGCGCCCTCGCGACGATCATCAGGTTGCCATTGAATCACTTGATTTTGGGGAAACGGCCGTTTTCCACCTCACCAATCTGCAAAATACAAAATCCGGCTGGGCAGAGTACCTTAAAGGTGTCGCCTGGGCCTTGCAGGAAAATGGTTACGCGCTGCGCGGTTGGGAAGGCGTAATGGCGGGCAACGTCCCCAAAGGCGCGGGACTTTCCTCCTCGGCGGCACTGGAACTAGCGACGGCACGGGCGTTCCAGCAGGTGTCTGGCTTTGCCTGGGACGCCGCGCAGATGGCGAAGCTGAGCCAACTGGCCGAAAATAAGTGGGTCGGCGTGAACTGCGGCATCATGGATCAGATGATTTCGGCAGCGGGTGAAGCGGGTCACGCCTTGCTCATCGACTGCCGCACGCTGGTCACCGAATCGGTACCGCTCCCTCCCGCACCGGATGGATCGGGAACGGCCGTTGTCATTCTAGATACCACTACCCGACGCGGGTTGGTTGATTCTGCCTACAATGAACGGCGTGAACAGTGTGAAGCCGCCGCCGCTTACTTTGGCGTTCCCGCCTTGCGAGATGTCTCCATCAGTGAATTTTTGGCCGAAGCAGACAATTTAGAGTCGCTAACACGCCGTCGCGCCAAGCATGTGATTACCGAAAATTTGCGGACTCTCAATGCCGCCAAGGCGATGCAAAACGCAGACGCGCCACTGCTGGGCCAGTTGATGAATGAGAGCCACATCAGCATGCGGGACGATTTTGAAATTACAAATGATGAGCTAAACGTGATGGCCGAGGCGGCCCAATCTCACCCCGGCTGCTTTGGGGCGCGCATGACGGGGGGTGGTTTTGCTGGCTGTGCCGTTGCCCTGGTGCATGAAGATCATATTGACGATTTTGTAGCGGCCGTTTCCAATCAATACCGGCAGCAAACGAACCTCAAACCCAATATTTACGTCTGCCAACCCAGCGACGGCGCGTCTGTGATTACCCAAAATTGACAGGGGGTCTGCAAGATTAACTGTGTAAAACCAGTAATCAGTGACCAGTTTTGACTTCTACTGGCTCCACTGAATACTGAAAACTGTTTACTGAAATCTGAACCAAGGAGATCAACTCAATGAAAATTCTAGTCACTGGCGGTGCAGGCTACATCGGCAGCATCACTGTGGAGCGGCTTATCAAATCTGGCGCAGAGGTGGTGGTTTTTGACAATTTATACCAGGGTCACCGGGATGCAGTGCATCCTGACGCGGTGTTTATTCAGGGGGATTTGGCAGACAAGACGGCCGTTGAAGCGGCGATTGCCACCCACAAACCAGACGGCATCATGCATTTCGCCTCCTACACACTGGTGGGCGAATCGGTTGAGAAGCCCTTCCTTTACCTGCGCGACAACATTGTCAACGGGCTGAATTTGATTGAAGCGGCCATTGCCAATGGCGTGAAAGGGTTCATCCTTTCCTCTACCGCCAACCTGTTCGACGACCCGGAACGCATGCCAATTGATGAAGAGGAGCGCATCGTGCCCGGCAGCCCGTACGGCGAATCTAAATTCATTTTGGAGCGGTATCTCTACTGGATGGACCGGCTGTACGACATGCGCTACACCTGCCTGCGCTATTTCAACGCCTGTGGAGCCACCGAAACGCGCGGCGAAGACCACGACCCGGAAACCCACATCATTCCTTTGGTTTTAGAAGTGGCCCTGGGCCAGCGAGAAAAAATCACCATCTTTGGCGATGATTACGACACGCCAGATGGCACCTGCGTGCGCGACTACATCCACGTGGTGGATTTGGCTGAGGCCCACATTCTGGCCATGAAAGAAATCCTGAATGGCGGACACAGCCGAAAATATAATTTGGGAAACGGCCGTGGCTTCAGCGTCAAGCAAGTGATCGACACCGCCCGCGAGGTAACAGGTCATCCCATCCCTGCCGAAATTGGCCCCCGCCGTGCTGGCGACCCAGACATTCTCATCGCCAGCAGCGAAACCATCAACCATGAGCTTGGCTGGAAGCCCATCTACCCTGAGCTGCGCCAAATCATTGAGATGGCCTGGAAGTGGCACGTCGCCAATCCGAAAGGGTACGCGAAGTAGAAGGATTGTCTGTGTATGTCCAAACGTAAAAAATGGATTCTTGGTGCTGGACTGCTGGGTTCAGCATTATTCCTTCACAATCAGCAACTCACTAAAATCGCCCGCAAAACAGATACGCTCACGGCCAAAGCGATTGGGGAACTGAACGCTGCGTATCCGGGGCTGAACGCCGACTGCCACTTTATTGATGTGGACGGCATTATTTTGCACACCCTACTGGCCGGGCCGGAAGATGGGCCGCTGGCACTGCTGCTGCATGGCTTCCCGGAACATTGGGTTTCCTGGCGCAAACAGATTCCGGCATTGGCCCAGGCGGGGTATCGGGTCGTGGTACCAGACCAGCGGGGGTACAATCGCAGCAGCAAGCCGTGGGGGATACGGCCGTATCGCATCGACGCCCTCACTAAAGATGTGGCTGGGTTAATTGAGACGTTGGGACGAGAAACGGCCGTGATCATTGCCCACGACTGGGGCGGTGCGGTCGGTTGGCAATTTGCCGCCGACTACCCACAGATGACCGAGAAGCTCATCATCCTGAACGCCCCCATCCCAAAGCCTTTGGCCGAGAGCTTAACAAAGGGTGGGAACAGCGGCTCAAATCATGGTACATGCTCTTTTTCCAGCTGCCCCTGCTGCCAGAACTGGCATTTACCCTCAATCCCTACCAAACGGCCCGCCAATCGTTCCAGCAAATGACCAGCCAACCAGATGCGTTTACGGACGACGAAGTGGAAATGATGGCTGTGGCTATGAGCCAACCCCGCGCCATGACCAGCATGATCAACTGGTATCGCGCCATCCGCTACCAGCCCGCCAGCAAAGCCAATCGCATCGAAGCCCCCACCTTGCTCATCTGGGGCGAACAAGATTTTGCCCTTAGCCGCGACCTCACTGAAGATTTAGAGAAGTGGGTGCCAAACATTCAGCGGCATTACATCCCACACAGCAACCATTGGGTGCAAAATGAAGCCCCGGAAGAAGTAAACCGCGCAATTGTTGCGTTTTTGACCCCGTAAAAAGCATGGCTCTTTTTCTTCTTACCTCTCAACAGAAAACACTGTTGCGTACGCTCGTTGGCTTCATTGAGGCGGGCAAGCTGAAGGAGCCAATTGTACCTTTTCCAGCAAAAAAGCCCGCCAATCAATTTGTTATTTACATCCGTGGGGAAGAAAGTTTTCGTTTTAAGCGAATTAGCGATCTGGACAGCTTATGTGATGCGGGTTTGTTACGCTATCGGTGGAATCGGTTGGGGAATGGAAAGCTGTATTATGTGACAAAGGCAGGCGCAACGGCCGTTGCCAACAATTTCCAGTCCCCCACCGCCCCCTTTGGCGAAAACCTCTCACTTGCTCTGCTAGTTAGCACCCTGAGCGGTGGTCACATTGCGCTAAACGGCATTAAAGACAGCAAAACGGTGCGAGAGGTTGTAGATGACCCGGTTTTAAGGCATACGGCCGTTACCCAACTCATTGCCAGCCTGCAAAAAACGGCCGAACAGCTGCTCCCCTGGCCCGACTTCCGTAGCTACCACAAACGGACCCAGCAGCTAGAACAAGCCCTGCTCATCCCCAGGCCAAATTCCACTGAGCTAAAAACCATTTTCGAGGCACTCACCACGCCACAAACCGACCTCACCACCTGGCCCCAGCTTTGGGCGCACCTTTACCCCCTCCTCCTCATCGCCCATTTGCAGGCGGGAGAGAAAAGTTGACGCAAAGAGGCAAGGAAACAGAAAAGAGATTCCGCCTCTTTGCCTCCTTAAAAACTTTGCGCTCTTTGCGTTAAATATCTCTATCTCTGGTCGGTATCCTCACTTGCCACAAGGCGGCGGAGAATCCTCTTATTCGCCGCCTAAGCTCTGGATGGCGGGGTGAATAATATCAACTGCAGAATTCACTTCTTGTCTTGCCAATCCCCACTGCTGAAAGCCAATTGACGTTCCAGAATTATTGGTAATTGCCGTACGACAATTTTCTGCCATATCTCTGGTACCATTGCCAAATACATCAATAGCCGCTCGGTAAGAAGCATAAGCATTTTGGACAACAGGGCTGGCGCCACTCACATCGAAGGTTGGGGCAAGAACAACGTTGTCGTATGTGTCCACAACCGCTTGGCAGCTAATGCCGCCACTATTTAAAGCGGTGTCGATCATGCCGCCAAAATTTTGCATATTGGTACGCGTTTGCACCATCGTATTCAATAACGTTTCTTCTAGATTGGGTTCTGCGGCTGGTGGTGGTGCACTTTCCTGACTGGACGTAGTAGGAGCTGGTGTATTGGTAGGTAAGGGTGTGGGCGTCTGGGTGGGAACGGCCGTTACTTCCACCTCCACAATTCTGGTAACTTCTATCTCAACCTCTGTCGTGACTTCCACAGGGACTTCCACTTCACGGGTGACTTCAACTTCTCGCTCTACTTCCCGAGTGACCTCAACGAATCTTGTCACTTCAACATCGTTTTCGACGACTCTCGTTACTTCGACTGGCTCACTTGCACAAGCAACGAAAAACAGCAGGCTTATAAACAAAATTGGTAATTTTAGGTTCATTTTTCCCCCTTGCGGACTGGAAACATGACGACGCGGGGATCATAAACTAATTTTAGGTCTATCATCCATTACGCAGTCAAGTTGTGAATAAAAATGGGCGTTTTAAGGATATGGGCTATAAGCGAAACAACTGGCAACAGCTTGCCCAATAACAACATACAAGGCCCCTGAGGGTAGTATATTCAAATTGGCACCGTTTCTCAAGTTTTAGATTTTTTCTGCTATCGACGATTCAGCGCAAACAGGGTGCTCGCCAACAACCTTCACGTCAGAAAATTCTAACCTTTCAACGCACCTGCCATTAAACCACGCAGGAAGTAACGCCCCAGGAAAATGTAAACCAGCAGCGTCGGCACGGCTGCCAAAAAAGCACCAGCCATTTGCACATTCCACTCGATGATTTGGCTGCCCGCCATGTTGTTGAGGGCCACGGTGATAGGCCAGTTGGCCGGGCTGGTAAGCACCACCGCAAAGAGAAAATCGTTCCAAGCGGCCGTAAATTGCCAGATCAGCACCACCACAAAGCTGGGAATCGAAATAGGCAGCAAAATGTACCAATACGTCTCCAGCAAGCCCGCCCCATCAATCCGGGCCGACTCCACCAGCTCCTTCGGTACGGTGGCGTAATAGTTGCGGAAGGTCAGCGTCGTAATCGGAATGCCGTAGATGACGTGCGTCAGCACCAGACCCGGCACGCCGCCATACAAATTGATGTCCCGCATAAACTCTACTAACGGAATCAAAACGCTCTGGTACGGAATGAACATGCCAAACAGCAAAAACGGAAAGATAAAGTCAGCCCCGCGAAACTTCCAGCGGGCCAGCACAAAGCCATTCAGCGAACCCAGCATGGAGGAGATGAACGCTGCCGGAATCACCAGCCGGATGCTGTTCCACAAAGCAGGAGCCAGTTGCTGAAAAGCGGCCGTAAAGTTTTCCACATGCAGGCCAGAGGGCAGCCGCCACATTGTTTGTAGATCAACCTCAGCAAAGCTCTTGAACCCCGTGCTAAGCATCAAGTAAAGGGGAATCAGGTAAAAAAGGGCTGCCAGCAAAAGTGGAATGTAAAGCAGCCAGCGCGTCGAAAACCGCCTTTCGCTGCGGGGGGGTGTTAACGTTGTCATACCTCAGCCTCCGTACGCAAGGTGTACCACAGGTAGGGAATGACCAACACCGCCACGCTCAGCAGCAGCACCATGCCAATGGCCGCGCCGCGGTTGTAAAAGTTGCCGTCAAACGTGGTGGTCCACATATAAATGGCCGGCACGTCCAGAGCAACTTGCTTGCCTGCCACGGCCACAATCAAATCGAACACTTTTAGAGAGATGTGGCCCAAAATAATCATGGCGCTGAGCGTAATCGGCCGTAGCAACGGCAAAATGTGGAATCGGTAAATCTGTAATTCCGTTGCGCCATCAACCCGCGCCGCTTCCCGCAATGATTCAGGAATCGAGCGTAAACCACCCAAATAAAGGGCCATTGTGTAGCCAGACATCTGCCAAATGGCCGGTATGGCAATGGCGGCAATGCCCCACTGCGGCGTGGTGTGCCACTGGTTAATCAAAAAGTCCAAGCCTAGCTGGTCAAACAGTAAATTCAGGCCACTCATACGGCTTCCCTGCGCCGGGTTCATCAGCCAGCGCCAAACCACGCCCGTCACAATAAACGAAATGGCCATAGGAAAGAGGAACAGGCTGCGAAAAAATGATTCGCCGCGCAAACCCTGATCCAGCAGAATGGCTAATCCCAACCCCAGCAGCAGCGAACCGCCCACAAACAAAACGGTAAAAATGATGGTATTGCGAATATCAATTTGGAAGCGAGGGTCTTGTAGTAGGTTGGCGTAATTCGTAAAACCCGCCCATTCGTAATTGGGCAGCAGCCCCACCCACTGGCTCAGCGAAACCCGCCCCGACCAGGCAATAAAGCCGTAGACAAAGATGAAAACAGCCAAAATCGAGGGGGAAACCAGGGCAAAGGCGAGCATTCGGTCTTTGTTGTAACGCATTGCGCCTCCTCACAAAATACGACCAAAAAGTAAAAAGTAGCCTCAGATTCTTTCTGCGCCTTGGAAACGCGGTAAGAAACCGCGGCTACTCATTGCAAAAAAAGAGGTAGGCATTTTCATGCCTACCTCGGTTCAATTTAGGTTAACTTATTGGCACGGGCCAGCGGTTGAACAGGCCGTTACCAGCGCAGATTGGAACCCTTCGATGTTGCCATCGGCCAGGAAGAGGCCCAGTGCAGTGTCAATTTCCGACTTCCAGGCATCGTTGGCCACTACGCCGTGGGTCAGGCTGCCAACAACGCGGTCGCTGGCCCAATCGTCCATGGCAGAGAGCAGATAGTCACCATACAGGCTGCGGTCTGCGTCGCTGCGGGCGGGGATGGAACCTTTCACCGGGTTGAACGCATCTTGCCCTTCAATGGAACCGGCTACGGTCAGCCAGGCAATGGCGGCATCACGGTGGGGTGCGCCCTTGGGCAGCACGAAGCTGTCGGACAGAAACTGGAAGTTGCCGCCTGTGCCAGGAACAGCCGCCCAACCATAGCCGTCGTTCGGCTCAAAGCCGATTTCGCGGAAGTAGCCCTCGGCCCAGTCACCCATCACGTTGAAGGCGGCGTCGCCATTCACAACCAGTTGGGAGGCATCTTGCCAGGTCAGAGCAGAAGCGTCGCTGTTGGTGTAGGTTAACACTTTGGCAAAATCTTCGAGAGCGGCCGTTACCTCAGCAGCACCCCAATCACCAGAACCATCCCACAGGGCTTCGTAAGCATCGGGGCCAAGGGAAGCCAGCAAAACGGTCTCGAAGAGATGTAGGGCAGTCCATTGCTCACCCATGGCCAGCGGCGCATCCATACCAGCCGCTTGCAGCGCATCCATTGCCGCAAACCAATCATCTAGCGATGTTGGGGCCTCAATGTCATTGTCAGCCAAGACGGTGGGGTTGTACCACAAAACGTTGGCGCGGTGGATGTTCACCGGCACGGAGTAGATGTTGCCGTCCTGAGAAATCAGGGGAATGAGCGTTTCGGGCATCACATCCAGCCAGCCGTTCTCTTCAAAGAGGAAGTTCACCGGCTCTAGCTGATCCGCAGCAACGTAAGTGCCGATGAGTTCCTGGCCTGCGTGACCTTGCCAGCTATCCGGGGCATCGCCAGCTTGGAGGCGGGTGGCCAAGACAGCACGGGCATTGGTACCAGCACCACCAGCAACGGCCGCATTCTCAAAAGCGATATCTGGGTATTGTTCGGCAAATACGCCAATCATCGCTTCCAGACCGGCCGCTTCACCGCCACCGGTCCACCAGGAGAAGACCTCAACGGCTTGCGCCATTTCTTCGTCCATAGCTTCTTCATCATCCATCGCTTCTTCGGTGTCGGTGCTTTCGGTTTCGGCAGCAGTGTCGCCGCCATCGGTTGCTTCTGGTTCATCCGCATCGCCACCACAGGCGGCTAAGAACATTGCGAACAGAAGTAACAAGATAAAGGGGGTATATTTACGTGACATATTCTCTCCTCATTTTGCGCAAAAGCGGGGTTTGTTTATTTGTCCATTGCAAAAAACCGTGGCTTTTGCATGTGGGTAAATAATGAATCGTTACGGCGTAGGGCAAAGGAACAAACTGCCCAAGTGCATGAAGTTCAACGACTATAGCAAATGAGAGGAGGGCGATTCAAGAGGATTTGAGCCAACTATATGACACAGATGTGACATTTTAAGTGGGTGATAGAAAAAACAATAAAAGCTTACATAACCCCAACTGCGGTTCCCACTATATAACCATTGGTACTAGTTTGAATTAAGCACCGGATTCTCCTAATTTGAAGGTAACACAAACCAAAATTCAGAAAGGAGAATCCAATGCCTACCCAAGATTTTATCATTGATTTGTTTTGCCGTGTTGATGACCAAATGCTTGATGTGAGAAAACACCCCCAAGCCGAACTCTACCCCAGCGAAGTAATCACACTGGCCTTGCTCTTTGCTCTTAAAGGCTGTGGCAATCGGCCGTTCTACCGTTGGCTGAGCAACAACTGGTTGCATCTGTTCCCCAGTTTGCCCCATCGGACACGTTTGTTTCGTTTGTTCAATACCCATTGTAAGTGGATTGACCGTTTCCTGGCTAAGCCCAGTATGATCGGTCTCATCGACAGCTACGGAATCGAACTGATTCATCCGCGCCGCGAGGGGCGCAGTGAGAAGCAGATTGGCAAGAAGGGGCTGTCCAACAAACGCTGGATTGTTGGTGGCAAGCTGTGTATGCTGCTCAACCATCTCGGTCTGGTTGTTGATTGGGATGTTGACACCGCTAATGTCTATGACGGCAGCAATTTTCAACATCTGGTAGATGCGGTTGCTGATGAAATGGTCGTTCTGGCTGACCCTCATTTTGAAAAAGTCGGTTGGAATCCTACCAATCTGAAGGTCTGTGCCAAAGGAACTTGGAATGACCGCATGCTTGTGGAAACTGTTTTGTCGATGTTGACCGTTGTTTGTCATTTCAAAAAAGTCGGCCATCGTGTCTGGGACTATTTCAAGAGCCGGGTCGGATACACAATGGCTTTGTTCAATATCTTGGTTCAATGGCATGGTTTACAACCTGCCGATGATGGATTCGTTCATTTGTCAATTGCTGAGTTCAGTTTATGAACTAGCACCAAAGGTTATATAACCAAGAATTGCATGTAGATGGCACCAGCAGTTACTAAAGCCTCAACCCAAAAGCAAGCTCACTCACAATTAATTGCAACAACACTGGATGTTGTTGGTGTCCTGACCTTCTACTCTGGAAAATTTATACCCTCCCAAGGAATAGGTTCTCTCAACTTAGATTCCAGAGATGTCCATATTTCCAATTGATCTTTGGTAGTGATTATCGGCTGAAATCCAAACTTAAGGTAAAGATTGATTGCAGCAATTCGATTATTTGCAGTCGTTAAGTACGCCTTTGAATGACCCAGGTCACATAATCTCCGGCAGGTGAAAGAAAGTAATGGTTTCGCTAATCCTTTTCCTTGTTCTGATGGAACAATTGCAACCCAATGCACTCTGCCCCAATTGGGCCGACTACCTGACATGGTGAACCAAGCTGTCGAAGTGCCTATAGTCTGTTTGGATGGATTTAAAAGATATAGCTGACGTTGTTTGATTATCTGTATTTGATTTCCAAACTCTTGATAGAAAAGGGCCTCTGTGATTACGTTATATTTGTCAGCTAATTTCTGAATCGCAAGCCATACCCTTTCATCTCCTGGTTGAAAGTCTCGAATTGAATATTTCGTTGGTAAATGATGGATAGGAGTTTTATTTAAATCTGGACACTGCATTTCAATTGAAGCATAGTCTAAGTTCTTGTACATTAACCTTCTTCTTTATAACCAATTTTAGAGAGTTGAAGCTACCTAAAAATGGGCTAAATATTTTCCAGTTTTACATTATTTGCTGAAAGAAACCTTCGAAAACTTGGGTCACCTAATAACTGTTCTAAAGTGAGCTGCTGTTCAGTGTTTGGAAGACCAATTACTTGTGGATAGTCTCCAACCTGCCTTTGCTTACGCCATATTTTCAGGATATTAACGGTTAATAATTGGTACTCCATCCAATATTGATCACCCCGGCTACTGCGTCTGGAATTTGCGAATGGCGCTAATCTGTAAGCGGTTCGCATTATCACGTCACCATATACACGGAAAAAATCTTCATTATCAATTATTTTATTGCGGACAAGGAGGGAAATTATATCCATTTCCGCTCCCCAGCACTGAATTTGATTTACCTCACTGTTCGACAATCCAGAATTATTTCCTTCAAAAGGGTAGATAATTTCGTGTTTGATTACTCGCATTTCATCGGTTTCAAGTCGTTCCATAACCTGAAATAATGTGCTTGCTTGGCCTTGCCTAACTCTAAATTGATAAGTGCGTATAGAATTATGAAGCGAAAACAGTGCAACAATTAAGCTGGTGATTGCTATTGACATCGTAGCATAATCTATTGTATTCACAGTATAGCCCTCCAAGTAACAAATCCAACTGCTTTAAACTTTCGCGATTGGCAAATAAATCGCCTAACAAAGACAAACTCAAGAACCAAAGCAGTATAAATCTTCGTTAGCCTCTTGACAATTTTCTATGCAATTCAAACTACCTTCAACTGACGCAGTGCGGTAAGAATCTGATCGCGGCTGACGGGTTTGGAGATGAAGTGGGACGCGCCGAGGGCGTAGGCCAGTTCGGGGTCGTTGAAGACGGAGCAGAGGATGACCGGGGTTTCGGCCGTTTCCACCCGCGTCCGTATCGTTTGCAACACATCCCAACCGCTTACGTCGGGCATCATCGCATCCAGAATGATGGCGTCTGGCGTGGTGCGGTTGAGCACGGCCAGCCCCTCCTCCCCGCTGTTGGCGGCGATGACGCGGCAGTTGTGGCCCGTCAGGTAGCGCTCCAGCAGTTCCACCAACCCCTGATTATCATCGACTACCAGGACGACGGGGCCATGTAGGGGGATTTGGATTTGGAGTTGGTAACGGCCGTTTCCACCCTCAACCACCATTTTCCACCCTAACTTCTCAGCCAGCGGTGCAATCACACTGTCGCTGGCAAAATTGTGGGCCAGTGGCTCTGCTGTCGGGAACGAAAGCGAAAGCTGCGCCATCTCTTCGCCCAGCGTTCCCCGAATGGTGATAATTTGCTCCCGCGTGGTTTGAATGAGGCGACTGAGGACACTGAGAAGTAGCTGGCGAGAAACGGCCGTATCCACCGAAACCACCAATCTCGGCCACGGTTCTTCTCGTTGAAAGGTAACTTCACGCGCCTGCGCCAGTGGGGCCACCGCCTTTTGCGCCTCCTGCAAAAGCTGCCCCAAATCGGTTGGCTGGAGCGTTGTCTCTAGCTGGGCAAACTCCGCCTGCACAGATGATAGCTGGGCTGCGGATTCTGGTGATTGGGAAACGGCCGTTGCCGACTGCACCCTCGTCCACAAAATCGTAGCCACGCTGGCCTCCGCTTTACGCAGCGAGCGATGCGTTTGCCGGGTAGACAGCCCCAGCCGCTGCCCCACATCTTGCACCGTTAATCCTTCCACATAATGCAGCTGCAGCAAATTGTATTGGCGCATGTCTGGTGCGTGGGCCGCTGCGCCCGGTTCAGGGCTAAGGGCTTCAATCGCTTCAATGAGCTCCCGCCGCAAATGATGACCCAACGTTTGGCTCGGCCGTTTTTTGCTGCTGGCCAACTGCTGGGCCAAAGCCAGGTTTTGCAGGAAAGCAAAGTCATACAAATGCTCTAGGGCAACTTTCACATCTTCTACAAATTGGTCTGGGGGTTGCGGCGTCATGGTCTCAATCATCCCAGCTTTTCCTGTGATTGTCCATTGGTGACTCTACTGAAAAACCACAGGCTTGTGGTGAGCGCAGTCGAGCCATTTCGCAGATTTCACAGATTTTCCCTCTGGACGCCTTTGCGGCTTTGCGCCTCCGCGCGAGTTTTTTCAGTGGGTTCATCGGCAGATTGGTCTGCCAGCCAGTTGCCATATTGGGGCTGGAGCGTTTTGATGATGGGTTGAATACATTGCAGCAGTTCCATCGGTTGGAACATTTGGGAACGCTGCACGGTAAGTTGGCTCGTCTGCCCGGCAAACTGTTCGCTGATAAAATCTGTGGCGGTGAGCAAAATGACGGGAATCTTAGCCAGCGCCTCGTCCTGCTGCATGAGGTCGAACACGTCACGGCCGTTTAACCCCGGCATGATTAAATCGAGCAGCAATAGGTCTGGGGGCTGCTGCCGCATGGCACTCAGGCCGCTTTCGCCGTCGTAAGCCACACGCACGCCCAAGGGAACGGCTCGCGCTGACAGGCCCCGTTCGACCAGTTGGCACACGCCGCTGTTGTCATCCACCACCAACACGTTTTGCACCGTACCCAGCCCGTCGATGAGGCGGTTGAGCTGCTCAAAATTGATGGGCTTGTTTAGGCAGGCCAGCGCACCAAAGGCGTCGGCCATCCAGGTGCGGCTGGGCAATGAGCAGGTAATCACCGGCACTGGCAGCGGCAGCGGTGGCGGGGCTATTTCTGACCCCGGTGCCACGTTTAGCAAAACGGCCGTTGGATGATGTTCGGTAACTTTATCAGCCAAGCTGTGCGAATCTGGCACAGGAATAACCTCGTACTCAGTCAGATGACGCTGCACCAGGCTCACCACGGTGGGATCAGAATCCACCATGAGTACAGGTGCCAATTTTCTGCTGGGCTGTGCCGCCAAAGCGCGGGTGCGATACAGTTGTCCGCCCGGTGACAGTTGCTCGATGGGCAAGCCAATGGTGAACGTGGCCCCCTCCCCCAAGATGCTGTCTACCCAGATACGGCCGTCGTGCGCCTGCACAAAGCGGTGGCAAATCGCCAATCCCAAGCCCGCCCCGCCATGTTTGCGGCTCAGAGAATAATCCACCTGGTAAAACTCGGTAAAGATGCGGGCTAGCTGTTCTTCAGGGATGCCCGGCCCTGTATCAACTACCTGAATGCGCAGTTCACCATCCTGCTGGAAGGTCCGCAACGTGACGGTGCCTGCCTCGGTAAAGCGGCAGGCATTGTTGAGCAAGTTGAGCAAGACCTGGCGCATCCGGGTCCGATCCAGCTCCAGCAGGGGCAAATCTGGCTCAATTTCTGCCTTGAGGGTGACGGCCTCGTTGCGGAATAGATCCGCCACCATGCCAAGCGACTCTTGCAGCAGCGGTTCCAGGTCGGTTGGCTCCTTGTTCAGGGTGAAGCCCGTCATTTCAAAATGGGAAAGGTCAAGAATGTCGTCAATCATGCTCATGAGGTGGCGGCTGTTGCGGTAAATCTGGCTGACGTCGCGCACCAGCTTGGGCGGCAGCGGTTGGCTGCCATACACCTCTGGCGACAGATACATCACCTCGCTAAAGCCTAAAATGATGCTGAGCGGCGTGCGAAATTCGTGGCTGATGTTGGCGGCAAATTGCTCCTTCATTCGTTGCGATTCACGCGCTTGCTTATTGGCGATAAGCAGTTCCCGCTCGGCCTGGAGGCGCAGTTCGTTGGTGGTTTGTAACGATTTGACGGTGCTGCGGAGTTCCGCCTGCTGGCTGCGAGTGACGTCCAGCAGCTGCTCAGCACGGCGCTGGGTTTTGCTAAGCCAATCCAGCGCGGTGTACAGGGCACGTATCGTGAGCCAGGCGATGAGCACGGCCAAAACCAGGTTGGTGAGAACGCCCGCCAGCGGATAAGGATAATTTTGCACGGTGCCGAGATAAACGGCCGTTCCCGCCAGCAACGCCCCGGTTATAAACTCGCTCCCCTGCACCAGCATCGCCTGGCAAAAGATGAGCAACACGCCCACAAACGGTAGCCAGGGAGCAGGCAAAAAGATCATGGCAAAGAGGAGGACGGCCGTTAAGCCCCACACCAATACGTGCCGCGCCAGCCGAGGGCGTTGGCCCGACAGCGAGAGCGCGCCCACACCAGTTCCCGTTAGCAGCAGCCAAAAGCCAATCGCTGGCACAGGAAACGGTTCTGGGGATTCATAGAAGAGAATGAAAGTTTGGGCCACGCCAATGGCCAGCATGGCCAGCCGCTGGGCCAGCCGCCCGCGTAAATCATCCAGGTTGAGCTGCACGGTCTCATCCTGGGGTGGGGACAATCGGTGAAGAAGGTTTAGATTTGCCATATTTAATTGTATTGTGGAATGGGTTAGGGGGAAAACGGCCGTTGCAAAATGGAGATTGGAGACTGGAGAATTAGAAGATTAGAGAGTCCGTCATCTCAAATCTCTAATCTCCCATCTCCCGACGCCCGCGCCAGCGACGATGCAGGGCGTACAAAATAATTGCCAGCAGCAGCCAGCCAAACGCCAGAAAACCAAGCTCGGCCACACCACTGCCGTAGAAAACCACCGTCGAATCGCCCGGCGCAGGCATTGCGTCCGCCAGTGCCCATTTCAGGCTAAATTCGTACCAAAACCAGAGCCAAAACAGCCCAAAAAGGAGACAAAGAACGGCCGTTACCGGCAAAATCACGCGTCGCAATGAGGCAAACATGGGCGCATTATGGCGGAAAGAAACATTTTTCGTCAATGGTCATTCTGTCCTTCCAATGCTAAGATCAGCGCATGACCCGACAAAATCTCGCTCCGTTTTTACAAGCATTGGCGGCTGCCGCACTCTTTGGTATGAGTGCGCCGCTGTCAAAACTATTTTTGGGCGAGGTGGCGCCTGTCGCCCTGGCAGCGTTCTTGTATCTTGGCAGCGGCTTAGGCTTGCTGCTTATAAAAGTGGGGCAACGTTTGGGGAGAACGGCCGTTGCCACCGAGACCCCTATCGGCAAAGAAGACATTCCCTGGCTGGCCGGGGCGATATTGGCTGGAGGTATCGCGGCTCCCATTGTGTTGCTGTTCAGTTTGCGCGAAACGGCCGCAGCTACCGCCTCCCTGCTGCTCAACTTTGAGGGCGTGGCCACCACGCTCATCGCCGCCCTCGCCTTTAGGGAGGCAGTGACGCGCCGTGCCTGGTTAGCCATTCTGGCCATTACAGGGGCCACGATTTTGCTCTCTTACGCGCCGGGCAGCAGTTGGGGTTTTTCACTCGGTGCAGTAGGGATTTTGCTAGCCTGTGTGCTGTGGGGCATCGACAACAACTTTACGCGCAACATTTCTGCCAAAGACCCGCTCACCATTGTCATTGTCAAAGGATTGGTGGCCGGATTATTTTCGTTGCTTTTGGCCTTGCTTTTGGGCAACAGCTTCCCAGGTTTGGGCATCATTTTGGGGGCATTACTGCTTGGCGGCCTGAGCTACGGCCTCAGCATCACCTTGTTCATCCGCGCCATGCGCCATTTGGGGGCGGCACGCACCAGCGCGTTGTTCAGCACCGCACCAGTGGCTGGCGTGCTCCTCTCGCTGCTGTTGTTTAGTGAAACACCGAGCTTTCTCTTTTTGCTGGCGCTGCCGCTCATGATTATCGGCGCGATTTATCTGGTTAATGAAGAGCATAGCCATTACCATGTCCACGAGGCCGTTTTTCACGAGCATTGGCACGATCACGATGATGACCACCACATGCACACGCATGATGGCGAATCAGCCAACACCAGCCACGCCCATCCGCATGAACATGCTGAAAACTCACACGAACACCACCACCTGCCGGACATCACCCACCGCCACACCCACGACGATTGATTGGCCACAGAGGACACAGAGAAAAAGAGAAAACCTCTGTGTCCTCTGTGGCAACAAATCAAACCGGCCGTTTGCCCACGTAGCGGGCGCGGGGGCGGATGAGCTGGTCTTCCTGATATTGCTCGATGGCCTGGCCCAGCCAGCCCGCCGTGCGCCCCAGGGCAAACAGTGCCAATGGCACACCCTCTGGCAGCTCAGCCGCTACTGCCAACGCGGCCAAGCCCAAATCAATCGTCGGTAGCTGCCCGGTCGCTTCTGCCATCACCTGAATCAACGCTTGCACAGTGGAGACGGCCGTTTCCCCTTCAAATTCCCGCGCCACCAAATCTAGCAGCAGCCGCGCCCGCAGATCGCCATTGGGGTAAAGCAGATGGCCAAAGCCCGGAATCTGTTCGCCGCGTCGCAGCCGTGCCGCCACCGCCGGGCGTACCCCGGCCTCAGAGCCAGCCTCGCGCAGCAGCGTAACCACACGCTCCGTGTGCCCACCGTGCCGCGCCCCTTGCAAGGCTGCTAACCCTGCCTGCACCACGGCATACGGGTTTGCCTGTGCCGAAGCCACCACCCGCGCCGCAAAGGCCGAAGCGTTCAGCTCATGGTCGGCGCACAAAATGAGGGCGGTGTTGAACAAGTTCTGGAGCGTCGGGATTTGCGGTGCCCACGCTTGCTGCAACGTGGCGGCTATATTCGCGTGCGGCCGTTCCCCCGTAACTGCCCAACTGAGCAGATGCAGCAGACGGACACCCGCTTGGGCTACGGCCGTTGCTGCCAAATCGTACGCCGCCAAATCATGCCCTGCCAGCAGCGGCAAAGCCACCTGAAACCGCTCAAAAAGTGGCAGAGGCTGCAAAATTGGCTGCATGGCGATCATGCGCTGCTGCAAACCTGGGGGAAGCTGAGGCGGAAAAAGATCGTCCGTCGCCAGTGAATCGCGCCACAGCAGGGAGGCTACCGCTTCAAACGAGGTGGTTTGCGCCAATTTTGTCACTTCGTACCCTCGGTAAAAGAAACGGCCGTCTTCAATCAAGGTCACTGCCGATGTGAGAACCGGAGCGCCAAAGTGGAGCGCATTCTCGGCAGCCTGGGCGGGATTTTGGCGCAATGCCTTACGCGCCAGCAACGCCTCCACATCGGCCCGCCGGTAGCGACGCGCTCGGCTTTTGCCCGTACCTGGCTCTGAGCGAATCAGTCCCCGGCTCACGTAAGCGTACAGCGTCGGCAGCGAAATTTCCAGCATCGCTGCCGCTTCTTTGGCTGTTAGAAAGTTGCCTTGGGCCATGCAAAATCCTTTGGAGATAGGGAGATTAGAGATTGGAGATTGGCTGTCTTCACTCTTTAATCGCCAATCGCCAATCTCCATTCACAATCTCGCGCAGCAAGTTCATATCTAAATTGCCACCCGTCAGCAGGCAAACGGCCGTTTTCCCGCGCACATCCACCGCCCCAGTCAGCAGCGGCGCAACGGCCGTTGCCCCAGATGGCTCAATCACCAACTGCTGCTCTGATAGCAAAGCGAAAATCGCCTGCCGGATTTGCGCCTCGCTTACCAGCACAATCTCCGGCGGATTTTGGCGCAGCAGCTCAAATGGCTTCACGCCAAAGCCACCTGCCAAACCATCCGCGATGGTCGGCGCATGGTCGTATGGGTCGATGGCTTGGTTTTGGGTGAAACTGAGCTGCGCGGCAGGACTTGCTTCTGGCTGCACACCCACAATTTTGCCAGCCGGGTTGATATGGCGAACGGCCGTGGCCACCCCGCTCACTAAGCCCCCGCCCCCAATTGGCACCAAAATCAAATCCGCCGACGGCAAATCGGTCATGATTTCCACACCGACCGTACCTTGCCCAGCAATCACATCCAGATCGTCATACGCCGCAACTTCCAACGCGCCCGTTTGAGCGGCAAAACGGGCGGCAGCCTGGTGTGCGTCCTCATACGTTTGCCCCACCAGGTGCAAATTAATGGGAAAGCGACGCAGCTTTTTTAGCTTCGCATCTGGCGCGGTTTCCGGCACAAAAATATCTACCTGGGGCAGCCCCAAGGACGTTGCGGCATGGGCCACGCCCAGCGCATGGTTGCCCGCCGACGCCGCCACAATCCCCCGCGCATGCTCCACGTCACTCAGCTGGCTAAGTTTGTTCAACGCGCCGCGCACCTTAAACGAGCCTGTCGGCTGCTGATTCTCCAGCTTAAGCCACACACCGCCGCCCGTCTGTTCACTCAGAAAATCGCTGCGGATGAGGGGGGCGTGGTGCATGTACGGCCGTATCCGCCGTGCAGCCTCCAAAAAATCAACCAATTCCATCTTAGAACCGCCTTGCATTGATTAACTAATTTGACAATGTTAGATTCACGGGCCACGAGCCTTTCTAAGCCGTGACTTTCGTGAGCGAGTACGATTATCCAAGTGTTTGACAACCAATTCAGCCGCCTGGCGTGACGACAACTGCGGCAACGGCAACGCGGCTCGTAGCAAGGTACGAACGTTAACAATCGATAAATTGGGCAAAGTATCCGTTTCGTAGGCAGCCAACAAAGCCGGGTCACGAGGATATGCCTCCGTCCACTCGAGCAAGGTTTCGGTGATGAAGGCACTGGCCATGATGGTCAAGGCGAGATGGTGAACCCAGGCAGGGTACTTCTGGGCCTGAAATTCATCCCACCCCAACTCCGATTTGGCGTCCTGATGGGCCCGTTCGATGAAGTAGCGATGCGACTTGTGCCGGGCCATTGTCTCCAGAGGAATATCAGCCGGGGCATTGCTCAGTGAATAAGTAACTTTACCGTTGGCGCGGCGGATCAGCAGCCATTCCTGGCGGCAACTTCCCTCTTCACTGACGGTCCACACCCGTTGCCGGGCAAATTGGGCAGTGAGATGGCCCCGTTCATGTGGACGAAGGGTGATGGCGGTGAATGAGAACGCCGATGCCAGTTGTTCAGGTGTGGTCTGACTGCCTAACACAGTAATTTGGACATGCTTGCGCTTTGGTTCCCGGATGACCTGAGGTTTCTCCAGATAAAGCGACAAGTTGCAGGGAATATCGGCAAAGTATTGGATGGACAGCTGGTCTAATTCAGCCCGCAACCAGTGGCTGCGGCCATACAAGCTGTCGCAGTCAAAGGCGTCAAAGGCGACGCCATTGGCCAGGACCCGCTTGACCATGACCAGTACCAGTTCGATCTTGGTCTGAAATTCCCGGTCAGCGGGGATGGCTAGCTTGTTGCGTCGCCGCGCATAGGCCGGGGTGAACCATTTTTCTGGCAAGTACAGTTCGCCATCAATCCAGGTGCGGTAGCCATCTTTGGCCAAGGCCAAAAACACACCCACCTGACTCATGTCAACTTTTCCCAGGCGACCATTGTGCTGCCGACTGCTGCCGGCGCTGCCATCACCGGCCTTCTCCTCTGCACTTTCATCAGCAATGAGGACACTGCCTTGCTGGTAGTGGGGCAAACTGCTGATATCTTGTTGCAGGACGGCGATCAAATCGTTCCCGGCCCAAGGTGAATCGGCGATGAATTGTTGCAGATTTTGTTCGGGGATTCCCGCTACACGGGCAATCCCGCTGATATGCCGGTTGCTCTCCATTCGTAACAAGCCACTCAGGTAATGATAGCCATATTCACTGGTATCGCGTGTCTTGGTTTTCATCCAATAACGATAACGTTCATGATACTGGTCAAGCCGCTCACCCAATTTATCGATAGCTGCTTCATTTAGCCCCCACTGGGCTAACCGTGAAGTTTTTTCTTTTCCATTTTCAAATTTTACTGATATTGGCTCTCACGAGCCTAATTTAACATTGTCAAACTAATCAATATTGACACAATATAATCAACTATTAAAATGAAGCATACAGAATTTAGCAACGAACGTCAATAATTTTTAAGGAGTCATCATGTCAACAAACAATGGATTCACGCCCGGTTTAGAGGGGGTTGTGGCCGCAGAAACGGAACTGAGCCATGTAGATGGTTTGAAAGGCGAATTGATTATTGCCGGCTTTCCCCTGGCGCGGCTGGCGGCCAACGCTACGTTTGAAGAGACCACCTACTTGCTGTGGCATGGCCGTCTCCCCACCCAGGCTGAACTAGATGCATTCAAACAGGAGCTGGCTGCATTACGGCCGTTGCCACCCGCCACTCTAAATTTGCTACACGAAGCCGCTAAAGCCAACACTGCCCCAATGGACGCCCTGCGCATGGCCTCGGCTACGCTGGATTTAGGCAGCAGCGCAGCCGATCATCAAACCACTGCCAAAACAGTGGTGGCGCGAGTTGCCACCATTGTGGCTAGCTACCATCGCCTGCGGCAAGGCCAAGACCCGGTTACCCCCGATCCAAATTTGGGCCATGCTGCCAACTACCTCTACATGCTCACGGGTGAGATTCCCAGCGAGGCCCGCGTGCGCGGCTTAGAAACATACCTCAACACCGTCATCGATCATGGGTTGAACGCCTCAACATTCGCAGCCAGAGTCATTGTGGCCACTCAATCCGATTTGGTATCGGCCATTGCCGGGGCCATTGGCGCCTTAAAAGGGCCACTGCACGGTGGCGCACCTGGCCCAGCCCTCGATACCGTCTTTGAGATTGGCCGGGCCGACCGGGCCGAAGCGGTGCTGCAAGCCAAGCTGGACGCTGGCGAACGGCTGATGGGCTTTGGCCATCGCGTCTACAAAGTGCGCGATCCGCGGGCAGAGGTGCTGGGCGCAGCGGCAGAGAAAATGTTCCGCGCCGACGGCGATATGGCCTTGTATGAATTGGCAAAATCTGTGGAGGAAACGGCCGTTCGCCTTTTAGCGCGGCACAAACCAGGGCGCAACCTGCAAACCAACGTGGAGTTTTACACGGCCCTGCTGCTGCACGGCCTGGGGCTGGAAACCGACATTTTTACCCCCACCTTTGCCGTTGGGCGCACGGCTGGCTGGCTGGCCCACTGTTTTGAGCAGATTCAGTACGGCCGTCTCATCCGCCCCCAATCTCGCTACACTGGCATCATGGACCGCGCCTGGGTTCCGTTAGCAGAAAGATAAAATCAGCAGATTTTGCATGGATCTGTGAAATCCTTGAAAAAACGGCATAGTAGCCGCGGATTCTTTCCGCGTGCAATTGGCGCGGAAAGAATCCGCGGCTACCAATAAAGGCCAATAGATCAATTTTGAATCTTGTTAGGAGATGTTTATCCAGTAAGGTTAGTTAGGTTTAATCGTTATCGGATTGGCGTAATAATGTGGCAGCACCTGAAACCAGCTATTCCCAATTTGTAGCGGCACAGGCTCACCGGCCGCATTCACAAACGTAAACATATCGCTGCGGTTTTCGCGCAGCCAGGTGACGGGATATTGCTTACCATCGCGCAAAATAATTGCCTCCCCCTGCCCCCAAATCTGAATTTCAAGCGGCCAATCGGAGCAAACGCCCTCACTGTGAGTGAGGCAAATAGAGCGGTCTTTTTCATGAACGGCCGTAAGCAAAATCACGTTGGCCGCTGAAATTTGCTGCTCGTTGTTGGCATCAATCGTCGCTTCCCCATCGGCCCAGCGATAGTAACGGCCGTCTGCCGCATTGTAAACCCACTCAACCAGAGTGTACGTATCATACGCTACGGTTACGCGACCAGCAGGCTCGCCATCAGGAGGCGGCAGCGTGCTAAAGGTCATCCAGGCAGTAAATTGGGGCGGGCGGTCTTCATCATGGGCGGCAATCGCTTGCCACAGGCCAGACGGGTCGGCATGAAGGGTGTGTTCCCACGGCTTATCTTCATCCATGCGGTAAAAACCAGCCTCGTGAGAACGCAAAATCCGATCTTCAATGTCGGAGCCGTGCAGCCGCTGAGAGACGATGGGATGCGCCCCGGACATCGCCAGCGCGGCATCGTACATAGCGGGTAGCTCTTTGTCAATGAGCCTGGCACTGCGCACTGGGCCAATGTCTGGCGGCGTTTGGCTGTAAAAGATGGCGGTGAAGCGGGTAATGTCCACCTCGGTAACATGCTCAAACACCAGATCAGCCTGACTCAGGCCATTTTGCGGGCGGGCGTATTTGGGGGGATTATTGGAGACTTTGATGGCTAACGGCCGTCTCAACAAATTTGCTGGTTCAGCCACAATCTCCCCGGTCAGCGGGTTGCGATCGGTGCCAAAATCCTCTGGGGCACTCAAAAGCAGCCCCGGCAAGGGGGTGGATGTGGGAACAACTGTAACTGTTGGAAACGGCGTTGCACTCGGTAAAATTTCGACCTCAACTGTCGGCAAGGGGGTAAAAGTGGAAGCAATTATTGAGGAGTCAGTTTCTATAGCTGAAATTGGTGTGGTAGAGGGAACGAGGGTTGGTAACGGCCGTTGCGTCTCATTACCGCAAGCCTCTAAAAATATCCCTACCATCATGCAAAGCAGCAAACCAAAGATTCGCCGGAAGTTTGATTTCATTTGAATGTACGAACGCTCTCCTAAACCGAGTTAAGCAAAAAACCAAAAGAACTTTGAAAACCGAAACGCGATTTCTCGGTGGTTTGCTTAGCAACTTGGGCTAAATTCACGCTAATTAGCAAATATACTTTTCCATTTCCGCTGAACCAAATAAACGCCGACTGCAAAACACGGCAACAACAGAAACATTAGCACAACCAAACCTGCTTGTAATCCCAAATTGTCGGCCACGGCTCCAGCAATAACTCGCGTAAAAATCACAAGAATACTGCCAATGAAATTGCGCATCGATCCAATTGTGGCCCGAACATCAGATGACACCAGCTTTTGCAAGTTATCGCTAATAATCGAGTTGATAATGTAGTAACCCAACCAAATAACAACAATACCAACCAAAGCCCACCGCGAAAAAGTTAAAGCCATTGGTAAACCAGCCAGCCATAACAAAATCAACAGTCCACCGATCAAGCGCGCATCTCCCACCCATTTGGACAGTCGCAGGGCAATAAAAGCTCCAAAGGCCCCTGAGAATAAGATTACAACATAAAAACCCCCAAAATAATCGAGTGGAACGCCGATTTCCAGTAAATATGGTTGATAAAACAAAGTGCTTGACCAAAATAGAGCATATGCCAATGCACCAATGAAAATAACGGTACCTATGTTGAACCGCCTTAAGTCCTGCTTGATCTTATGCCAGGTCTGTGTCAATGACAGCGGGACAAAATGTACCCGCTTCTTAACAGGCCTGGTAATGCTAATGAACAAAGTAGCGATGAATGCCGCTACACCATTTATTGCAATTGGAAGAACAGCCACGATTTGATACAGGGGGCTGGCTATCAAGCTGCCAATTGCGCTGGAAATCAATGTAACCGCTTGGGATCGTCCAAAATAATGTCGGTACTTTGTCCCCAGATTAACAGAATCCAGCGATTCAAATAGAAACGCTTCGTCCGCACCAGACACTAACGTAACAGACACCGCCCACAAAACCCAAGAAAGCATTAGCAGCCAGAAATTTGTCGTAAGTGCAAGCGTTGCCATTGTCAGTACAAAGCCAAACGAGCCTAAAATCAAGCTAACGCGGTGACCCCACCTATCTGCAACGATACCCATTGGTACCTCAAGCACAACGGCTACCAAACGATGTAATCCGTCTGCTATTGCGAGTTGTGTTAGTGAAATACCCCGGTTTGTAAGAAAGATAACCCAAATAGGCATCCATAAATCGACAGACAGGGTCGCTTTAAAGGCAATAAAATTGTTGACATTCCATCTTGCATCTTTGGGCAGGGGATTAGTCAATTTTGTTAAATCTCCTCCTGATGTATGGTACGAGGAATATTAACCCCAGTACGATTGCTAATGAAGCCAGCATAAGCAGGACTGTATTGATAATATCGCTTGAGCCACTCCGAATTTGTTCAATTAAAGCTAGGCTGTCTGTCATAACGCTAACAATCGTTAAGACCGTGATGAGTACAAGCACCCGGTTTAGATTTTGCTGGCTGGATTCCTGGATACGCGAGATGATGTATTGATTGAGTTCTTCCAATACTTCAAATTTCTTGCGTACATCGTCCAACAAATTTTTCATTCGCCATCGCTCAAATATAAGGTCAAGGTAGTGCATTCGGCCAAAATCCACGGTTAGATGTCGAGGGGCAAAATCATCAATCAATATTTCCAGCAGGATCGATAGTCGTTTTAATTGATGGATGCGATTCCGAATTAAATCCTGATTCAAGTTATTATTTTTCCTTACTGAGGCAGAAATATTGGTTAGTTCCATGTAAAGCATATGATCCAAATCCCAGATAACTTTATAGATGTAATTTTCTATCTCTATTAGTCGTGTCCAACTTTTCACCTCAATCTCGCTATGGCGTGATGGCACGCACACGAGAGAGTTCCCAGCATCCGTAAAACAGAAAACGTTGGCTCGGGGGGGAGCAAAGTTTTCGATATGACCTGGATTTTGTTTGCGCAAGGCTTGAGAAAGAAATTCTCCGGTCTTCTTTACCTGGTCTGATGGTGTGTAAGCGCACAAAATACTATGTGACCAATACATAGGATTTTCAAGATTTGCAGTAATTCCAAAATCAAAGGTTTCAGATGGAAATTCAGGTGAACTCAAATCGCCCAGTTTTTGCTTTAAGGTGTTGACAATTTCAATCAATATTGGATCGAAAATTGCTTGAAAATTAGTTTTTGTTTGCAAAGAATTACGTAAGACGCTCAATGCAGGTATATCTAGCCATATTGCCTCGGGGATTTTCACCCGAAAATTGACTATACCAGTTCTAAATCTATGGATGTATAAGTTGGCACTGTCAATCTCGCATTCAATGTCGCCTATCGCCGGATGATTGAATTTTAATTTTTTGTTAGAAAGTTGATCCAAAATATCAACCTGTAAGAACCCAATTGCGAGAGGAGAATTGTATCCACCGAAACTAAATTCCTCATCATCTGCGGATACAATGGTGATTGACTTTTCAATCTCCCAATTCATTTTTGTCTCGGCCCTCATAATGGAAGCGGCATTTTCTGCTTCTGCTTGCAAATCTTCGGGTTTATTGGTTGTCACTGTGGCCAAAATAATGCCGGTATCAAAAGGAGCATGGCAGTAAAAGAATATCTCATCTGGCGTAATAGTCGTTTCCATATTTTTCCTAACAAGGCTCAATAGAATGGTTAAAAACTCAAATCGGAAGGTCATTCCAGCTCATTTGCAAAAGAAAAAGATACCTAACTGGTTTATCCACCATCGGAACAGGGGATGTTGAGCCAGAATTGTCATCATTATAGGGAGAGAAGAAGATTTTGCTACTAAATGAAAGAGATTTTTATGAGGTAGAACGGCCGTTTCTAACCACACTGCCCCAAGAACAAATAAATAATTTAGGGGATGATGAGCTGCTGGCCGGGGGTGATGTTGTTGCTAATCAGGCCATTAGCCACCTTGACGGCATCAACCGTAGAGCCAAATCGGCGGGCAATGGAATAAAGCGTATCCCCCCGCTTTACAACGTAAATGGTGGTTTCGGGGGTGGCTGTGGGTGCCGGCGCAAAAAGGGATTGCAGCCCGACTTCCGCTTCTGTGCCCTGCGGGAAGATGGCTAACGCCTGCTCAAACTGTTCTGCCGCACCATTTGTGTCGCCCAAACCGGCCAATTGGTATCCGTAGTTAACACGGGCCGCATACAGTTTTTCTGCCATGCCCGGCTCACTAGGTGCCTGCTGCCGAATCTCTTGAATGATACGAATGACCTCAGGCCAATTTTCGGCTGCCCACGGCGCATCTAGCTGGCTAACCAGGTTGCTTACGTCTGGCATGGCGGTGGGTGCTGGCGTAACAGTTGGTTGGGGCACGGCCGTTGCCTCCGCCGTCGGCAGTGAGTCGGGTAAGTCAGCTACGGATTCTCCAGTAGAAAATGGGGAAGTGTACAAGAGCAATTCTAGCGTGAGGATAGCTGAATTCTCGTCCTCACCGCTGGTGATGAGCAGGTTTTGCAGGGTGACGCTGGGAACGGCCGTTTGCTCAATGTGCCCCACAAATTGATTCAACTGCGGCAATGCGCCAATTGCTTCTAAACGGAACTGGCGCGTGTCGTAGACGGGTTTTTGCCTACCAGGGCTTGCCCCTTGAGGCATTGGCTGCACCTGTAAATCGACGATGGTAACGGCCGTTTGCACTGCACTGTCATACAAACCATCTAAAAACAGAGCCGCCTGTGCTTCTGTTAAAAAGCGATTGGCACTGGCATCGAATTCCGCTTGGGCGGCGGCACGCTGTCCGGTTGCAGCCTGCTGTTGGGCGGCGCGTTCGGTGGCAGCGGCTTCCGCGGTGGCACTGGTGGCTATAAGCTCGGTGCGTTGCTGCCAGCGGGGCAACAGCGTACCCAATGTGAAAAATAAGTAGCCAATCAACAACAATCCGGTGATGAAAATTGGTGTCACCGTCAGCCAATTGTCGCTTAGGTAGTCGAGGATTTCCTCAGATTCAATCTTAAAATCCATTACGGTTCCACCGATTGCGCTTCACCTAACGTTACCGCAATGACAAATTCAACTGCCTGACTTTGGCGGTGAGCGACTTTAGCACTGGGCAAGAAACGGCCGTTTTCCGTTGGCAGTTCGCTCTGCACCGCGTCAATCTGGATGGTAACAGGCACGGTTTGGCGACAAAAATCTGCCCAACCCAGGGTAATCTCGCCCTCATGCACGCCCACAGCCAAACCAGATATATCGGCGATAACGTTTAGGGTGGCGGGGGTTGTGCCCGTTATCACGTCGGTGGTTAGCCACGGCGTTTCGGTTATCACCTCCCAATCCAGCGGCTCGCTGCCTTCAATTTGCACAGTTTGCGTTAGCGGACTGGCACTGCCCTGCGTGACCATGCCAAAATCTATCTCTTCGGGATCAATGGTCAAAAACGGCACTTCTTGCACAGAAACAATGTACGTTTTGCTGGGGTCATACTGCTGCGCCACGTTGCTAATGGCGGCAACAGCCGTACCATCCACTTCGGCTGGGAAGCAAACGGCTGAGGCAAAATTGCCGGAGCCGGGCAGATCGTAATCGTCATTGCTCCACGTTTCGCCGTTAAAGGAAACTGTGACGGCCGTATCCACCCCTACCCCAAGCTGCGAGGTGAGAACTTGGTAGAAGCGGCCGTTTTTCACCAAAAAGCCCACATTGTCCAGGTCGCCATTCGGGAAAAAGTTATGAATTTGCGACTCGCCAATGGCAATGGGGTTGGGATCAACATCATTCGGTTCATACACATCCCGAAAATCAACCGTCGGCGACGGCGTAGGCGTGGGGGTCGTGCTGGTGGGGGTTGCCGAAGGCGTCGGCGTAGTAGGTACAATCTCTAGCACCAGCAAATCGTACCATTTGTCTGGCCCATACACGCCCCGGTTGGTCACGCGCACCAGCACCTCCACATCGCTGTCGGTGGGTGCTTGCAGCGTCACGCTGGAGCTTAATGTACCTAAGGTCGCATCATCATTCTCTAGCACCACATCACCATAGCTCACGGTGAGGAAGGTATCTACGCCAGGAGCTAGAAAATCGGTACTAACTTCGTACGTACGCCCCATTTTGGCTAAAAAGACAACGTGATCGACATCAAAATTAGGGTAAAAGTTGTGTAGTTGTGCAGGGGCACCGACAAAAATTGGCTTGGCATGGGTATCGTCCCATTCAAAATCGTCTGTGAGCTTCGGCGTGGGCGTCCAGGTAGACATGGGGGTGACGGGTACGCGCGTTGGAACGGCCGTTGGCGATGGGGTGTTGGTTACCACAGGGGTCGCCGTGGCCGTCGGTGGCGGCAGGGTAGGCGTGGGGGAAAGGAAAGGCTCTGCAATTTGGGAAACAGATTGAATGATGACTTGCGAAAACTGACCAGACGCTTCAAGCTGGCTGGCATATGCGTTTACAAATGCATCACCTGCGGCGCGTCCTCGAATAATGAGTTGGTCACCAGCTTGCTCTACTCCGGTCAAGGCCAACTCACTCTCACTAACGTCGTTGATAGCACTCATGACAGCGTTCCAATCGACGTTTTCAGCTTTAAGGGTGGTTAAGATGCTGTTCATTTGGGCGGTTTGATCGTGAACGGCCGTTAGCGTCACAATAAGCCCCTCAGCCTCTGACTGCGGGCCAAGTGTAGAAGCAAGGGCTGTTTGCAGCGGCACAACCTTACCCTCAAGGCGGGTCACTTCGTTACCTAATGAATTTGACATCAAATAAAGGGGGATAAATAGAATCACCAACCCCAAAACACCTAGCCAAAGCGTGATGGAGCCAAATGGCCGTGCAGGTTCCGGCTCTTCCAAGGCAGCAACTTCTTCTAAATCAAAGGGACTATCAGTTTGCACTTCACCATCCAGCCTGACTAACGCAGTCAAGCTCCCCATACATGTTATTGGCCGGGCAATCGCGGTGCCAAGGCGGCCAAAAAGAAATCTTCTGCCAAAATTATGTCATATCCACACTCAACAGGCCGTGAAAATGCCGCACGAACGCCGTGAAAAAACCGTTGGTGTCTGGGAATGGCTATATTGATTTCAAAACTACCGAAAGTTTACATAACAACTTCTTATCGGTTACAAATTACCTGTATAGGCAGGCCGTTCTGATACATGAAGGCTATTGTCAGGCCGTTTCACCTCTCCTATGATCCAGTGTGAAAGCGGGAATGTTTTCTGAAATAGATCGAGTAAACGTTTTTATGAACATACAACCACAGCAGATAAACGAAAACGGCAATAATTCTACGCTATCCCTCTTGCATGAAGAAAGTTTAGAGCTTCGGCGAACCAACCAGCTCCTGGAAAAAAAGGTAAAAGCACGAACGGCCGCTCTAAAACGGACCAATGAGCAGCTTGAAAACGAGGTTTCGGAGCGAGTCAACACCGAAAAGCAGCTGCAAAGTCGGATTAAGTTTGATCGCATCCTAACCATACTCGCTAGCAGCTTTATTAATCTTGCAGTTCATGAAATTGATGAGGGCATCAATGATGCGCTAATTGATGTGGTTGCCTTTCACCAATGTGACCGTGCCTATATTTATTTGCTGGTAGAAAACGGCCGTGCCCTTAAAACAAGTCATCACTGGCAAAAACCCAACAGCAGCACCAACTTTTCTGACTTCAACAATTTGCCTTTTACGCTTTTCTCCAATTGGCTGCCACGCTTACACAACCAGGAAACCATCATCGTGGACAATATCGCCAGCCTGGACGAGGAACACGAGAGCGAGCGGAAGCTGCTGGCAATGCAGAATGTGAAATCGGCCGTCATTGTTCCGCTGGTTTATGGTGCGGAAACCATAGGCTTCTTAGGGCTTGACACATTTAACACGGCATACAAATGGCAAAAAGAGACCATCAACAAGCTAAAAATGGTCTCTTTCATTTTTACCAATGCGCTGGCTCGCAAAAGCACAGAAGCCACCTTAGCGAAAGAAAGAAATTTTGCGCAGCAAATTATGAAGAGTATGGGACAAGGATTGGTGGTATCTACCGTTGAGGGCACGTTTGAATATGTAAATCCGGCCTATGCGCAAATGCTTGGCCATGAGCCAAATGAATTGATTGGTAAAACCGCGCTAGACGTTACGTACCACGAAGATCGCCACAAACTCATCCAGGCCCAAATGCAAAATCTGGAAGGGATCACTACCTCATACGAGGCGCGTTTAAGCCGCATGGATGGCATTTGGCTATATGCGCTGGTTCACAGCGTGCCTAACCTGGATCAACATGGCCGTATTATTGGCACCATCTCTACGGTGACCGATTTAACTGCAAGGCGCAATACAGAGGCGCAGGTTGAAGCCGATGCTGAAGAAGTAAAATTAATTTACGAAGCGGCAATTCAACTTTTTCAACCATCTTCTGTGCAGGAATTGGCGGAACAGATCGCACATATCACGATTGACCAGCTAGGATTCGACGCCTGTGGCGTTTTGATTTTGGACACACCGCTGAAGCTGAGCACTGATCGCATTCAGCTATATCCAATCGAAGAAACTAATCATTTGGAATGGTTAGCCAGAGTTGGCCGTTTTTGCGATGAACCCCTGGGCACAATTCCACTTAGAGGGGAGGGATTGATCGCAACGGCCGTTCGCAAAGGCGAGATCATCTACGTGCCAGACGTTACTCAGGATGCTCGGTACGTGCCAGACAGCACATATACCCGATCAGAAATGGTCATTCCCCTTCGCGCCTACAACCACATCATCGGAGCCATTGACTTACAATCCCCCCACAGAAACGGCTTCGATGCACAGGCAAGACGCGTCATTACTGTCTTCGCCGAAAATGCCGGTCTTGCGCTGGAAACGGTGCGTCTTTACGACAAACTGCGCCATCACGCCCAAGAATTAGAACAGCAAATCTGTGAGCGCCAAAAAATTGAAAATGCCTTGCGCAACAGCGAGCAAAGATACAAACATCTCGTTGAGGATGCCACCGACATTATCTACCGCACCGATGCAAGTGGGTATTGCACCTATGCCAATCCGATAACCATTCGCACACTAGGTTACAGCAGTGAAGATGAGTTGATCGGCCGACATTACACCGACTTCATCCATCCGGATTACAAAATGATGTTGGTGAAGGCTTACAACAAACAGCAGCAAGAAAAAATCGAAAATACCTATTTCGAGTTTTTGGCACTGGGAAATAATCAAGAAGAGATTTGGCTAGGGCAAAATGTCCAACTTATCATCGAACAAGGGGAAGTTATTGGTTTCCAGGCGCTCGCTAGAGACATTACCAAACGACGTAACACCGAACAAGAGCTACGCGCCCGCAGCAACGAACTAAATGCCTCTAATGCCAAATTGGCCAAGGCAGTGCGCACTAAAGACGAGTTTCTGGCCAACATGAGCCACGAATTACGGACGCCCCTCAACGCCATTTTGGGCAAATCAGAAATTTTGCTGGAGGGCATTCATGGATCGCTAAATGAAAAACAGATGGCCTCTTTGCAAGTTATCGGCGATAGCGGCAACCATTTGCTTGAGCTAATCAACGATATTTTGGATATGGCCAAAATTGAGGCTGGGAAAATCCAACCAGATATCCGAAAAGTCTCGGTGACAACCATCGTTGAAACCAGCCTGCAATTTGTTCGCCAAATGGCACTTAAGAAGCAGGTTCGCCTTCAAGCTAACATTGATCATGGGCTACAAATGTGCCAAACAGATGAGCGGCGCTTAAAACAGATATTGATCAACCTATTGAGCAATGCCGTTAAGTTTACACCTGTTGAGGGTGAGGTTGGCCTAAATGTTGTGCCAGACGACGAGCACGAAACCATTCAATTCCAGGTGTGGGATACGGGCATTGGCATTCCTGCGGAGGATATGGCGCAGCTTTTCAAACCGTTTGTGCAGCTAGATAGCAGTCTGGTTCGTTCGCATGAAGGAACGGGGCTAGGTCTCTCGCTTGTCTATCGGCTAACGAAAATGTTAGGGGGCAGCGTCTCGCTAGAAAGCCAAGTTGGCGTCGGCAGTTGTTTTACAATTACGCTGCCACAAAATCCCAATATAGACTCTGAGCAGCTTCACAAGCAGGCACAAACGGACCGGCAGAAATTTTCAACAGCCCCGCTCAACAATAAGGTCGCAGACAAAGAGCCGCTCATTTTGCTGGTGGAAGATAATGAAGCCAATATTGAGATCGTGACCGAATATTTGCCGGTTTGGGGATACCAAATTTTGGTTGCTCATAGTGGGGTTGAGGCGTTGGAACGGGCCAAACAGGTAATGCCAGACCTAATTTTGATGGATGTGCAAATTCCTGAGCTAGATGGTTTAACGGCCGTTCGTCAATTGCGTCGTGAAGAAACGTTTAGAGAAACGCCTATCGTGGCCCTCACTGCGCTGGCCATGAACGGCGACCGGGAACGCTGCCTGGAAGCGGGTGCCAACGAATACATGAGCAAGCCAATCCAGCTGCGGCAGCTTGCCTTAGTCATCAACGACCTGCTGACCCACAAACACAAAACGACAAAGGAGCCAAGCTATGAATAATGCCACGGCCGTTTCAGCTACAATGCCCATCACCAATATCAACCACATTCCTATGGGCCGCCTGCTTGTGAACGATGCGGATGAAATCATTTATGCCAACACGCAAGCGCGTCACTTCCTGGGGCTGCTTGCAGAGGAATCTTTGCAGGCAGAGCTAAAGCTAATGCCGCTGCTGCGTGAATCGTACCACTTTTACCCCACCAAAGCCTGGCTGGGCTGGCCGAAACGGCCGTCTACCGCCACAAGTCGCTATCTTATTTACACATCGCCCCACCGCATCCACCATGCCATGCTCAAGGTAGACATTGTTGAAAAGATTTGGCTAGGCAACAAAAATATTTGGGTGATTACCATGCAGTTTGTAGACCCATTCAAAACGGCCGTTAAATATCCCATTGCTTAAAATTCCAAGAATCAGACCTATGCTTCAAAACAGTTCCGTCCAAAGCCATATCTGTGTGGTAGATGACAATCCGATGGCCCGCGAAGTCATTGCAGAGCAACTGTCCATTGAACCATACCGCGTTACGCTGGTAGCTAGTGGATTACAATTGCTAGAACAGCTTGAGACAATCCAGCCAGACGTTATTTTGATGGACGTTATGATGCCCCAATTAAGCGGCTACGATGTCTGTCACCAAATCAAGCAAAATCCTAACTATCAACATATCCCCATTATTCTGGTAACCGCCCTCAACAGCCGGGAAGATATGCTACAAGGCTTAAACGCCGGGGCAGATGAATTCCTGTCCAAGCCCGTCAATGGGTCAGAGCTGCGGGCGCGTGTACGCACCATGCTTCGGATAAAAAATCAGTATGATGCACTGCAAGCGATTATGCAACTACGCGAAGATTTAGCACACATGCTTATCCACGACATGCGTAATCCACTAACCGTTGCCACCCTGTACAACAATTTTCTACTGAAGCGAAACAGGTTAGAACCCCGTGACAAAGAGTATGCCACTCTGGTTCATAATAGCCTGGTCAATCTGGCTGGATTCCTAGACGAAATTCTAACTGTCGCCAAAATGGAAGAGGGGAAATTGCAATTATTGCGCGCTTCCTACGACCTAAATCAGCTCATCAAAGAAGTCGCCCAAAATCATGCGGATATTACGCAAGTGAATGAAGTTACGCTTCATCTGGATTTACCCACACAACCCCAGTTGGCGTTCATTGACAGTACGCTCTTTAAGCGTGTGATTGATAATCTCTTGTCCAATGCACTTAAATACGCACCTGAAGGCAGCCAGGTTACGATTCGATTGTGTAAAAACGAACTGTCTGAGCAGTCATTTTGTCTGCAAATAGTGGACGAAGGGCCTGGCATCGCTCCTGAAAATTATGGGCGCATCTTCGACCGGTATGAGGTTGTGTCGTTAAAGAAGTCTGGGCAAGAGCAAGTGGGCTTGGGCCTGGCTTTTTGCAAGATGGTGGTGGAGGCGCACGACGGCCGTATTTCTGTTAGCCCCAACACTCCCACGGGGGCAATTTTCACCGTCCACATTTAAGCTATAGTCCCTTTTCAAAAATTTTAGGAGAAGCAAATGACCTCACCGCGCATCTTACTTGTTGATGACCATTATCGCCTCATAGAGGGTGTTCGCATAAGCCTGCGCGACGAAGGGTATGAGGTACTCACAGCAGCCAACGGTGCCGACGGTCTCAAAACTGCCCGCCGCTATCGGCCTGACATCATTGTGCTAGATGTGAACATGCCCTGGATGGACGGCCTGGAAGCCTGCCGCCGCATTCGCAAAGATGCCCAGTTGGCCAAAACGCCCATTTTATTCTTAAGTTCAAAAAATAGCGTTGAAGAGCGCGTGAAAGGTTTGGATGTGGGCGGAGACGATTACTTAGGCAAACCGTTTAGCACCGTCGAGCTAAAAGCCCGTGTTCAGGCTTTGTTGCGCCGTACCGATGCCTTCACAATTGAGGAGGATGCTCCCCTACTCACGCTAGCTTCTGAATGATTCCCGGTAAAGCCAAAACAAGAAGGTAACCGTTAATTCTACAGCTCAACTGTGAAGATGGAGCCTCGTGGCTTGTTGGCATTTACCGAGATACGGCCGTTGTGCGCCTCTACTACCATCTTGCAAAAGGCCAACCCTAACCCTACCTGTTTCACATCCCGTCGTCCCGTGGCCACAATCTTGAACTTGTCGAAGATTGTTTCATAATGCTCTGGGGAAATGCCAGGGCCTTCATCAATTACCTGCAAGCTCAGATGCGGCGAACGGCCGTTGCTGCTAGACACGCCCGCTCCATCGTACCGCACGCGCAATACGATGTTCCCTCCCGTCGGTGAAAACTTAACCGCATTGGAAACTAAGTTGTCCAGCACCCGCCGCCACAAATTAGCATCCAGCGATATTTTTTTCGTTTCGTCTGGCAAATCGAGAGCCAGATCAATCTCTTTCAGCCGCGCCATTGGCTGGTAGCTATCGCGAACGGCCGTTGCTAATTCATTTACATCCACTGGCGACTGACTCAACATGAGACGGCCGTGCTCCATTTTGGCCATCATCAGCATATCGGTCAGGAACGAGCTAAGGCGGTTGGCTTCGCCACGAATCGTCTCCAACGTCTGCACATTGCCGCCTAATTCAGCTTCCAGCAAATCGCAATAGATCAAAATCGTTGAGAGCGGGCTGCGAATATCATGAACAATCATGTTGGCCAAATCTTGCCGCATTTGCAATGCCGCTTGCAGCTCATCGTGTCGCAGCTTAATCCGCAGCATCGAGCGCACGCGGGCACGCAGCTCCAAGCCATTGATGGGCTTGTGCAGAAAGTCATCTGCACCTGCTTCCAGCCCCCGCGCTAAATCCTGCTTGCTGTCGAGGGCCGTCACCAAAATAATGGGCACATGGCTCCATTTTGGATTCCGCTTGATGCGCTGGCACAGCTCAAAGCCGTCCATGTTGGGCATCATCACGTCAGACAAAATCACATCAGGAACTTCATCATCTAGCTGTGCCAAGGCCTCATGCGCATCCTCTGCAAAAAACAGTTCGTATGACTCTTTAAGCAGGAGCATCTCAATGGTCTGCCTGGCGTACGGTTCGTCATCAACAATTAATATTTGTGGTTTCATTTTCTTCATCATATCTAAAGGGAGACAACCCGCTTTTGATTGTCTTTTGCCAATTGTAGCGCAACCATATCTACTAGATGCCGCAGGCTAACTGGTTTGCTTAAATAGCCGTTAGCTCCGGCCTCCAGGCAGGCTTCTCTATCACCAGGCATGGCCAAAGCTGTTACAGCAATAATGGGGATTTGGGAGACGGCCATGTCTTCATGCGCTCGAATTCTTTGAATGGCTTCCAGGCCACTCATCTGGGGCATTTGAATGTCCATCAAAATCAAATCTGGTTTGTCAGATTCCGCGCGTGCAACTGCTTCTAAACCATTCCTTGCCAAAATTAGTTCATATCCTTTGGCAATGAGGTAGCTAGAGAATGTATTGATATTAGCTTCATGATCTTCAGCCAGCAAGACAACCGGGTCGGATGCGACCATATCCTGCCGCACAAATCCATTCCGTTTTGAGGCTACCGCCTGAAGTGCCATATGTATTTGTGTCCGCGTAAATGGCTTCACCAGACAATAATCAGCCCCGGCCTCCATAACCTGCGCCTGATTATCCAAATCTGCCACCACCAGTATGGGCAATGCGGCCGTGCGTGGGTTAGCGCGCAACGCTGCCAACAGCGCAAAACCTGAGCTGTCTGGCAAAAACAAATCTAAGACCACCAAGTCCGGTGGTGTTGCCAAAATTGAGACCATCGCTTTTTGACCTTCATCAAATAACCGAACTTGACCACCACCTGCATCAAAATACCGTTTCAGCTGCGCCTGGGTAGACGGAGAATCTTCCACAAGGACAACCGTATGCCAGGGAGCTATATAAGGTGGCAAATCCAAGAGGTCGGTATACTCCAATCCCTCATGCTGCTCGGCTGTTGGGTGCCAGGGGAACGAGACGGTAAAGCGGCTCCCTTCGCCTACCTCACTTTGTACCGACACGCTGCCACCATGCAGTTCCATCATGCGCAGCACTAAGGAAAGCCCCAGCCCGGTACCTGCATATTCCCGCGACAGTCGGGAATCCAACTGCACAAAGGGCCGAAATAGCTGCTCCAAATGGTCTTTCACAATACCAATGCCCGTGTCCCAAACGGTAATCAACACAGCATGGGCTTCTTCATCTCCTACGACTTCAAGCCCAATGTCTCCTCCCTCTGGCGTAAATTTAACAGCGTTGCTCAATAAGTTAACCAAAACTTGCTTTACGCGCCGCTCATCGGCTACAAAAGAAGTCACGCCACTGTCATAAGAAGAATGAATGCGTAGCCGCTTTTTGTGGGCATTTTGCTTGACCATCCGTAAACTGGCCTGGCATACGGATTCCACCGAGGTGGGGGCCATTTCTAGCTCCAGCTTGCCCGCTTCCACTTTGGACAGATCTAAGATGTCGTTGATAAGTTCTAGCAAGTGACGGCCGCTTTCTTCAATGCTATGTAGCGAACCGATTTGCTTCTCATTCATGTCGCCATACACACCCTCTTGCAATGCTTCAGAAATACCGAGAACCGCATTCAAGGGGGTACGTAGTTCATGGCTCACGCTAGCCAGGAACTCATCCTTCATTCGGTTAGCACGCGCTAATTCTGCATTTGCAGTTCGCAAATCGGCCGTGCGTTCCTCAACCCGCCGCGCCAGCTGCGCCCGCTCAGCTTCCAGGGCAGCCTCAGCCCGCTTACGCTCTGTAATTTCTTGCTGGGATTGGGTGAAAAGCTGGGCATTCTCAATAGCGGTAGCGGCCGGAACTGCCAAGCGGGCAAGCAAACGCAAATCTTCTTCATCAAAGGTGCCATTTTCTTTGTTAATCGCTTCAATTGCACCAATTGGTTGCCCTTTCACCAGCAGTGGCACACACAAAATGGAGCGCGCCTGAAAACCGCTTTGTTCATCAAAGTCGCCAAAGTAACGTGGGTCTGTAGCGGTGTCTGGCACCAGGAGTGGTTCCCCGGTTTGTGCCACCCAACCCAAAATGCCTTGCCCCAATTCCAGGCGTTTGCCCTGCACAAATTCAGACGCCTCACCAGAAGCAGCAGCAAACCATAAATCGTTTACCTCTTTGTCATGAAGCACCACCGAAGCAGCATCTACTTTGAGGAGTTCGGTGGTATTTTGGGTAATGATTGTCAGCGTTTCGGTGAGGTCCAGCGTGGAGGTAATGGCCTGGCTGATGCGGCTTAGAGTAGTCAATTCTGCAACTCGCTTTTGCAACTGCTGGACCAAATCGGCGTTTTCAAAGGCAATGGCTGCCTGAATAGCAAAATCTTTAAGACGAGCGGCGTTTTCTGGCTGGTAAAAGCCTGGTTCACTGTAGTTTAATGCTAAAAAGGCAACGACTTTCCCTTCTACAATGATGGGTGCACCAGCCCAGGAACGAACATGCGGGGACAGCTCTGCATCTACCCACAGGTCATTAGCTTCGTAGGTGTCAGGGATAATGAGTGGTTCGGCCGTTTCTACAATTTTCATCAAGCTGGGGCGAGAGCTAATCTGAAAGCGGCGAGGTTGGCGCAGCTCTTTGCTCAGGTCGTAACCACGGGTTACCACAATTTCTATTTCGTCATTGTGTACCAGCATGATGTTGGCCGTGTCGTACCGCAGCACAGGACCAATTTGATCCAGAAAGTTATTGAGTAATAAATCAAAATCAAGGGTGGAGTTTAAGGCCAAACCGACCTGCCGCAAGGCTTCTGCCAGGTTCCTGTGCTCTTGCTCGGCTGCTTCTGCCCGTTTACGCTCTGTGATTTCGCGTTGGAGTGCCTCATTGACATTGCGCTGGCTTCGAGCTGCTTCTTCTGCTTCATTAAAAATAGTGTACATACTGGAGAGCAGCCCAACCAAGACGCACAGGTAACCGACCTGCTTGAGCAAAACGGCCGTATCAAACAACGCGTCAAACGGGGTGCGGGCAAAATACATAAACAACCCCTGAGACGCAATGTTGATGATCAAAGTAATAACAAGCCAATTTTCAAAGGCGTCATGTACCCACTCTCGCTTATGTAAATAACCGATGAGAGCAATCAGAAAAAAGGCTGTGGTTAAAATGGCCGTGACGCGCCCTAGCAAATACTCTGATGAGTTGATGGCGGGTTGTGGAATGAGAGCAAAAATTACCAGGGTAACGAGCGCGACCGCACCTACCACAATATAGTAGCGGCTTGATTGCGGCCGAAGCTGCTTATTACGCTGCCAAATAATCCAGCTACCAGCCATAAACACAGATAAAAAAATTGGCGACAGGTTCCACTGCCAAATTTCTGATGAAATATTGGTTGGATCAAGCAGGCTGAAAATTGGCACGGCACGCATCGCATGGTATGCATCCAAAAGCCCTGCTCCCAAAAAGCCTGCCCCAATAAAAAAGTAGACGCTGCTGCGCTTGGTATGAAAACGGACGAGAGCCAACACCCCCACAAACAGGGCCAACGTCGCTGAGACAAATTCAATCAGCACATGCAATGTGGCTGATCCAAACCAGTCTGATCGGCCAACCACCATTCGCCCCACGATGAGCAGGAGCACAACGGCCGTATAAGCAGCGATTCTTTTAGCATTTTGAGATGGCTGACTGGCAATCATCTTCCTAACTCTTTTGGCTTCTACACAGAACGTAACCTACAAGGACGAATGGTCTACCAACCGGTTACTTCTTTTTACATTTTGGCTGTTTGCCACCGGCGTCATAGCCAGATAGTACCAGTTTACCTAAAATCGCCCGATCTCCCTATGGTACTATTGGACTGGTTACCCAACATAATGTGTAAAGGCCAATATCTTCAACCTCTGCTTTTTCCCTACAAAACAGCAACGCCTAACCAAACACACTCGCCAATTTTTTAGAACGGGCTAAGATTAGTGCATGATGCGAGATCGTTGGCCATTGTTGCTTATTTTGGCATGCTATTTGTTAGTGGGAATATTGTTTGCGGCCCAGGTGCCAGATTGGCAAGCTCCAGACGAGCCAGCCCATTACAATTATGTGCGCCAGTTGGCAAACGGCCGTTTACCCATCATCACAGAAGGTGATTACGATCAGGCATATCTAGAAACAATTACAGGAGCGCGTTTTTCTCCAGAGTATTCAGTCGAAGAGATTGAGTATGAGGATTGGCAGCCACCGCTTTATTATCTGCTCTTGACCCCCATTTTTTTGATCACAAATGGCTCGCTGCTGGCCTTGCGTCTTACCTCTGTGTTATTGGGGGTAGGTATCATTGTGCTGGCATATCACATCGCCCGACTATTGCTGCCGGAAGCAAAATGGGTGGCCTGGTCTACGGCCGTATTTGTGGCCTTTATTCCGCAGCATGTGGCAATGCTCGCCTCCGTAAACAACGATAGCTTGTCTGAGTTACTGATTGCGTTGCTGCTGTACCTAACCCTCCGCTGGATCACGCAGAGCGGCATCCGCAAGCTGGATGAAGACCGACGCTGGCTTGTTGGGTTGGGCATTGTGCTGGGGCTTGGCTTTCTGACAAAGGCAACCGTGTATTTGATGGCTCCGGTATTGACAGTGGTGATTTTGTGGCAGTTTTGGGGGAACTGGCAGCGACTGTTCCAGGCTGCTGTGCTGCTGTTTGCTCCCGCTTTTATGCTCGGTGCCATTTGGTGGGTGCGCAATGTGGCTGTTTACGGCGGGTTAGACGTGTTGGGCACCGCCGCCCACAATGCAGTGGTTGTTGGTCAGCCCCGGACGATTGATTGGATCAATCTGTATGGCTTAGACGGCACGATTCAGCGGTTTTTCCAAACGACGTTCAACAGCTTTTGGGGACAATTTGGCTGGATGGCGGTTCCCATGCGAGCAGAAGTGTATTGGCTGCTGTTGGGGTTGTGTGGTGCGGCCGTTCTGGGGTTGCTCTTTTCCCGCTTTACGGTTAACCAAATACCCATTCAGTTTCGGTCAAAGCTGCCGGTGCTCATTCTGTGGTTGGTATTTCTGCTAACCTTGACCATTCACGTGGGGTACAATGTCACCTTTGTACAACACCAAGGACGCTACCTTTTTCCTGCACTCATCCCCATCTCGTTAGGAATTTCACTTGGATTAGGCACATGGTTACTGCTGGTAGAAAAGCCGTTTCGGCGTGAACGGCCGTTGCTCGTTAACCTTCTGCCACTTGCCATCGGTGCAGCCTTCATCCTGCTAGACATCTTTGCCCTCTTCCGCTTCATCTTACCCAGCCTAAAACTGTGATCAACTCCGCCACGGCTCAAACGTCTCTAAAATCGATCCCCCAATAAACTCACGCAAAATTGAATCACTAGCAATCAAATCCAATCCCGCTGCAGGGATAGGATCAAACCATTGCAAAAAGGCAAGTAGCCGATTGGCTTCCACACGTTCTGGTGTGCCTGGCTCCACCTGCAACAACAGCGGCTCTGCTAGCCGCTTCATGGCCGACATCTCATAAACCAGGGCAGAATTGAAAAAGAGGTTGGCGTTGTTTTGGTAAGGAAAGATATGCCGTTTTTCGCCACGGCGCACGCTCGGCCAGCGGGCAATGGTGTCGGCAGCAGAGTAGCCTCGATGGGCCGCATCGCGCACAATGCGGCGCAACAGGCGCGTATCGGTAGTGGGCACGCGATTGTGTTTATCCAGATTAAGCTGCGTAAAGGCAGAGATAAAGACGCGATACATTGCCTCTGGCGCAATGCCTTCAACCAGCTTGGGATTCAGTCCATGAATGCCCTCAATCAGCAGCACATGATCTGGCCCAATTTGCAACTTGGGTCCTTTTTCTCGCCTGCCAGTGTGGAAGTTGTAAAGGGGCTGCTCAATTTGTTCCCCCTGCATCAACTGCTTCAAATGCTTGCGGAACAAAGGCACGTCCACAGCCTCAAGTACTTCAAAATCGTAATCACCTTTTTCGTCGCGCGGAGTGAGGCTGCGATCCACAAAATAGTTGTCCATGCCAATAGCAACAGGAAAGATACCCTGTGCCATTAGCTGAATGGAGAGACGTTTGCTGAACGTTGTCTTCCCAGCCGACGTTGGCCCAGAGATGAGCACTATTTTGATTTCGTGGCGGCGGCTGGCAATTTCGGCCGTGATTTGAGCGAGCTGCTGTTGGTGAAACGCTTCTGCGACGAGGATGGTTTGCTGCAAACGGCCGTTTCCCAATGCTTCGTTCAATGCCGCCACGCTAGGTAAGCCAATGATACGTAGCCAATCATCATACTCCTGAAATACGCGGGCCAGGCGGGGTTCATCTTCAAATGGTTGGAGCCGATTGGGTTCATGGCGCCGAGGAAATTGCAGAATAAAGCCGTCGTTGTACGGCCGTAAATCAAACAGACTCAGGTAGCTGGTGCGCGGCACCATAAAACCATGAAAATAATCCCGCACCCCATTAAGCTCATACATCGTCAGATAATCTTTGCGCCGCTTGGCAAAAAGATTCGCCTTCTCCAAATCTCCTTCTTGGCGAAACAAAGTAAGGGCTTCATCCAACGGCATTCGCACTTGCTTAATTGGTAAGTCCGCATCCACTAATGCCTGCATCCGCTGTTTCAACTGTGCCAAACTGTCAGGCTCGGCACAATGAGCGTCTGAGCATTCGCAATAGTAACCACCAAACGGCATCGAATGATGAATGGTGATGATTCGGCCCGGCCATATCTCGGCAGCGGCGGCAATCATCAGGAAACAGAGGGAGCGGCGGTAAATACGCCCGCCATCAGAATCGGCAGAGGTCACGGGGACAAGCTGTGCATCTTCCAGCAATGGTTGCGACAGTTCACGCAGCCTGCCATTTTTGAGCGCGGCTACAATACGGCCGTTGGCCGACAAAGCCGCTGCACGAATAAATGTTTCAATCGGTGTGCCGCGTGGAGCATCAAAGGCGCGTCCATCTGGAAAACGTGCCTGCACCACGTCACGAACAGGGGAAAGAGTGGGAAAAGAATTCATAAATAGATCATCCTTCAAACAGTAGAGAAGTGGGAAAACGGTTGCCAGCTAGGGCAAATAATTTTGGATCAGGTCAATGCTGCGGGGAACGGCCGCTTGCAAAATTTGCTGCACTATGTCTACGGGAATCTTGTCAAAAACTTGTGCCTTCATCCAATCTGGGTCTTTCAGATTGGCAGCAAACTGTGCTGGTGACATTTTGAGCCGTCCAGCATAAATTTCGATGGTTCTAATCGCCGCACCAGGCGCAAGCTGTTCTGTTAGCATTTCTTGCCATGCAATCAAAATTGAATCGTCAACAAAGGGCAGCCAATGCTTGGGTTGGGCTGCTGCTAGCGTGGAAACGGCCGTTTCCGGCAAGGCATCAAACGCAATCGTGTCTAAATAAGTAAGCAAAATAAAATGCGTGAGCTGCCGCTGCTTCCGGTCACCTAAATGATCCGCCTTGTAGAAAAATGGATATACAATCTCGCGCAACCAAATTAGATCAAGCATCAGGTGCGCGCTGTAGGCTGCCACACATATCGCCTGCCCTGCCGACATAGTGCCAAAATCAACCAGTTGTGGATATTGCGTCAGCATCGTGCCGTACGCCGTCTCCTCCGGCTGCGGCGGCACATCATAAAAATGGGTGCTAACGCGCGGTAACGGCGAGATGGCATTCACATCCGGCGCAACGCTGCCCAGGTAAAAAGCCGGCCATTCCGCAGACAATGTTTGGTGTAAACGGCCGTTGCCATTGGCCGAAACCATATCCAAGATTTGTTCTGCGGTATGCAGGTGCATAAAAGGTGTTGGCATAAGTACCGATTAATCCAAAATGAAAAGAGTTGGCCACGCCTTGCATAGAGGCACCAAATCCTTACCAAATAATATGCAAGATTGGCAAAATAGAAACGATTACGATTGTCCTAAACGGTAAAGGAACAAATTTTAACGGTGCCAAGAGGGGCAACCAGACGGGGCAAACCATCGGGTGCTGGCAATACCACGAAGGCGACTCAGGCTGGGCAAGCAAGCCAAAATAATGCGTGGGTTGCTGGTATCAATCTTCACATCGTCACCACTCAGGCGTGCCTGCAAATGAATGTCAATCTCATCTTCCCAACCAGAAACGATGCTGCCGGGGTCGGAATAGGCTGGCGCAACCAGAGCAACGGGAACCGCATACCCGTTGATGTAATACGAGTGGCCAAAATCATCTACATAGTCGTAAACGCGGTGGGCCGCGTAAGTATGCAAACCAGATATGGGCTGCTCACCTAAAACCAAAAAGGCTTCGTGCGGCACATACCCTTTATTAATTTCAACGGCAATCGTCCATTGGGAAGCAATGTCTGGAGAAAGCCCCTGCCGAATCAACACAGCCCGCGCATAATTGTCCAAAACGCTGGCGGCATAAGCACGGGGGACAGTGCTGCCGGCGTACTCCCAACCGCCGCTGTACGCCGCCAATGCCGAAGCCAAATCGCCACCGGCTTGCCGCACGACCTCGGCCAAAATAGCCGCCCCCCAGCGCAGGTTTACTGCTGGAATCATCAGTTCATCAGTCGTGGGTCGCCACTCCAGGCCTGGGCCTTGAGGCATTACACCCATTAAGCCCACTGCCCCAACGGAGCTAACGCCGTCTACAATGCCATTCGACTCTTCTTTCACAACAGCAGCTATAAAATCTGGGTCCAGGCCATGCATATCTGCCAAAACGCCAATGTAAGTTGACCATTGGCGAATAGTCGGACTCCACATGGGTGAAAGCAGGGCAGCTTCGGGGGTGCTTTCTGAGCGGTGCAATCCTTGTCTTGGTGCTGCGCTCGTTTCTGTGGGATTCAGTAGCAAAAGTAGCCCAGCCAGCAGCAAGCCAACCAGAAAGAAACGGCCGTATCGCTGCCCTATTTGCCTCATTTCAACTAAAAATCCCCGTGAAAACATGGCAAAATTTTAGCATAAGTTCAGAAAAGGTGTCAAAGTTTTATGTAAACTCTGGCGATTTCCTCATTTGTGCGGCAAGGTAAAATGGAGTCCAATTAAGTGCCCATTCGCAAATGAACTATGGAAATAGCGAATGGGCTTAAAGTAGCCGTTCAGTTCCGGAACCACTAAGTTAATGGCGAACAGCTACTAAGGTGCATCCCCTGCCTCCGAGGTTGCTTCAGGGGTCGCGGGAGGAACAGGCGTTGGGGTGGGCACAAATTCAAAATTGGTTGAGATAATTTCAAAGCTGGTTTGGCCAGGAAAAATCTCAACCTCTCTTTCGTAAATGTGTAAGCCGTCGTTGGCGTCGATGGTTAGACGGTATCGTCCTGCGGGCAGATCGCCGAAGACAAAGTTCTCTCGCCAAACTTCATCAGAACGGACGGTGGGATAATAGGTTTGCTGCTTGCGTACGGCCGTATCCACATCCAGCGGCAGCAGCGTCAGGCTGGCACTGGAAATCATCTGGCTATTTTTATCCACAAATCGGCCAGCGAGCGTCCCCCACCCTTCAAACGGAGCCAGCCACAGTGCCGGATTCCGTGTACTGCCATAATTGTTTTCGCTAACACGCACCTCAAAGTGCAAATGAGGCCCACTCACCTCACCAGAGCTGCCTACCCCGGCAATAAGCTGCCCCTGCTGCACAAAATCCCCTTCCTGCACAAAGAGTTCCAGCGTGTGGGCATACAGGGTAAATACATCCTGCCCCTGCCATTGCCAATCATGCTGAATAACGACCGTGTTGCCGTAATAGTTAACGCCGTTGCGCGGGCTGGGCAATGCTCCTGCATGAACCACGGTGCCACTGCTGGCTGCCAAAATGGGCGTGCCTGTATCGTTGGGGAAATCAATGCCGTGGTGAATGCGATACGACGGCAGCTCTGGTAGCTGCACATCATTGCCGAAGGGGTACCATTCTAAATCAAAATTTCGGCTCCCAGAGGGAAGCGGCCGTGCCAGCCAATAATGGTCGTCGTAATGAAGAGAAAGCGGCACGGCATAGGGCGGCGGTCGCCACCCTTCAGGCGGTTCAGGACCCGCATCAGGCACCCAAAGCTGTTCTGCGTCGCCAGGGCGAATGCCTATGCCTACAGGCGTTGGCACTTTGTCGGATTGACCACTGCCATTACTGGTTCGGCCACCATTTCCAAATTGGGGATTCGATTCGGCCGTGACGGCAATTTCTGTCTGCTGGGCGGGAGGCAAATTTAAGGGGGATACCAGTGTAGGCGGCACAAGCTCTTCGCCTCCACACCCAACCAAAAGAAAAAAGAGGACGCAGATTAATACAGATTTACGCAGCGTGCTATTCTTTTCTCTGCATTTTTTTGTGGCTGTTCTGTGAAACTTTGTGTGGTTCTTATTTTCTGGAGAAAACATGAAGGTTTACGGCCGTTCCAGGACGGGTGCCAACTCCTCATCGTTGTAAAGCTCGCGTATGGCTGCTTCCCAGGTAAGGCCATCACGCTTTTCGTAATGCCAATAGCGAATGTCTGGGAAATATGTGCGCCAATTGGCGTTGGCAGGCACCCAGTGCCAGCCATAATCAGCCGCCAGTGCTGTAAAATCAATGTAATAACCGGCCGGCACGGCGTCACGCCATTTGCCCCCCCGCTCATAGTAGCTGGGATCATCGCCGCTGCGCGCCTGGAGGTCCCAGGTGAGGCTGCGCAATGGTTCGCCCTGGCTACCGTCTTGTACGGCCGTTTTCACAAAGATGCGCCAATATGTTTCACCGTTTAGCTCCAGCTTCACCAACTCCACCTGCGGCTCAAAGCCCAATGCCTCGCGGAAATAAAAGTCGAAGGCACGCCCTGCCTTGTTCCAGGATTCAACGGATTGCCCCGGCAGTGGGCGAGCGTCAATGGCTTCAAACATGCCATCAAGCTGACCCAGAAAGTCCCAACCCGCTTCGTCAATGACCCGCTGACGCAGAGCAGCAAACGACTGATCCACAGCGTCATTGAGGTAGGGCGACGGCGCATTCACCGCTACGGGGAAAAGCAATGACGACGGCTGGCCTGCTTGCCCCTGCCCCTCTGCAAGGGCTTCCACAAACAGCGGATCGTTATCTGCTAAACTGCGATCGATGTTTTGCAGACGACTGGTCATGTCTGGAGTTAGGCGCACGGCCGTCCAGGAAGGATCATGAATACGGCCGTCTGTCACAAACATCTGCGGCACCACACTCCAAGCCTCGACGCTACCAGAAAGCAAGAAACTGCGCCCACCCTGGTCATACACAAATAATACCGAACGTCTGTCTGGTGACCACGCTGGAGAACGACCTTGCTGCCCCAAGCCATATGCCGGAGATGCCGGTAGGTATGCTTCCGTCAGCGGCAGCGCGTACATAACCGGGAAACCAGCACTGTACTCTGCATACGCAACCGAACGGCCGTCTGGTGAAAACGCGGCCCCATCTTCCTCTAAATCAGGCGATTGGGTTAAGTTCACAACCCCGGCATTGATGCCCGCATCCAGCGACCGTATGTAAATATCCCGGCTACCGCTCCTTAAGCTGGTAAACGCAATGTGCCGCCCGCCCGGTGACCAGGCAGGTGCAAAATCAGGTGCTGCATTATCTGTCAATCGGAAAGGCCCTTCGCTGCCGTCTGCCTTTACCAGAAAAATGTCCAGATTGCCGTCTCGGTACGATTCGTAGGCCAACCATTGGCCATCTGGCGACCAGGTGGGGGCCGCATCATACGCCAAGTCGCGGGTGACGCGGCGCAGTTCTCGATTGGGAATGTTGTAGACGTACAGCTCCCAGTTACCGTCTCGCCGCGAGGCAAAGGCAATTTCAGTGCCATCTGGCCCCCAGGCGGGATCACGATCTTCGGCAGGGTGGCTTGTCAGCCGGATGGGATCAGATTGGTCCACCGGCAAAATGTAGATGTCGCTATTGCCATTAAGATGTTGAGTAAAAATAACTGCTCCACCGCCATCCAAAGGATTTGGCGTTGCCCAGGGCGTTAGCTTTACAGAGACAGTGGGTATGGCGGTTGGCGTAGAGGGCTGTGGCGTGGGGGTAAGCACAATGATTTGCGGCGTAGCAGTTTCAAATGGCCGATCGTCAGCCACAGCCGTTGGCTGAGATTCTCGCCTGCTGAGCATCCCCACCACCACAATGAGCGCCAGTGCAGCAACGGCCGTTGCCAGCCGAAACGTACGCACTGCCCGTAAATTTTCGCGCGGCCGTTTGGGTGCCGCGACCGCAGAGGTGGGTGGCTTGGGTCGCCGCATAGCCAGCCGCGCGTTGGATTTAAGCAATCGCCAGCGGGAGCTAACGCGACGGCCGTACACCGCTCGCTGTGGGGCCGTTTTTTGCCAAACAAAGTTGCCAAAACGTCGAATCTGTTGCCCCAACCAAAGGATTATTTGCCAAATTGCGTGCAGCAGCCACAGGACAGATGGTTTAAGTATGCGTTGGTATAGCCAATTGGACGGCCGTACCACAAAACGAATGAAAGGCCGCCACACAAAGGCGGTTAGTAGATGGCGCAAAGCCAACCCCATGCGACCAACAAATCGCCACACTGGGGGAACGGCCGCCACCACAGAATCCCACAAAATCCAGCGCAGTGGCAGCCAGACAGGCATGGTCAGGTAAAAAAGCGGTTTCCAGATGGTCCAAGTGAGAATATTGCGGAAGGCTAAACCAAGTCGGCCAAGAAAGAGCCAGACGGAGGAGCTAACTGTCAAAAGGTGTTGCCAGACCCACGTTGCGGCCTGCCGAAATCGTGCACGCATGTTGCTGCCAGTTTAGCACGGCTAATTACTATGTCAAGTTATTTGACAGGGCGCACATCGTTTTTCTGTTCCTCTCCAGCCGATTAAGGTTTTTGGTAATTAAGTGGAATCAACAACCCAACGGTTACACGAGTAATGCCTGACCATATTTGAGAAGGCGCAAGCCCTCTAATCGTACAGCTATTGGAAATATTGCCTTATATATTCCGCAATTGGGCGATTTGATGTCATAACGGCCTGTCGCCCAATGGGTGACAAGCGGGCAGCCCCCAGCACAGTAAAACCGCCACTCACAATCACGACAGCCTTCCTTCTCCTGCGAAGAGGGATTTTGCACACCTATCGGCGACGACTGGATCATCGGCAATAAATTAGTTGCAGAAATATCCCCAACAGGTTGTTCGAACTCCATGTGGCATTTTGCGACACGACCATAATGGTCGATGGCTATATAATCTCGGGCAGCACCACACGCCTGCTCGTGCGGCTCCACCAATTGTCCCCGGTCCAGAATCGCACCAACTATGCTCCATGGAGGTAGATTCTCTTCAATAGCCTGAAAGGCAGCTTCCATTCCTGCAATTATTCGATCATCGGTGAATTGCACATCGGCACCCATAGCGGCCACAGCATTATCTCGATAAAAATTCAGACTAAACTTCAACTCATGCGCCAAACAATAACGTACGACTTTCGCAATGCCTGGACTATTGTGGTCAGTGACCGTAATTGTGATATGCGGGGATATGTCTTGTATCAATAGTCGATGGATGCCTTGCAATGTTCGTTTGCTGGAACTTTGACCGCCCAAAAACGGCCGATTTCCACCTAGCTCCCCATCTAAACTATCCAAGGAGACCATCACCTCTATTTCTCGTTCTTTTAAACCAAGAACCATCAGATCACCTAGGGTTACTCCGTTGGTCAGCAAAACAGCTTGCAACCCCAGTCCGGCCGCTTGACATTGTTCAACCGCATAATCATGCACCATAAAAACGGTTTCCAACTGCAATGATGCTTCTCCACCCGCATATTTCAGCCGGATAGCTGGATAACCTCCTGCCAGTGCAGAGCGAACTATTGCGTTTACGGCCGTTTTGCCCATATCTACGCTCATATGCTCATGATTCTTATCCACATAGCAATAAACGCAACCTAAATTACATGCATTCGTGATATGTAACCACGCAGTTAACAATTGTGGCCTGTTTTGCCACTCCTGTCTGGGCAATTTAATGTCGGAAGACTGCAATAAATCCAGCGCCTGCAATCGTCCAACAGCTTGTTGGGCTTCCTCATTACAATCTAGGTCATTCAAAACTTCTTGCGGAGTCACTGGGCGTTCAAATCTATTCAGTAACCTGGCTGCATCATCATCAACAACAACAATCCCATGATTTCCCGTAGGGTTAAATACTGCCCAATGTCCTGCATCGACTGCTTCCAGACGCAACTCAGGCGCAAGACCAAAGTATTTCTCAGGCATATAAACAGGCGGTGTGGGCGCAGCAGGGAGTGATTGTGATACAACGGCACAGGCGCAATCAACACAAAAACTAACAACCAGATCATGCGGATAATCCGTAAGCTGGGAACGATCGATGATTTGATAGGATGTAGTGTGCGATGCTTTCGTCATGAGGATGCTTGCTCCTTCTCAGATACCCCCTGATAAATATCCTCAACAATCCCTTGAAGAACCGCAGGATCATCAAGCTCCCCCCACTCCTGGTGGAAATAGTTACACCAGCGTTTGCCTTCTTCCACGGGCAATTCAAGCACATGGTGTTTTAACCGCTCCCCTTCTTTTGGCAGTGCGCCAATGCCATGCGAGCCATAATAACCTTGAGCAACCATTGAAAACCCGAGCGCATATTCCTCCATGGCCGTTTGCCATGATGCTTCAGCACTCCCCTTGTTGTGTTTAACAGCCTGTTTGCCCTCGTACCATGCTTTGTGTCCTTTAACAAGATGCCAACGGCCAAATAGATCCTTGAATTCATACTCAGGATTTTGGTCATACGTTTTTACCAGAGATTCGTGCTTTAATATCTTCTCATGATGTTCAGGAATCTCTGTATCATGCCAAAGCTGCACAGCTAGCTCAGAAAATTCAATGATATTTGACATCAGGAACCAAATATTCTGCGCTGCCTGGGCGACCTCAATACCCTCTTCAAATGCAGTAAATGCCTGCTCATAATCCCCTTTCAACTCATATATCCGCCCTGCGCGATTGAGGGCAGAAGGGTAGTCCCGCATATTTTGTTCCCGACAGAAGTAGCGAGCCTGTTCAATCAGGTACATAGCTTCCAGCAAATTACGTCTAGGGTTATTTTCCTGAATCAGGCAAATCGCCTTCTCTTGCTGAACAGTCCCCAACCAACCAAGATGCTCAATTTCACTAAATACAGCCAGTGCCTCATCATAGGCCTTATGAGCCTCATCATATTTCTTTTGGTAGCGAAAAACTTCACCCTGTACCGACAGACCGGCACCAAATAAAATTCTATCGCCAAATTGCCGCAAATAGGGTAATGTCCCCCGCATAAATGCATTGGCAGCATCATATTCACCTAATAATGCTTGTACATAAGCCAGTTGGATGCCAATCTCTGCCCGCAAATCCCGTTTAGATAAGGGCGTAACCTTGAGAGCCTCACGATACATCTTCCCCGCTTGCTCCCAGTTCCCCAATTGTCGATGAGCAAAACCAATTTCACTGAGTGCCTCACCAATTCCCAGCTCTTCTTGCTCTTTGGCGAGTTGTAGCGCAGCCTCAAATGATTGCCGCCCTTCAGTCTCGCGCCCCACGGTGCGTAGGAATGTATTTCCTTGCCATATTAGTAGCTGATATTGCCGAATAGGGTCACGATACAAATCCCATAAATGTGCGATCTTTTCAGCTGCAACATCTTGAAGATTATCCCCTACGGCTGTTTGAATCTGACGGAACACAATCTCAAAATATTCATTACTTCCTGGCTCAAACGCCTGAAGAAACGGCTCCATCTCACTCAAGAACAGTTCACGCACAATTAATTGACCAGCCTGCCCTGCCTGATTAAACGCTCGGAGAAAAGCTTGATAACCAGCCTGCACATCTGCATCCAACTCATAATATAGCTTTTCTGCTTCAATCGGCCATAAACGACGGCGTAATTCAAGCAGTTGGCTAGTCAGTTCAACAAGTTCCGGAAAATCCTCCTCCAAGAATAACGCATCCCCTTCCTGTTCGTTGATTTTCTTGAGGCGCAAATCATATTTGCTATTGAGCTTATTTATTTTTACCTGAAGGTTTTTAATCAATTCCGTATACAAAGTTATCGCCTGTTGGCTCAGAAGCTTACGTTTCTTCCCTGAAGAGTCTCTGATCGGCCATATATGTTTACGCAATAGTTCACCAACGATATCGTGCCAGGTAACATAACCTCCCGTTCTTTTTCGTACCCATGGTTGTTTTATTAACTCATCCCAGGTTGGCGCATCCCTGATCGCAGGAGAAAACGTAACAATGCGGGCATACATCTCCTTATCAATACGACGGCGCAAGTGGGCAATACGGCGCATCGTCTGTGACAAAGGAGAAGAATCGGCCATATGGAGCAACAGCTCCCGGTTAAATTGGGTAACCAAAGATTTACCTTCATCGCCTAAATCATCAAACTCAATATCTGGAGCAAGCGATTCTTTGGCAGGAATTGTCGCATCAAATTCGTTTGCATAAAGGGGAGCAGTCTGCTTGATTTCCGCGACGTTCCTATCCAGTACAGGCATTCGGGGTAGGTGTTGCAGTGCCAAGGTCAAATGTAAAGGTTGGCAACGGCTTAAATAGAGCAATCTTTCAATATCATCCTTTAGTAAAGTGCTGCCACCACTTGTATTGGCGATAAAGGCTCGTGCCTCTTGTTTAGGCCAGCCCTGGAGTTGGATAACATCAACACCATCCTTGCCAATATTGGGCATATTCCCAAACCGTTCTTTTTCAGATGAGAACGGTCTCTTCTCTAACCCATACGGGCTGGAACGCCGCCCGGACAAGACAAATAATGTATTAGGCAAAGACGCGATCATGCGGGAGAAATAGGACCAGATATGCGTCCCGCGTATCGTCTCAACCGTATCAGCAAAGATCACCACCCGATTCTTTCTGGCAAAGCGTGAATAATCTTCAACAAAGTACCGATCTCCCAGCGCGAGATGAATATGAATTGTCGTCCGATCCACGGCTTGAATTTCATGCCCCTGGTACTTGCGGTTAGCTTCTATGTAACGGGTAAAATATTTTTCTCCCAATTTATGGGCAATTTGCAAGCCAACATTGGATGCTATATGGTAGTTGGTATCATCCATATCTAAGGGGCCAACTACATATATTTCCGAATGGTTTTTCTCCAACTCGTCAGTGGCTTGCCTGACAAGCATACTTTTACCCATGCCACCGGGCCCTTCAAGTAGCAGAACACTGCTTCCATGGTTAGGCCGAGTTGAGGTAGCCATCTCTATGATCTGGGCTAATTCATGACGACGACCATGAAAAGTGGGAGGTGCCAGTTTTAATTTTACACCCTCATCCATCACACCCTCCTGAGCTATGGAATATCTTCTATGGAGTCGATCAACTGTTCGTAAGCGCCAACATGTGCAAGTTCATCGATCAGCTGGTGAAGTTCATCATCCTGGTGTAACCAGTAACGCAAATCGCGCCCCACTTTATCCCCTGGAAAACCCGGCTTCAATAGGTCACCATATTTAATTAGCCTTCTCTGCAAACCGTTGAATAGAGGTGTCCTGTTGGCGCTTCCCTGAAGAGACAGCGCTTCATGAAACAAAGCCTCACGTATAAAACCAATCTGTGGTAAGCCTTGTAGAGAAGAACCCCTGATGCGAGCATCATAGAATAAAAATGCTTGATAGTGGGCATCAATGTTTCCATTTTCCAGTATTAACCACCTTACCAACAATTGGCGTACGCTGCGAGGCATCTTGTTCCAGCCAAAGTAACGATCGCGTCTAATCAATAAGGTATGCTCCACTTGACGATCGATTTCATCCGCTTTCTCAGGCGTTACATCTATCCCTAGCTGCCCCAGAACCAGCTCAATCAACTCCGGCGTAACAATCCTGAAAATACTTAGCTGTAGAAATACCTGGGAAAGCAAATCCATATCCGCAACATCTCCAGACAAGGAGGTAAAGTTGTCTAGATTGGCTGGGGTTAAAATATGCTCTTGCATTACAGGCACAATCTCAGACCGAAAGACATCATCACTATTGAGGTCTGGTACCGTATATTTTTTCTGGCGCACATATTGCAACAAAGTCGCAATGCAACGTGGATGACCGGCAGCACATTTGTGTATCTGATTCGATTTTTTATTATGCCATGTATCGCTTCTTCGCGGAGGTGTCGGATTTGCGTTGGCTCTCGTTGTTTGAAGCATTTCCAAAACAACATCAAATGTAAATGGCTCAAGTTCAACCGGTTTCATAGGCGAGTTCGTCCGCTCCCATGCAGGGAATGAACGTCTTCCCACAGTAACGACGGCTGGCGTGAACCCTGCAGTACCTTCCACAGCAGCTTTCAATCTCTGCAACAACTCCAGGAATTGCTGGGCAACAGATTCGTTAAAATATTCGGTACCATTTACCAACAACAATAGTCGCTTCCCCTCTCCAGCTTGCAGGGCTATATATTCTGCAAGTGCCTCTGCTGTGGCATCCATCTCTTTAATTTCATAACGCATAATAAGAATAGCTATAATCTCTTCGATTGAGGTTATCTTTTCTTTATCCTTCTTAAGATTGATACGAAAACATAGCCACGCATTGGGGCCATCTTCACTATTGGCAGGGTTAGGGCTAATCGCATCTTTTGCTTCTACATCGGCACCACTACAACGACGCTTAATTTCTTTGAGAAGGAATGTTTTGCCCATCTGCGCCGTAGCAGATATGTAAATGAAGGGATTGGAGGAATTAAACCGCTGCTCAATCGTTAGCAGAGCATTTACTTGATTGGCAAACGGAGGATCAGGATCACGCAAGTTAGAAGCGTCTTCATTATTATTATGTCCATTTTCTGAGCCCCCATTCCCATTTTGAACACCCGTCGGTTCTTTTGAAGTTTGCATACTTTTTTTGCCGATTGCATTTGTACCGCCGTTACCCAAAGACTTAGACTTCTCACCGCTGACAGCAGATTTCTTTTTTATATTCTTTATGGACTTTTTGTAACTGCGCTCCCACCCATCTGAATTCTCTTTGACTGGTAGATTGACATAAACGAGGTGGGGGATTTCATCTGGCGGATGACTATCATCAAGCTTGATAGGAATCAACTTGTTTTCGCTTGCTGCAACATCCAATGATTGACCAATGATCCGTTCAAGTTCTCCATATTCGGACGTCAGGTAATTGTGAGAGAGAAAAATCATAACATATTTGGATTTTTTAACGCCTGCAGCCAACTCTTTGACAAGAACATCCCCTCCACCAAGCTGTTCTTCGTCCCACCAGATGCTGTAACCATCTTTTTTGAGGCGATCTATGACAGATCTTACTTTGTCGATATCTTTATGGCTATAGCTGATAAAAATGTCGAATTCTCTTTCTGTAACAGGTGGGGCTTGTGTCGTGGGTTCATTGGCCGATTGTGAGGACAATGCAATCCGGTAATCGTCTTTGGTTTCAGCTTTGAGGTATGGGTTTTGCTCTGCTGGCTGACCTGTCAGCGGATTTGTAATTTCTTTGGCAGCTTGTGGCACATGGTGACTTAGATGTCTGAACAGGGTGAGGATATGTACACTATCTCCCTCGGCTGCTTCCCCTTTTAATCCGGCAAATAGTACATCGGAAAAAATTCCATTACGCATATCTGCTTTTTCCCATGAGACCTGGTCGGGGGTGCAAGAGGCGATGATGACCCGACCCTTACCTTGCTGGAGTTGTTCATAGGCCTGTTCAGGCAATCCCTTGCGCAACTTTTCTCGGTTGAAGAAAGGGTTGCGTGGATTGGCAAAACCACCAGAGTGGCAAGCGTCGAAAAAGATAGTGATTTTCTGAGCTTTGATCTTGTTTAATGCAATGGTGAATTGTTGGGTGGAAATCGCCGTCTGTTGCAAGCATTCGGGATCGATTTTCAGGCGGTTCTCTGTCCATGGATCGGTGTCGTGGAGTAGTAGGTAGCCTTGGGATGAATTTTCTGGGTCTTGTGCACCATGGCCTGAGAAGAAGATGGTGATAGTTGATTTCTCATCCGTTTCGTTAGCCAACCATTCCATTTCTTGTTGGAATGATACGGCCGTTGCCTGTTCATCCACCAAAAGGTGAACGTTCTCCTGTTTGTAACCGCAAAATTGAGTATCTGTCAAAATAGCAGCTAAATCTGTTGCATCATTAACTGCCTTGTGCAGAGGACTAATATATTTGTAATTGTTGATGCCGATGACAAGAGCGTAGGCCTTTTCAAAGTATTCCACACATCCCTCCGAAAGTGAATTGACATTATTGGCCGTTTTTTGGTTCAGTTAGCTTATTGGATCTTTAGACACTTGTATAGATACTCGAATTTGTTGCGACCATCCCTCGAATATTTATCAAGCTTCCCTCTTGATTCTTTCAAGGCCTATTACAATTTTAGTCGTTTTTCGAGCAGATTTCAAGGACACAAATCTATTAATTATGTCGAGTAAATTTGCTAATAGCAAAGAAGGTACCTAAATTTAAAGCGTTGCTTTCCAAGTGCAGGACTCTTGACCTACTTCAGTAAATCTGTAAGGAACGGCCGTTAGCATCCCTAATGTAGAGAGCCAAAAATAAGAGTATAGCTGAAGTGATGGTCAGTTGGCTCCCTGGACGAAGAGCAATCTTGCGGTCAAAAGGGTCAAACCAATGCCAAGCTAAAAGTCATAGAAAGGCTCTCTACTCAAGCAATTATTCAGCCACCGGCCATAAGCTGGTGGTTTTTTGTTTTCTGGCCAGGGTTCACGATAATTGCGCCATGCCACTAAGTTCGTCCATCCGCCCTGCGCTACGCCAACTGTTTTCACGCCCCGGCCTGCCTTTGTTGGCCTTGTTGATGGTAACGGCCGTTTGGCTCACCAGCATGCCCACCCAAATCGCCATTGCCAACGATCCGCTGCCAGACCCCACCGGCGAATTCGAAGGCATCTTGCAACTTATGGATGATTCTGGCGAATTTGTGATTGCCTGGCACACTTGGGGCGTGACCCACGCGCCAGGCTACCCACTGCTCAGCTTACTGGCCAACATCGGCGTTCGCCTGCTTGATCCGCTTAAACTATACCCGATTATTGCCGCAAATTTACTCTCTTTTTTGTTTGCAATAGGGGCGTTTGTGCTGATGGTTTGGCCCTTTTCACGACTTAATGGGTCGGGAACGGCCGTTGCAGCTGCATTTTTACTCCCCGCGTTCGGTATTTTGGTTTGGCTGTACGCGGTGGTAGCCGAAGCATATGCCTTTGGTTTGCTGCTGGCGTTTGGCTCCTTCAGCCTTGCTTGGTCGCTAGGGCAAATGCCAACACGGCGCAAGCTGCTGCTGCTGGGGCTGCTCTTTGGGCTGGCGGTGGGGCACCATCGCACACTTCTGTTTTTGGCGCCAGCGTTGCTGCTGGCCGCCTGGCCTGCTCACAAATTAGGCTGGCGACACTGGCTTGAGGCTGGATTGCTAGCCGCTGCCTCTTTACTCATTTACCTGTACCTGCCGCTGATTGCCTGGGCGGGGTCGCCGTGGGTGTACGGCCGTTCCCCCACTACCTGGGTGGGTTTTGCGGACGCTTTTTGGGCGCGTGAATACAGTGCGCGGCTGACCCCACCAACCAGCTTGCCAGAAATTTTTGCCGCTTTGAACGGCCGTTTACGCTACCTTGCCCAAGAAATGAGTGTGGCAGGGCTTGGGCTTGGGCTGACCGGTTTTTTGCCCGGGCTAGCGCATCCCAAAACCCGGCGACTGGCGTTGGTATTGCTGCTGGCCTTTGCTGGCTACTGGCTGGCCCCCGTTAGCCAGGGGTTGCTCATTCGCTCTTACATGATGATTTTGGTTGCTAGCCTGACGCTGGCCGCTGCCTGGGGCATAGGCTTGGTGGCCCTTGGGCAGTGGCAGCATTGGCTACCTACGCTGGGTCTGCTGCTAACAGTCGGCGTTGCGGCCAACAACTTCGTGAATCATCGCGACTACATTTTATTTCATACCAAAGACAGTTTGGGGCCAGCCATTTTGCGGGATACAACGATGCTGCCGGGTGAAACGCCACTCGTTGGGGAAATTTGGGGGCCGCGCTACTTTCCATTGGCCTACGGTAAGCTGGTGACGGGAGAGCTGGCACACATACAGCTTGTTGACCTTCGCGCCGATTTGAGTGGGCTGCCCACGCCGCCGCCATCGGAGATTTTTGTGAACCAATCGGTGCTTTACGCTGCGCCCGCGCCGCTGTGGGAAGAGAAATTGGGTACTGCCGTTTCCTTAAGTAGCCAGGGTCATGAACTAATCGCTATCCGAGGTGAACCGGAGATTCGACCAATTGCCCGCCAGCCTTTGGCGATTTCTGAAGAGATTCAACTGGTGTCGGGAACGGCCGTTCTCAACTCAGACCAATCCCTGAATGTACAGTTAACCTGGCAAGCCAGGCAAGCACCCAGGGTCGATTACAGCATCTTTGTCCACGTCACTGACCAACCCCAAATAACTGGCCCCGACGATTTGCTGGCGCAGGGTGACCGCACGCATCCCGTGCATGGCTTCTACCCTACCACGCACTGGCAGCCCGGTGAATGGGTGCGGGACAATTATCTGATCCCGCTGCCAGAAGATCGGACACCGCTAAAAATCTTTGTGGGACTATACACGGTGGGTGGCGATGGCTCGTTTACCAATCACCTCGTCCAAGAACTCCCCATTGATTCAGAGTAACAAAACGCAGATAGGACATTGCCCCCAACTCTGGGCTTAAGCTGTCGATGGGACGACGAACCACAGCATGAACAGAAAGTGACACAAACTGCCACCCAGCACAAAAAAATGCCAGATTTCATGGTGCCCAAACAGATTGGGCCAGGGGTCGGGCCATTGGCGGTAGTAGACCACAAAGCCTATGGAATAAATAAGCCCACCCAGCAGAAGGAGCTGCAAACCGCCTGACGGCAGCCATTGAGACACCCCTCCCGCTAGAATGAGCGGCAGCACCCCACCCCAACTTACAATCAGGTAAATTGAGGCATTCATAAAGCCATGAATTTTACGACTAAACAGTTTGTAGCCCATGCCCGCAACGGCCGTTCCCCAAACCACTATCAAAATTGCCCCCTGCCAGCCGTCAGGGAAAAATGTGGTGATGATAGGCGTATACGTCCCGGCAATTACCAGAAAAATGGCCATATGATCCAGCCGATTAAGCTGGAATTGCAGACGCGGACGTGCTTTGACGCCATGCAGCAGAGAGCTAGCAACATACATTGCCGTCATGCTGATACCGTAAATCAGCAATGCCGTTAGCTTTGGCCAATCCCCCCACACCAGCCAAAGCAGCCAGAACGTCCCCACCAGCGAGGCAAAAGCCCCAACCGCATGGGTAAGCGTGCTGATTGGCTCGTGCAATAGTCGGTTCAGGCGGTTCATACTGGGTAATTTAGCGGCCGTTTTTACAATTAGCAACTCCCATTCTGCCTGCTTGTGCCCCCTTGTGAATGTTGTTACAATTGCCAATGAAGTAAACAGATACCCCCATTCGGAGACCAAATGTCACTTTCTAATTCAAGACAAAAATCTGGTCTAACTGGCACGTCGGCAACGGCCGTATCCTCCAGTTGGCGCAGCAAATTGCAGATGATTGTGGTGCTGTTCAAACTACGCATCGTCTTTTTGCTGCTGATGGCAGCCACAGGCGGCGCATTTATCGCTGCGAAGGGGTGGCCTGGCCTTGGCAATTTGCTCTTGCTCTGGCTAACTGGCGGCATGGCGGCGGCAGGGTCATCCGCGCTCAACCAATATTGGGAGCGCGATTCTGATAGCAACATGGGGCGCACGCAGCAACGGCCGTTGGTCACCGGAGAAATTTCCCAACCCCATTGGGTGCCTTTGGTGGGCGTTGCTCTCGTTCTGTTGCCCTCATTGGCAGTGCTGCCATTTAACCTGGCACTCACCTTCTTCTTGCTGCTGGGAGCCGTCATTTATGTGGGCATTTACACCATTTGGCTAAAGCCGCGCACCTTGCTAAACATTGTTATTGGCGGTGCGGCGGGCAGTGCGGCCGTTCTTAGCGGCAGCGCAGCGGTGGGCAACTGGAGCAGCACAGGGGCCTTGGTGCTTTCACTGCTGCTGTTCCTATGGACACCTTTCCACTTTTGGAGCCTGGCTCTTCTCTATCGGGATGACTATGCTCGCTCAGATGTGCCCATGCTGCCGGTACACACCACCCCACGCCAAGCCGCCTGGTGGGTGATGTCTCACACCTTGCCAACCGGGTTGGGCGGTTTATTGCTGGTGCTCCTCCCCTCACTCGGCTGGGTTTATCTGATTCCCGTGGTTTGGGTCACTTTTGACCTTATCTGGCGAAATATCCGCCTCATTCGCAATCCATCGGCCCAAAATGCCAAGGCGTTGTTCATGTCATCTAACATTTACTTGCTTGTGCTGCTGTTGGCAATCTGTGCGGGCACGGTTGCGACTTCAATTTCAGGTTAGCCATATGCTCACCATAACCTTATTTACGAAAGAAGGCTGCGGCTTGTGCGATGATGTCAAATCAAGCCTGGAACTGCTCAAGCCTAGTTTCCCCCATCAACTACAAGAAGTGGACATTACTAAAGATGGGGGACTGCTTCAAAAATACCGCTATGCGATTCCTGTGGTGAAGATTGGAGATGTAGAATTGGCGGCACCGATTACGGCCGTTCAGCTAAGACATGCCCTGCAAACCCAACAACAAAGCTAACTAATTCGGCACCTTGTGAAGCCCTGCACAACCTTGTCATCACTTTATGACTGTGTTAGTATCTCGTCAACCCTGCTGTGTGCGTGATGAGCTTGCCAGTGTTGAGCCAACGCTTCACAAATGGGGGTCGAAAATACGCTGAGGGGATGTAGTAGCTCACGGCTTCGGCCGTCCGGCCAGGCAGATACTCGCGAAAAGGCTCCCACCTGCATACGCAGGTTCAAACAACGGGGCTCACACGGCACGGCGGGGCTACTGAAAAGACGCCCTTCGCCCTTGATTTACCGTCAGGCAACATGATAACTGTGGAATAGACCAATCTATTAATCTATTGGTCATATTCCCTTAGCAGAAGGAAATAGCAGCTTTATGGTGCGTGAGCGAATTGCTGACGACATCTATGTATTTACAAGTCAGTCGTATGCCCAAGTGACAGCGGGTGCCGTTCTAACCAAAGAAGGCGTCATTTTAATTGACACGCTGTACTTTCCAGATGAAACAAAAGCAATCAAAGAGTTCCTGGAAGAGCGGCAAGGCTTGAAAATTCGGTATGTCATTAACACCCATTATCATGCAGACCACACCCAGGGGAGCTACCTCTTCCCCGAAGCCCAAATTGTTAGCCATGCAATGTGCCGCCAACTGTTGGATAGTGTCGGGCGTTCAGGTTTAACGGAAGCACAAGCCCAAAATCAAGATTTGGAAGAGGTACGAATTATCTTGCCAGAGATTGTGTTTAAGGAAGGGGTTCTGAACCTTTACCTGGGAGGCAAGACGTTGCAGCTACACCATATGCCGGGACACAGTATGGACCTCACTGGTGTGTACGTAACCAATAACCAAATCCTGTTTGCCTCAGACAACTCCATGCCAGTGCCCACCATTTTTGACGGTAGCTACTTTGCCTTGGTCAACTCTATGCACAAAATGCTGGCCCTGGAACCGGACACCATTGTTCAGGGGCATGGTGAGGTGATTTTGCGGGGTGAGGTGCAGTCTGTTATTCAAAACGATCTCGATTATTTGACTAAAATCAAAGATGAGGTTTCGGCCGTTTTGCAAAGCAAACAGTCACCGGATGTTTTGGACAGTATTGATATTGAAAGCTGTGGTAAATCACGGATTCCCCTAAACGGGCTTGTGTCTGATTTGCACCGAGCCAATTTGTACCGCCTGTATGAGGAGCTTCAAGAAGAAACGGCCGTACCCGAAGGTGGTGTTGCGTGAAGTTTGCCAGGTGCCTCTTGAGCACTCTGGCAAACAAACTCAAATTTGTCCTCTTGGCGGCAACGCTCTTCCTCACAAGCTGCCAAATAAATTACCAATTTCTAGCCTCCAGCGAGCCATTACCCACACTGGTGCCAACCCTGGAAATCTTGCCCCAGCCGCCAATGCCCCGATTGACACCGACCCAGATTTTGGCGACACACACCCCAACAGCCACGAATACGGCCGTTCCCCCCACCCCCACGCCAACCAACACCCCCACACCCAGCTACCAACTCACGCTAAATGAAGCTGAGCCGCAGGGCTACTTGCGCCAATTCCGGCTCGTCGCTTTTTACGGCAGCCCCACCGGGCCGGGACTAGGCATCTTGGGTGAATTGCCCCGGCAGCAGATGCACGAGCGGCTGCTGGCGACCATCTCTGAATACGAGCCATTCACAGACCGACCTATTTTGTCTGCGTACCATCTGGTGACCACGGTTGCCAATCCGCACCCGCCTAACTATTACCATCGTGTGGATTTGGGATTGATTGAGCGTTGGGTAGAAGAGGCAGCTGCGTTGGAAACGGCCGTTATCCTGGACATTCAGCCGGGGCGGGGCAATATCATGGCCGAATTTGAGCGGCTGGAGCACTTACTATACGAGCCGCATGTCCATTTTGCCATCGACCCAGAATTTGTGATGAACAGTTGGCAAATACCATTGGTAAATGTGGGGCAGCTGCACGCCGCGGAAATTAACGAGATTCAGGCGCGGATGAATGACATCGGGGCAGAAATTGGGCTAAACCGGGTGCTGATTCTGCACCAGTTCAAGCCTTCCATGCTGCCCGACAAGTCGCTGATTGAAGATTATCCCTACGTAGAAATTGTGATTGACGGGGATGGTGTGGGGCCAGCGGCAGCCAAAATTCGCAACTACACCACCTACGCCAACGAACCCGCCTTTGAGTTTGGCGGCTTCAAGCTATTCCCCACCGATGGTGACTACCCAGTGCTGACCCCCACCGAGGTGATGAGTTTAGAGCCACAGCCAGTGCTGATCATTTACCAGTAAGGACTTGCCGCTTCTGCCAGTGCGGCCCTGAGCGTAACGGAAAGGCCAGCCTGCCAGCTTTGTCGAAAGTCTGCCTCCAGTAGCTGTGCTTGAATCTTTTTAAGCAATTGACGACTCAGCTCAGCTTCAGATGAATTTTCTGCCACATCACGCCAAGCGGCGGCTGTAGCTAGCCAACGTACCGATTTAAGATTGCCAGAATTTAGTCGCCAATGGACATCCGCCATCTTTTCCAAACAGGCCACCATGTTGGACTCGTTGTTCAATTGGAGGCAAATTTTGGCCCACCGCTGCAACGCCTGAAAGGCTAACTCATAATCGCCTATTCCCGTGTACGCATCTCGCCCTAGTAACATCATGGCCTCATCCAAAATGTCGTTACTGCCCAATAATTTACCAAAGGCCATAGCCGTTTCCAATTGGTTAACCGCCGAAAAAAAATCGCGCTTGGCTAAGGATATATTGCCTAGAATTAAATATTGAATTGCTTCCATTCGCTGGTCATTCAGATCTTGAGCAATGGCTAATGCCTGTTTGCAAAACGAATCCGCTTCCGGCAAATTTCCGCTTCGAATAGCGATTCGTGCCAAGGTTGCCATCGCATAGGATTGTGCAATCAGATTATTATTTTCCTGACACAATTTAAGACATCTATAAGCTACATCATTCGCTTCTTCATCACGACCGACTTCAGCAAGAAAAGTGCTTTGTGCCTGAAGGAAAAGTGTCAAAAACCAATTAGGAACATTGATATCTTCATGAGCAATTGCTAACGCTTTCTCACAATAACGACCTGATAATTCCAATTCCCCTTCATAAAATGCAATTGCCGCCCGCTGATAATAACTCATTGCAATTCCCGAACCGTCTTCACGTCTTTGGAATAACTTTATCGCTTCTTCGGCTATTTCTTTCCCTTCGGAGATGCGTCCTTGCTTCCATAGCATGGATGAATACCTCGTGAAGAGCCATCCGCGCGTTTCTTCAAGTAATAGCATTTGCTTCCTAATGAGTTTTTCATAGAATTGTTGACCTACTCGAATTTGGCCAGATGAAGTCCAGTACAAAGATAGATGAATGGCTAGCTGTGCTGCCAATTCCAGTTTGTAATTGAAAGCCCATTCCAAAGCCACTACCCAGTTTCCTTTTTCCGATCTCAAACGGTTCATCCAAGATATCGGATCGCCTCCACGGAGCTGCATCTCCCCCTCTTTTGCCAACTCATAATAATATTTGAGGTGTTTTCGTTGGGTTTGGTATTCAAGTTCATGATTGGTAGCGAGTTTGGTGGCTGCGAACTGTCGCAACAACTCATGTGTGTAGTATCTTTTTTTCAACTGGTCAAACTGTAACAGTGAATGGTTAACGAGTAATGCCAACGTTTGATGAGTAGCCCCCATAATGGTAATGGCGGCATCCAGCGTAAATCCACCTTGAAAAACCGATGCTCTGGCCATGACTCGCCCGGCGGATTCCGGCAGACGCTGCCAGGAGGATTGAAAAACGGCCGTTATGCTGCGCTGACGAGGTGGCAAATCTTGAAGGTCCGTGGCCAGCCTGTCGATGTCTTCTTTGATTCCGCTGGCAATACTGCCCAACGGCAGCGTATCTACCCAACGGGCTGCCAATTCAACGGCCAAAGGCGAACCCTCAACCATGCGACAAATCTCATTTATCTGGGTCATCTCGTCTTGGGATGGGTTCAGCTCCGGTTCAATTTGTGTGGCGGTGGAGAGGAACATCTGAACCGCGTCATTGTCAAATGAATTTGCTTCCGAGGTGGCATCGTCACGGTGATAGGCTAACCCGGACAAGGCCAGCACCTTTTCGCCACGCAATCGCAGCCGTGTACGCGAAGTCACGATAATAGAGAGGTTGGGAGCGACTTGTAACAGCTCGGAAATGAATGTAGCTCCCGGTAACAAATGCTCAAAATTGTCAAAGAGTAGCAGCATTTGTTTGCCGCTCAGGTAATCGAGAAGCTGCTGGCGGGGCGAACGGCCGTTTCCCATCGTTAACTGTAAATGAAGCACTTCAGCAACGGCCGTTTCAATCTGATCTGGCGCAGTTAAGGGCACCAGGTCAATGAAATAAATGCCATCGGCAAAGGGAGTCATCGGCTGTGCGGTTTTTGGGTGAAGAAATAGCTTGGTCACCGCCAGAGCCAGTCGCGTTTTGCCCATGCCGCCAATGCCCGTGATCGTGATCAGGCGAACGACCTTGTCTGACAACCAGTCCCTCAACGTTGTCAATTCTTGCTTACGGCCTATGAAGGGCGTTGGGGCCAGCGGTAGATTTTGCAGACTGAAGTTGGGGCGCAGCTTGATTTGATTTCTCAACGTTTTAGTTTCGGGTGAGACATCAGTGTTCAGTTCTTCGTGCAGGCTCACGCAACATTGCTCGTACTGCTTTAAGGCCAGACTGCGCTGTCCCGCACGGGCAAACAACCTCATCAACTGGCGATGCGTTTCTTCCAGCCACGGTTCATACATCAACTGCTGCTGTGCGTATTTAATGGCTGGTGTGAATTCCCCAACTTGTTCATGGTATGTTGCCAGCGTTGTTAAGGCACTCATCATCTGCCGATGATACTGCTCGCGCTGTTGGGTGAGCCATTGTTCAAATTGGGGGGCATCTGGCAGGGAGAGACCGACGAGGAAGGGGCCTTTGTAGATTGAGACGGCCGTTTCTCGCCATTCCATGCAGCTTTCACATAAATTGGGTTGGGCGTGCTGGTGGGTTTGGCACTGTAGTAGGTGGGTGGTGAAAACGGCCGTGTCCAGTTCAAACTGAGCCGCTGGATTCAAGCCAACCGTATGCCGATTGGCAATAATCATATCGTTGTTCGGGTCTATTGCCTGCCGCAGCTTGAGCAACGCCTGGCTGAGACTGTGTCTTGCCTCCTTTTCCGGCTGTTCCGGCCAGAGCAGCCCCACCAGTCTTTCTCTGCGCTGTGGTTGATTCGCTTCAATGAGCAGATAAGCCAGCAACGCCCGAACTTTGTCATAAGCCAAAGTAATAGGCTGGTCATCAAATTGAACCTGAATACCATCAAAAAGGGCGATTTGAAGGGAAGACATGGGGAATTGTACCTTGTTGTTGATAGTTTGTTGATAGTTGTGAATACACTGCTTTGTAGCAAATCAAGACAAGGAGAAAGACAAAATGAGTTCGGATGGGATTTTAACCATTGACCAATTATTGGCTCAAGTGGAAGAGGCAACGGCAGCCACAACGGCCGTTATTGAAAAATGTAGTGAGGTGGATTGGAAAACGGCCGTGCCCGAAGAAGAACGAACAGTCGGGGTTGTTTTACACCACATCGCTTTTACCATTCCCTTTGTGGTGGAGTGGGCCTGCAATCTGGCCAAAGGTGAAGGTGCGCCTGCCGTCGGCTACGATGATATTCACGGACTGAACCACCAGCACGCTGTGGATCAGGCCAATGTAGACAAAGCGACGACATTGGCGCTGCTGCAAACCCATGCCCAAGCCGCCCAAGAACAGCTCGGCCAGCTAACTGACGCTGATTTACAGATTGCAGCACTCTTCCCGCTAATTGGCGGGCAGGAAATTACCGCCCAACAAATGGTGCAATGGTTCCTCATCAACCATGCCCACAATCATCTTGAAGCGATACACAATACCATTGGAGGAAAACAACATGACCACGATTATCAAATCCGTTGAAATCAACGCCCCCCGCGACGTGATTCGCAAATATTACGCCCATCCGGTGAACACCCCCAGATGGTCTCACGTCCTCACCGAGTGGGAACCGGAAGCAGCATGGCCCAAAACCGGCACGACGGCAAAGATGGGGATCAAAAGCGGTGGAATAAATGTCAAAGGAGTAGCAACCACGCTAGCCTACGATGAGGAGACGATGACCCACCATTGGCGACACGAAAACGAGCACAGCATGCCACCGTTTGAAAGCTGGTACACCTTCGACGAAGTAGATGGCAAAACAACGGTCACTGCCAAAGTCGATTACACCGTTCCGGGTAGCTTTCTAGGCAAAGCACTCGACAAGCTATTTGTCGAGCGGCAAAACGCCAAAGACATCGAACAGGGGCTGCTCAACCTCAAGTTGCTGGCCGAAGCAGACCCCGATTAACAACCAGTCGGTTCTTCGGTAGGGGGTTGCCAATTGGGGGAAATCCGCTACCCAACCTCTCGTAAAATGCGCTCACCTACCGGAATAATTGCTGGCGAGTCGTTTAGGGTAAACAGACGATTCAACGGCCGTTTTCCAACAAATCTCAAATAAATTTAAAAAGGAGACCCCATGCCCAGCCTAACTATCAAAGGAAATGCAAAACATCCCAATCTGGAACCAGTCAAAAATGCCACCGTCGAAATTTTGGAACCCAACGAAACGCTCATTTTGACAATGACAACCAATGACAAAGGAGATTTTAAAGGGACAACGAAAAAGTGGAGCGGTAACGTTTTTCAGATACTGACTTTTAGTCTCAAACAAGCTGGAAAAACGCAAAAAGGTCCCATCGTAACCCCAGCTTTAGATTTGCCAATCCTCGTTTACTGGAATCCGCCTGGCTCAAATGGCGCAGGTGATGGTGGCGTTTTCGATGGGACGCTTCCCATTCCCTCACCCTCATTGCCAACTGATACGTCATTTTTCATGGCGATGATTGCTCAACTTTTTCCCGGTGGCGTTCTCGATTTTAATTCCCGCAATACGCCAAACTTCCCTGAAAAATTTGGGGACATCACAGCAACGGTTGAATGGATTGGCCTGCAACACACCATTCCTGTCGTGCCAATTATTCTCGGCCGAAGTAACGAGGTCTCCATTGACGTGTCAGAATGGATCAATGACAACAACGGCTGTTGCTCTGATGAGGGGGTTGAGGCAACGGTTGACTGGATTGGTACCCAACATACTGTTCCCATCATACCAATCGTTATTGGTGAGGGGAATCAGATTACTATCAAAGCACCCCATCGCCTGGACACGCACCGCGATATCGCTTCTACAAACAATCCCAAAGTGCATGAATGAACTTGCGCTTGTTTGGTCTTGCTATTTCACAATGCAACTATCCTAAGATTTCAAACATTGGATGATACCGCAAAAATCCATGCAAAAGCGTTTATGTATTATGACCAGTTTGTTGAAAACTTTCAGGCTCTGAAATCGGTCTTTATTATTTCATGACGGAGGGATTTAATGTTAAATTGGACTTGCAATGAATGTAATTCACTAAATACGCCACGGAAGGACATTTGTTGGAACTGCGGCTACGACCGTACCAACACCACCTACCCAACTCACCAGCCGCAAAACGATTACAGAGGAAATATTTGGTTACGCCTGTTTCCAGCTTTCAGAATTATGGGTGCTGTTGGTGCGGCAGCAATCATTGCTAGCCTGTTCCTGCCCTGGATTATCCGCCAGGCACCTCAAGGGGGGATTGAACTTTATGCTGGGCACACAACGATTTATGGGCTGATAACGGCCGTTATCGGCCTCATTCTGCTTTTCTTTATGGTCAAACCTGATCTCAGAAAGGGATGGTATATTCTTGCTATCATTTTGGCAATCATCGCGTACTTCGTGTCATGGATGCCCGTTCAGATAAGCCAGGTGTTTGATGCAGTCGCGGCAGAGTTAGGTGGTTTGGGAGCGGAAACGGCCGTAAGCATTGCTGGCATCGGCGTTTCGGTGGTCAATATTGCTGCTGTGTTGGTAATCGTGGCCGCCATTGCCCAATTGTTTCGTCCCACAGTGGCAAAGACACAACCTAATAAACTAGCTTTGCAGCAAGGTTAGCTTGCCAGGGAGAATCTGGTACTCAATTTGCGTGGCAGCTTCGGCGATGATTTCGCCGTCGGCGTGGATAGGAGTGCCAGGGCTGCTGGCGATGCTAATGTGGCGGGTACGGCCGTATACTACCTGCGGATGAAAAATGTGCGTCTTGCGGAACAGCTTCAATAAAATGGCCAACACCGTGAGCTTCGGCACTTCTGGCGCAAAAACAAAATCAAAGAGGCCATCATCCACAGCTGCATCTGGCGCCATGTAAAAGCCACCCGTGCGCGGTCCGTTGCACACGGAGAGCAAATAAGCTGGCCCGTCATGCCCGCCATCGTCCCAGCGCACCTGCATCTCCCACGCCTTTAGCTTCACCAGCCCCTTCAGCAGTGCCACCACGTAGCGCAGCTCGCCAGACAATCGCTTCATGCGAATATTCTCCAAGGTGATCATCGGCTCCATCGCCACAGCGCAGTTGTTAATGAAAAAGTGATTGTTGATACGCCCGGCGTCAATTTGGCGCGTTTGGCCTCGTGCAATGATTTGTACCGCCTGGGTCAAGGCACGTGGCAAGCCAACCATGTCGCTAAAATCGTTAGCTGTGCCAATGGGCAGCACGCCAAAAGGAATCGTTAGGCCATCCCCAGCGGCCCGCAGCAGGCCATTGGCCACTTCGCCAAGTGTGCCATCCCCGCCTGCGGCAATCACGGCATCGTAACCAGCGGATACGGCCGTTTCTGCCAAACCAATCGCCTCTTGTGGTTTTTCTGTCTGGACAATGTCTGGGGTTAGACTGGCGGCGGCAAATGCTGCCTGCACTGCATTTAGTTTGGCACCCGCTCGCCAACGATTGGCATATGGGTTTAGAATGACCTTAATTTTCATGACCAAATAATGCTTCTCGAATCAATTCGGGTTTGTTGGTAATAATGCCATGAACACCCAACTCTGCCAGCCGTCGCGCCTCAGTTGGATCATCCACCGTCCACACGTTCACTCGCCAGCCATGTTTGCTGGCCCAAACCATGTAATTGGCATCTACCATTTTGCGGTAAGGATGCACTGCCTGAACAGGAATGAGCGAATGCTTCAATTTGAAACCAGATTTGTAGCTGAGATGGGCAACCCAGGTAGATTTCGTGAGGTGACGACGCGCTCGGCGCACCGCCAGGGGATTAAAAGAGGAAACGATTGTTTGCCGCACCACATTGTGTGCCTCGATCCGATCCGCAACGGCCGCTGCCAAATCTGTGTCTCGCAAAGCGGCCGTTTTCAACTCTACATTGTATAAAAAATTGGGGCCCAGCGTTTCAAAAACCTCGTCAAGTGTCGGGATGGATTGGCCTTGGCCTGCATCCAGCTCTTGCAATTCAGCAACGGGGAACTGCTGTACAGTCCCCTGCCCGTTGGTTGTTCGATCTAGCTTGCTGTCGTGGATTACCACTGGCCAACCATCGGCCGAAAGCTGCACATCCAGCTCAATGCCGTCCGCCCCTTGCGCCTGCGCTAGCGTAAAGGCTGCCAGCGTGTTTTCCGGTGCTTCTGCACTGGCTCCCCGATGGCCAATAATGAACGGCCGTTCCGCAGAAGCCCAATCCCTCATCGCTTAAAGCTGAACAAAATAAGAATCAGCCGCCTGGTCAATCAACTCTTTCGTGAGCATCGGCTTCACGCCCAGATAATCCGAAATATCGAGCAACTGATCCAAAATGTCGCGGGGGTGGTTAGCACGCAGTTTCTGGTTCCGCTTGATGTAATACTCTTGCAGCAGGTAGCGCACGCCCTGCTCATCGTACTCTACGCGGCGGTTATCACACACCCGCTTGAAGATTTCACGGTAGCCATCAAACGTTGGCGATGTCACCTCAATCTTGTGCCGAATGCGACGCAAGAACGCTTCATCAACCAAATCGCGCGGTGGCAAATTGGTTGAAAAGACAATCAACACTTCAAACGGCACCTCTACTTTGCGCCCGGTGTGCAGTGCCAAAAAGTCAATCTGCTTCTCCATCGGCACAATCCAGCGGTTCAACAAATCGCGCGGCCGTACCTGCTGCCGCCCAAAGTCATCAATCAGAAACATGCCGCCGTTGGCCTTCATTTGGAAAGGGGCTTCATAATATTTGTTGGTGGGGTCGTAAATTAGCTCCAAGCCATCCAGCGTTAGCTCACCACCCACCATGATCACAGGCCGTTTAATGCGAACCCAGCGAGCATCTCCTCGGCGTGGCCCGAGCGAACCGGTCGCCATTTTGCGCTCCACGTCTGGCACGGCCACATGGTTAATCTCATCATACACCTTGATGATTTGACCATCTACCTCCACCGCATAGGGAATGTACATATCGTTGGTGAGAATCATACGGCCGATGCTTTCCGCAATCGTCGTTTTACCATTTCCCGGAGGACCATACAGAAAAATAGATTTACCAGAGTTGGCAGCAGGGCCAATCTTGCCAAAAACCGTATCTTCCAGAACCAGATGAGACAACGATTGCTGCATCATTTTGGGATTTACCCGCAACCGATTGCCGCCTTGGGCTTTAATAGCTGCCACGTAATTATCCCACGGCACCGGGGCGGCACCTACATAAGTAGTACGCTCTAGCTGCTCGCGCGCCCGTTCCGCTCCCTTGCTGGTGATGGAGTATTGGTAGGTTGCTGCCCCCAAGCCGCCAGAGCCTTTTACCTCACACATCTGCTCTCGCTTGAGAAAATCCATAATGGTGCTTACCACAGTGGCAAACGGCAGATGCATATATTCGGCAATGTCATGCCCGGTCAACTGACCACGAAAATACATAATTTTTAGGGCTAAATCTTGCAAAAAGCCCTGTGACAAACCTGTATCTTCAATTCCTTTTATTGCTGGTGGCTCCCAATCGAGTATTTGTGGCCCTTGTCCTGCTATGCTCATCTGATCTTCTCCGATAAATCCCTGCAACTGTCACAAACATATGGACTTATATTGTAAAACGCTTATGTTAAATGTTCAAGACGAGTTCAGGGATCAGGTAATTTCGTGAACCTGGATTAGATTGGTGTGACCCGAAAGGCCGAAGGGAACGCCAGCCGTGATGACTAACTTGTCGCCCGGATTTAGATTGTAGCGCGACATGGCAGCGGCCGTTTCTGCCAACATGCCATCGGTATGCGAAAAGCCTTCTACCAACACACACTCAACGCCCCAAACCAAAGACAAATTCCGCTGGGTTCTTGCTCGCGGCGACACGGCCATCACCGGTGTAGGTGGGCGATGTCGGGCAATTTGCCTGGCCGTATAGCCAGACATCGTGGCACTGACAATGGCCCGGGCATTAATTTGTTCAGCAATGTCACAGCAGGCCGAACTAATTGCCTCTGCCACATTTTGGGTTTCCTCTACCTCAGCCAGCCGCCGGTTGCGCCACTCTGTGTAGGGGAAGGCACCCTCGATAATTTCGCTGATTTGCCGCATCATCAGCACAGATTCTACTGGGAAGTTACCAGAAGCAGTTTCGCCTGAAAGCATCACCGCATCCGTGCCGTCTAAAATAGCGTTGGCCACATCGCTGGCTTCGGCACGGGTAGGGCGCGGATGCTCAACCATAGATTGCAACATCTGTGTAGCGGTGATTACGGGCTTGCCAACCTCGTTGCAGGCACGAATAATGCGTTTTTGCAGCAGCGGCACCTCTTGCGGCTGCACCTCGATCCCCAAATCACCGCGCGCCACCATCATCCCATCGGCTGTATCCCGAATATCGAGTAAATGGTCAATCGCTTCACTTTTTTCAATTTTGGCAATGATGGGAATATTAGTGCCCTCTTGCTGCATCAATTCGCGCAATTCCTGAATGTCTTCGGCCGTTCGCACAAAGGAAAGGGCTACGTAATCCAGTTCCAGCGCACACACCAGCTTCAAATCTTCCTTGTCTTTGTCGGTCATGCTAGAGATCGGCAAATCGGTACCGGGGGCATTTACCCCTTTGCGAGATTCAAGCAAGCCAGCAACAGTGGTGATGCACCGCAAGGCATCCCCCATTTTCTCGGCAACGGTAAATTCCACTTCCCCGTCACCAATGACCAGGCGCGCGCCCGGTTCAATTGCTTCAATGAGGTCTGGATGAGGCATGTGGATCATCGCGGGCTGGCCTCGGTGTGGCGTGAGGACAACTTCCTCGCCTAGCGAGAGCTGAATACCGCCCGTTTTGACGTGCCCCAGGCGAATCTTGGGGCCTTGCAAGTCACCCAATATGCCAAGGACCTTGTTTTCACTCTCAGCAACTTCGCGGAGCATTTTAACTGTTTTTGTGTGCTGTTCGTGGTTGCCGTGCGAGAAGTTGATACGCGCCACGCGCATTCCGGCGGAAATCATGCGGCGAATCGTCTCTGGGTTATTAGAAGCAGGGCCAATGGTTGCGACTATCTTTGTTCGGGCCATACGTTATCCTCAGCTAGTAGTTGTTTTGGGTTTGTTGGTAATGGTATCCCATGCAGAAAACCCTTTCAACTAATAATAGTTTTGCGATTGAACAAAGAAACCCGAGGGGCTTTTTTCACTTTACTTACATCAACAGAACTGCCATCTGCCTTCTTAGCTGCCGAAGCCAAGGTAAATACCTCTGTATGTCATTGCTTACTGATCGCCAAGCAGCACCTGAACCTGTTCGTGGGCGCGGTAGCTGCTGCGCACCAAGGGGCCACTTTCTACCCAGCGGAAGCCCATCTCCAGGCCAATCTGCTTGAGCTGGGCAAACTCCTCCGGCGTGTAGTAACGGTCGATGGGCCAATGTTTGCTGGTTGGCTGCAAATATTGGCCGATGGTCAAAATATCTACATGCCAACTGCACAAATCTTCCATGGTAGTGACTAATTCACCCCACGTTTCACCCAGACCCACCATAATGCCGCTCTTAGTAAGTAAGTCTGGAGCCATTTGTTTGGCGTTGGTCAGGGTGGCCTGTGCCCATTCGTATTTATCTTGTGGCTGGATGATGCGGAAGAGTCGCTGAACGGTTTCGACGTTGTGGTTGAGAATTTCCGGGCGGGCATTCATGACGGTTTGCAGCGCGTCACGGTTGCCCTTGAAGTCGGGAATGAGCACTTCAATCGAGCAACCGGGCTGCACTTCGCGGATGCGGTCGATGCAGGCAGCAAAGATGGGTGCGCCGCCGTCAGCCCGTTCATCGCGGTTAACGGAGGTAATAACAACATGCTTGAGGTTCATGGCGCGTACGGCCTGGGCAACACGCTCTGGCTCGGCCCAATCCATTGGCAACGGCCGTCCCGTCTTCACATCGCAAAAGGCACAGCTGCGGGTACAGGTGTCGCCCATGATGAGGAAGGTGGCGGTGCGAGACCCCCAGCATTCACCAATGTTGGGACAGCGGGCTTCCTCACAAACGGTATGCAGCGATTTTTGACGCATGAGTCCCTTGAGGAAGTGATAATTTTCGTTGGTGTCGTGGATTTGGCGGACTTTGATCCAAGACGGCCGTCTTTTAGGCTGCCGGCTATTCGGCTTAGCAGTTTCAGTAATTGAATTTAATGGTATGCGAGCCATGTTTCTCCTTCGTTGGCTTGAAGCTGAAAAACGGTAGAAAAAGCAGAAATGAGACGGGGCAAAATATCGAAGATGGTGATAGGCTGCGGCAGCAACTCTGCCATACTCACCACACCATGATCCTCAATGCCGCAGGGAATTATGTGGTTAAAGTAAGTGAGGTCAGGATTCACGTTGAGGGCAAAGCCGTGGCTGGTGACGCCATTTTTTTGAATACGCACCCCGATGGCGGCTAATTTATCTATGCCGTTGGGGGTTTCTACCCAGACACCACGCTGTCCCTCCAACCGCTGGGCAGCAATGCCAAATTGCGCAACCGTTTGGATGAGCACTTCTTCTAAATCAGTGATGTAGCGACGAACCACTCCCAGACCGGGCTGAGCATAAACTTGCTTGAGCGAGAGGATAGGATAGCCCACAAGTTGACCAGGGCCATGATAGGTGATGTCTCCACCGCGATCGACCTGATAAAAGGCGATGCCCTGCTTTGCAAGCTCCGTTTCGTTAAGGAGAAGGTTGTTTAAACGGCCGTTCCGCCCCAGAGTGTATGTGTGTGGATGTTCCAGCAACAGCAGCTTGCCAGCAACTTCTGGATTGGCAATGCGTTCAGCAACCAGTTCTTTTTGTTGCTCCCACGCTGCCAAATAATCGACACGCCCCACCCATTGAACATCAATCGTTCGCATGATTTGCCCCAAATAATAACGGCCGTATTTTAGCACAATTTGGCAAAATACGGCCGTTAGGGAACCGATTACCGAACTAAAGTCTGGCCTGAATGAGCGTCTTCACAGATTGCAGACGGCCGTTCAAATCCTCTTGCCCTTGTTCACCTGCCTGTTCCATCACTTGGTCTATCAACCCCAGCAGATCATCGGAAACAAACTGTTCATTTTCATTCAGTAGCTGTGCCTGCTCTTCAGGGGATTCTGAGCGCACAAGCTGGTTCAGAAGCTGCACATGGGGTGGTAACGTACGCTCCATCTGGGCATAAATGAGGCCATGAATTTCGTTGAGTGCCTGGAACTGCGGAATATCTTCTTTTTGCTCCGCCTCATTCATCCGAGCCACCAGCACCGACATAAAGGCTTCGTCGATTTTTTCTGCGTTTTCCATGAGTGCCTGCTCTTTGCTAGAAGCTGCTAGAATCATATCCAACGTACTCATCGCTTCCTGGAGCATGTTTTTCGATTGCTCCTGCATCCCTTCGTACAGCTCCAACAAATCTCCTCGCAGCGATGTCAGTCGGTCAACCGAGGCTTTGTCGCCTTCTTTTTCAGCTTTCTCAATTTCGGCCGTCAGGTGGCTGAAAAATTCGTACTGCAACGCACCCTGCCCAGCCATCACCAGCGCATCTACTATGTGGGATTGTTCTTGATTGGCGACAATGTGCTGCACCAGCATAGTGGGCGTCAGCCCACCTTGCTGTTTGGCTTCGCGGCTCAGCTTGTGCAATGCTATTTGCTGCTGCTCCATCCGCTGGCCAACGGCCGTTTCCGTCATCAAACGCGCCCGCAAATTGGTGATTTTCACCATCTGCTGATTATCTTGTAACTGCGCAGCCATATCTACAAACTGTTGTAGCATCGCAAAAAAGGTTTCATCAATCTCATCTGCCCGCTCTTGTATTAATACATCCTGCACATCTTTGTCTGCCGTAATGAGCGTTTGCAGTAGTTCAGACTGCTTCTTTTGCCGCGCAATCATCTCCGGCGTCACGCCTTCCGTTTCCAGCACTTTTTCCATAAACGATTGCCAATTCAGCATAATTTGTGGCTGGAACATGTAAGCGCGGCGGTCTTCCGGGGGCATCTCATCCATCACCTGCTTGGTCAGTTGCCCAATCATCTGCTCCCGCTGCATCTGATTAAGATTCAGCTCCTGCGGCACATGCACCATGAACATTTCATGATCAGCGTCGTGAAACAGCATGAGGGTAGCCATTTGGCCACCTGCGCCACATTGGGGGCAGACCGCTACGTTAAGCTGACCGCTTAATAGCTGTTGCTTCAAATGCGGGGTCCGTTTGGAATCAACAACCTGATGAACCTCAGCCGAATAGGGCGTGCCGCATTGTGGACACGTTAGTTGTGTGTGCATAATTGCTCCTGTTTTAGTGGTTAGTCTTAGTGGCTAGTTTTATGGCTCGATTTTTAACTAGCCACTATCCACTATTTACTAGCTCAATTTCTTGGTAAGGAAAAGGTGAAGGTGGTACCGGGGCCATTGGGGTTTTTATGAAACCAGATACGGCCGTCATGCGCCTCAATAATCGCTTTGCAGAGGAACAAACCAAGCCCAGTGCCTTCTGTTTTGCGGCTTAGGGCATTGTCCAGCCGCGAAAATTTTTGAAAAATACGGTGCTGCTCATGATCTGGAATGCCAATACCACTGTCCCGCACCGAGACGGTCACGTGCTGCGGATGTACTTCGCCTCGAATCACAATCTCACCGCCATCTGGTGAATATTTGATGGCGTTGCTGATTAAATTATTCATCACCTGTCCTAGCCGTCGCTCATCCCCCCAGATGGGTGGGAAATCGTCACCGAATTGCACGGTGATTTCATGCTTTTCAGATTGGCTACCAAATTTCCGTGCCGTGTTTTCTACCACGCGGTTAAGCTGAAGGTCTTCACTCACTTCCAGATTAAACGTCCCGGCCTGCAAGCGTGAGACTTCCAGCAAGCTATCAATCAGGTCTGTCAGATTGTCCGCCTCTTCTTCAATGACGGCTAGCGAATCCTGCATCACTTCTGGGGACCAGTTGGCGTCTTGCCGCCGCAGCGTACCTGCGTATCCTTTGATAATGGATACTGGCGTTTTTAGCTCATGGCTAACTACTGAGATAAACGTTTTTTGCAACGCTTCTTCTTCGCGATAGCGGGTCAAGTCGCGCACGTTGGCGATGATGTCGGTCATACGGCCGTCTCCGTCCATCAGCGGCGCGTAGGTGATGCCCAAACTCACCCGCTTGCCGTCGGCGGTTTCCAGATTCTCGTCGAACGGCCGTTGCAAATCTCCCTCAACATACAGATGGGCTGCTCCCGGCAGAGGCCAGCCGTTGGCCAATGCTTCGTGCAAATCCATCTCCGTTTTTAGCGACAACCATTGGAAGATTTCCCCATGTGGCTGCCCGATGGCTGCTTCTGGTGCCTGCCCCACCATGCGGCTGAGTGCCTTGTTAAAATCTGTAATCCGCAGCGATTGGTCTAGAATCATCACCCCGTCCGCATTTTGCTGGATGATGGCATCCAGACGCTGCTTCTCCTTGTTCACCTGCTCGTACAATCGGGCATTTTTCACGGCGATGGCTGCCTGCTCGGCAAAGCTGCCCAGCAGCGAGGCCGCTTCTTGGGGCAAATGGTACGGCGTGCCAGAAAGGAACACATAAATAAGGCCAATTGTCTCGCCGCCGCTGACCATTGGCAACCGCACCATTTGGGTAAAGCCGAGGTTCGCACGGCGCGCCACCACTTGCAGCCGTCGGGTCAGCTCCGCCTCTTGCTCGCTGGCATCCACAGGCGGAATATCTCGCAGCAGCGGGGCAAAATGGTCTACCAACGGGGCCGGAATACCATAAACGGCCGCAACGCGCACGCTGTCTAGTTCCTGGTGGTGTAAAGCAATCATGCCTGCTTTCCCAGCTACCAGCTCCACTGCTGCCCGCAAAATAATGCGCAGCACGTCTTGCACATCCAATTCGGCCGTTACCGCCCGAGAAATTGCCAGCAAATATTCTCTTTGTAGGATGCGAACATCCACTAAACCATGTGCCATTCAGTCACTCTTCCACTTACAACGCTTGGTGCCGCCACGCCATTGGCGATTTTAACATAGGAAATGGCCAACAGACAGGCCAAATAAAGAGACAACCTAACATAGCGGCGTTATAGTTACATAAACAGCAAAAAATCAGCTAAAATTTGCCATATCTCCCCAAAAATTCGTATCATGGGTTCGATTTTGGTTACCAATTGCTTGAGGAAAAGGTTCATGGCAGTCCCAGTAAACGTCCGCCCTGTAACAGAAGCTGATCTCCCCGCCGTGCGCGATCTGTTTTACCGCAGCTACGGCGAAGAGTATCCCTACAAAGAATTTTATAGCGACGAATGGCTAAAACGCTCCATCTACCAGGATAGCTATCTCTTTCTACTGGCTGAACTGGATAATCAGGTGGTGGGCACAGCTTCAGTCTACTTTGAGGTGGGTGCCTACGCAGATTTGTGCGGTGAATTCGGCCGTTTAGCCGTAGACCCCAACTATCGCGGGCGCGGCGTGGGCAGTGCGCTCATGAAAGCTCGCCTAGCCTTTGCCGAACGCCGCCTCCACTTTGGCCTCACCGAATGTCGCACCGCTCATCCCTACGCCCAGCGCATCTCAGAAAAGTTTGACTTACGGCCGATTGGCTTTTTGCCCCAAAAGGTGCTGTTGGATGATCGTGAGAGTCTGGTGATGATGGCCAAACCATTTGGGCCAGCGCGGGAGCTGCGCTGCAACAATCCCCGCGTCATCCCCGAAGCCTTTTTACTTGGGCAACTGGCTCTGCAAAATATGGGCTTCCGCAGCGACCTTATCGCCGTAGACGACGCCGACGGGTACCCCATCGGCACGGGCTTCCAGGTGGAAGAACTTACTGAATCTGGCCTCCCTTACCTTTTGCGCATTGAACGCGGACGGCTGTCTCGGCGGCACGTGTTTGGCAATTTGCAGCTGAGTTACGGCCTTTTCTTGCTGGAATCACGCAACGTGCGCTACCTGGTGGCCCGCGAAGATGCACGCATTGTCGGCGCAATTGGCTTCACGGTAGACCCCATCGGCCATAGTATCAAAATTTTAGAGCTCATTGATTTGCGGGATGACGTGGCGGGCTTTTTGCTCAAAGAGCTAGACGCCTGGGCGAAAGAAATTTACAAGGCTGAGTACATAGAAATCACCGTGTCGGCCTACTGGCCAGACATTCAGCGCACGTTGAGCAACCTGGGCTTTGTTCCCGTAGCTTACTGTCCATCGTTTGTTTTCCATGAAGTTGAGCGGCTGGACACGCTAAAAATGGCCAAGCTATACGTACCGCTAAATATTGATCACGCTCAGTTAACGTCAGCCAGCCGGGAAATTTTCGAGCTGGTGCGAGCGGGCTTTGAAGAGAAGCGGGTAGGCATTTCTGTCAACGAAACCACGCGCCACATGGCCATTTTTGAAGGGCTTGAGGAAGGGGAATTGAGCAAAATTGCCGGTATGTGTTCGGTCATGCAAAAGAGGGCGGGAGATACTGTTCTGCAAGCCGGGGAAACGGGCGATGTGTTCTACATGGTGATGAATGGGGAGATGGACATTTTGTCACCCGATGGGTCCCATTCGGTGGGCAAGGTGACGGCCGGGGATTTTTTGGGTGAGATTGCGCTGGTGAGCCGCCAACCATACACGGCAACGGCCGTTGCCGCCACAGACGTTCAGCTCGTTGCCCTAAAATACCAGGATTTTGAAAATCTCATCAACCGCCACCCACGCATAGGTCTGCAAGTGATGCGCAATATTGCTATCTCGGTGGGGGAAAAACTACGCCTTCTAAATTTGAAGAACTAACAAAAAAACGGCCGCTTCCAGTGGAAACGGCCGTTCAAAATGATCCAATTACTGAATTATCTACTTACTTCACACTCTTTGGATCAATACCAGCAGCCTTCAGTGCCTTATTGTAAGCTGACTTGGCTTTAGAGTTGGCGATCCGTGCCTGACGCTTATCATCTGGACTCATATCATCAGTAATCTCGATCAGTTCTGGCTGAGGAATGCTAGCCGCAGCAGCGGCAGGTTCTGCAGCTGGTGCCGGGGCTGAAGCGGCAGGTGCAGCAGCCGGGGCGGGAGCGGCCGCAGCCATAGGAGCACCACCGGGCAGCACCACCTTGCCGTCCACAATTTCAACATTTTTGGGATCGACACCGGCCGCTTTCAATGCTTTGTTAAAGGCCGACTTGGCTTTGGAGTTGGCAATGCGTGCCTTCCGCTTTTCATCTGGCGACATATCATCGGTCATTTCAATAAGCTGCGGTGGTTCAATATTGACGGATTGTGCTGCCGCAGGTGCAGGCGCAACAGCCGCCGCAGGGGCACCAGCAACAGGTGCGGCTGCCGCCGGAACACCAGCCGCCTTGGCTGCTTTCATCGCCGCCGACTTGGCCTTGGAGTTTGCGATACGCGCCTTCCGCTTCTCATCTGGCGACATGCTATCAGTAATTTCGATGTACTCGTAATCTTTGCCGGGAACCAGCTTGATTTTGCCAGCAGGGGCTGCCCCCGTAGCTGCTGGGACGGCAGCCGGAGCCGCCACGGCGGCAACAGCACCCGTCCGTGCGCCGTCCCAACCGTGGTGCATAGCGATACGAACGGCCGTCAACGGATCTTCATCTAACGCGCTGCCAGCCGTGCGCAAATTAGAACTCCCTTTGCGCCCAATACGCATATTGGCACCGCGCGGCAAGTTAGCGGCCTTGCGCGCCGCTTCCAAACGAGCCTGCTTTAGCATCTCTTCTGGAGAGCCATCTACTTTTACATCGTGGCCAAAGGTAATTGCCGGATTGAACCCTTTATCCATCGTTTCTACTTCTTCTTTGGTGCGCTCCACAACGCCAGAAAAGCCCGCGCTGCCCCAGGCAATGAGGCCACCAAGTAAGATGGGTAACAAAATTACGCCGACAGCAATCAGAAAAATCATACGAAACCCTCAATCGGTATTGACAAACAGGTGAAAAGTAAAGCGATTTGAAAATGATTCAAGATAGGAAACGATTATACCGTTTGTGCGGATTTTCTCAAAGGCATTTTAGATGGTCGTGGCAAACAAAATAGTTGACGGGAGTGCAAACATCTGCCAAAATGTGAGCAATGAGTCCACTTCAAATTTGCCACGTGGTCAGTAGTTCAAGCGGTTTGGACAACGGCCGTTCCCGTCCAATAAGATTCCCTTTGCATAAACCATTTGTGACGAAAATAAAAACAGCCCGAACGCAAATGTTCGAGCTGCTGGACTCATGCCGAAGGTGGGAGTCGAACCCACACGAGCGTAATGCTCACTACGCCCTGAACGTAGCGCGTCTGCCTATTTCGCCACTTCGGCTCAGTAGAGCGGTAGTTTATCAACGATTTAGTAAATGTCAATATTTCAGCCGTACACATTCCCCTGATGGAGGCGTTCATGTCAATCGCTAATTTACTCAAACGGGTTCAACTATTTGCCAACCTGAAAGCAGATGAGTTAGACCAGTTAGCCGCCATTTGCCAAGAAAAATCTATTGGTGCCGGGGAAGTAATTATTCGCCAAAACACGACCGGAAATGAGATGTACATTGTGGCTGAAGGCTCTGCAGAAGTGTTTATTCAAGGAGTAGACGACGCACGAAGCCTCGTTGTGTTAGGCAAAGGGCAGGTCATCGGCGAGATGGCCCTCATTGATCAAGGGTATCGCTCGGCATCGGTACGAACGACCCGCGAGGGTGCAACGCTCTATCTGATTGAAAGCGAAGCCTTTTACCAATTATGTGAAGCAAACAATCACATTGGTTTTATTGTGATGCGAAATTTGGCAATCGACATTGCCTTTAAGTTACGCCATCGTAATCTGGCAGAATTATAATCTGTTCTAAGGAGCAAAAGGCGATGAATGAAGAAGTCTTTTACAAAGTGAGCTATGTCGTTGCCGGGGGCGAGCATCCTGGAGCAATTATCAATATGGACACGCGGCCAGAAGAAGGTGAAGAGGTGATGTTTGACGGCCGTATCTTTGAAATTCTGGAAGTGATGGAATTGATGCCCCCCGTAGGCAATTTTGGCTTCTTGCACGCCACCTGCCGTTACGTCCGCGATGCCAATGGCGACGACTAAACGATTACTAAATACCGACCAGTAATCACACAACCTGAACCGCATTCACGGCCAACTTTCCCGCCTCCTCTAAACCGGTCAACGCCTTCCCTTTGGCATTGACCCAGCGAATGGTGTAATTCTCTGCCAGTTTATCCAACGCCTGCCACAAATCTGAATTAGCCACTGGCTGTTCGCCGCCTTTTTTCATCCAGTTGCGCTTGCGCCAATTGCGAATCCATTGGGTAATACCCTGGTACAAATAATCTGACGTGGTGAAAATTTGCACCTCGCTGTCCGGCGGCAGCAGCAGCAACCCCTCGATGGCGGCCGTTATCTCCATGCGGTTGTTGGTGGTTTTTGGCTCAGAGCCGCTGGCTTGCTCCGTCTCATCTTCCTCTTCCAACACGACGCCCCAGCCGCCTGGCCCAGGGTTCCCTTTGCACGATGAACGCAAATACAGGCGCGGCACGTTGGGGTCAATCACATCATCCGGCGTAATTTCCAGCCGGGCGGCACGAGCCAGTTTGTCCACGCGCTCGTTGTACTCATTGCCGGAATGGCCTTTCACCCAATGCCAATCTATGTAGTGGGTTTTTACCAATGGCCAGAGCGTCTGCCACAAATCCGCATTTTGGACTGGCTTTCCTTTCTTCTTCCAGTCATTGGCCGCCCACCCATCAATCCACTCAGTGATACCTTTGCGCAAATATTCGGAATCGGTATAGAAGTCAATGGTACACGGCCGTTTCAAAGCCTCAAGTGCTCGAATGGCCGCCGTTAACTCCATGCGGTTGTTGGTCGCCTCCGGGTCGTTGCCGGTAAGCACCTTTTCATGTGCGCCAAAGCGCAAGATGGCAGCCCAGCCCCCAATACCAGGATTCGGGTCCGAGCCGCCATCGCTGTAAATAATGACTTTGTCTTTGGGCGCGTCTGCCAAAATTATGCTTTCCCCAACGCCTTGAGCATCTCACCCACTTCTGTGAACTTAATACGGGGCCGACCTTGGGCTTCGCCTGCGGCCAATTCCAGTTCGTCCAGCCTCAACCAATCCTCGTAAGAGACAAAGGTTGGTTTGCGAGATTGCACTAATTCGGCAGCAGCATCCAACCCTGGCTGGGCCGGATTGAGCGTTTTGCCCTCGGCGAAATCGGCCAGCATACATTCGGCCGTTTCAGCCGCATCTGGTTTGTTTGTGCCAATCACACCGCTTGGCCCGCGCTTAATCCAGCCTGATGCGTACTCACCCAGCACTGGCTCATTGCTCTCTTCATGCAGCACACGGCCCTTTTCGTTCAAAATAACACCCCACCGCTCATGGAACGGCACACCGGGAATCGGCACACCGCGGTAACCAATGGAACGGAATACCAAGCCAACCGGAATATCCTCAAACTGTTCAGTCGCGCGTGGACGAAGGGTGCCGCTCTCTGTCTGGTAAAGCTCATTCTTCACCAGGCGCATCCCTGCAACTTCGCCAGCTCCATTTCCTGTCAACACAGTGGGCGAAACCAGAAATCGAATCGTCAACTTTTTCGGTTTGTCGGTGCGCGCCCGCTGCGATAACTCTTTAATAATTTCGATGTTGCGCATCGTGCCTCGGTCTGCATCTGCCAGAGAAGCCTGGCTAAGTGGGTCTAATTCTGCCTCCTCTGGCAATACGCAGGCATCTGCGCCAGCCATTTCGCCCAACTCTTTGGCTTCTGGCGGGGTGAACGCCGCCTGTGCCGGACCGCGCCGCCCTAGCATAACAACCTCTTTTACATTGCTGTTGACCAACTGCTCCATGGCGTAATCGGCAATGTCTGTTTCCATGAGCTCGTCGCGGGTGCGGCACAAAATTCGGGCCACATCTACCGCCACGTTCCCAATGCCAATGACGGCCACACGCTCCTGCGACAAATCAAACTCATAATCCCGAAAATCTGGATGACCGTTGTACCAGGCCACAAACTCTGTGGCTGGATGGCTATTCTTCAGCTCAATGCCTGGGATATCCAGGTAACGGTCAGTTTGGGCACCTGTCGAATAAACAATTTGATGATAATGATTGCGCAAATCCTCAACCGTCACATCCGTACCCAGCTCAACGTTGCCAAAAAAGCGGAACTGTGGCTTTTTTGCCAGCCTATCGAACACTTTTGTAACGGACTTGATTTTTAGATGATCTGGGGCGACGCCGTTGCGAACCAGACCAAAGGGCGTGGGCAACCGATCGTACATATCGACTGTAATGTGCAAACTTTTTTCTTTGAATAGGCGTTCGGCCGTGTAAAAACCGGCTGGCCCCGCTCCTACAATAGCGACACGCAGTGGGTCCGTCTCGCTGCCAATCTGGGACATTTTATGCTCCTGTAATTATGGTTGTTTCGCAGGCGCAATGAAGCCGCGCCACCGGTGGCGTACCTGCGACAAAATGTGGTTTTAAGGTAAAAGTGCTGCTATTCGGTGGCTAGGATTTGTGTTTCCAGCGTATCAATTTGACCATGGTAATAGTCACGCTGCGCTTTCATCACGTCTCCAATTGAAATCATTCCCAATAATATGCCGTCTTCCATTACCGGTAAATGGCGGAACCGGCGTTCGGTCATCACGTGCGCTACCGACATTAAATCGTCTTGAGGCAAGCAGGTAATGACTTCGGTCGTCATGACGCCTGCAACCGGTTTGTTCAACAAATCTGCCTGCTGATTCAGTTGACGCACAATGTCGCGTTCAGAAACAATGCCCGCCAATTTATCCTCTTCAGCAAGCACCAACAACACGCCGATGTTGTGCTTGGCCAGCAATGCAATGGCCTCACTAACGGGCTGGTTTGGGGTGATGGTGTACAGTTTATTCCCTTTTGTGGCCAAAATCGTACTTACTTTCATCATGTTTCTCCTTGTTTGGCCAATTCCGAAAAATAATCAGGGCAAAATTATATCATTTTTTGGAATTGGCTAAGGCATTTTCGGGTTGAGTTATTGTTTATTTTTCCGAAAATGCCTTACTTCATCACGTCACCCAACTGGGTACAGGCTGGGCAACGGCCGTCTAAACGAACCATAGCATATCCCGCTTGGGGATCGCCACTTTTTTCATATTTGGTGAAATCGAGATTGAACACAATTGCCAACGGCACATAGCCGCTGGATTTGGCAAGCTGGGTGGCTTCTGCCAACCAGGCAGCTTGTTGAGCAAGGGTCGTGTTGGCCGCCCAGCTAAAGCTGCTTGGAATGCCATCGAAACCCTCTGGCGTGAGGTAGCCAAACTCGGTCAGGCAGAGATCACGGGTGCCGTTGAACGTGTTGCGATAAAGCGTGAGGGTTGGCAAGAAGTACCAACTGTAGTGACGGTCACCAGGATCAGCGGGGTGACCAGAAGTGGCACTAGGCGATGTTGCTCCTGCGTTGTAATGCACGCCAACACAATCCAGATAGTTGGCTGCGCCCGCGTTACGCATTCCGGCTAAATAACGCGCATCGGACCAGGCGTTGGTATTGTTGTCGAATCCGGTTGGTGCCAGTGCGCCAGAGATGATGAGGATATTGGGGTCTATGGCTTTTACGGCCGTATACACCGGAGCCAGCATATTATTCACATAAGAGCTGGGGTTGATCTGCCCTGCAGGCCACTCAAAATCAATATTCATTTCGTTCCAGACTTCAATGCCATCAGGGCCAAGCCTGGCTACTTCCTGAACAAAGGCAATGTAGGCCATGAAATCAATGCTGTTCGCTGCCGGATACGGCGTGTCGCCCGTAACCGTAACCAAAATTTTGAAGCCTTCACCGTGAGCAGAGTCAATAATTTCGGCCAGGTTAGCCAACGTATCTTCAGACGGCCACTTGTATTGGTATTTGAGCCAGGTCATGCCCGCTTCTTCCAGGCGGGCGCGGTTGTGCAGATTAAGCGTTTGGGCACCCAAGGCAAACTGATTTGGAGAGGGGGGAGTCCCCGTGGGTGCTGGTCCGGTGCCGGGAATTGTGAGCCGCTGCCCAACATAAATCAGGTTGATATTGCGAATGCCGCTGGCCTGGGCAATAGCAGTAACGGTGGTATTAAACCGCCGGGCAATGGCAGATAGTGTGTCTCCAGCTTTAACAATGTACGTTTGGCTACCCGTCGGGGGCGGCGTGGGTGTAGGAGTAACATTGGGGGGCGGTGTAGGTGTGGCCGTTGGCGTCTCATCGCCAGTGGGAATTTCCAGCTCTTGGCCCACGAAGATGAGATTGGGATTGCTAATTTGGGGATTGGCTTGAAGAATTTCGGCCAGGCTGACACCAAAGCGGTTGGCGATTCGGGAAAGTGTGTCTCCCCACACAACACGATAGGTGAGAGCAGAGGCAGCAGTGATGGTTAACACGAGTAGCAGTAAAGCCATCGCCACAGCCAGCCAACGCGATTGTTTCATGGGAAATCTCCTGAAAATAACAAACAACAACTGTGTCCATTATAAACAGAGATGGGGCGAACTCCAATTTACGGCCGTTCCCCCACCCCAGCATCTACTTACCCATCCAAAACCACGTAGTCCGCTGCCACAAACCCGGTGAATCCTTCAACCTCCACCTGGAACCATTGCCGTTGGCTGGCCGGATTTCGATCCGCAGCTTGCGCCACAATCTTAACCCTGGTTCTATCTTGAAGCATCACAACGATAGTGCTATCGCCGCCGTCAGTGCTCGGCACTGAACGCATATTCAAGCCATAGATAGCCTTAACCGTGCCAAAACGGCTCTCAGTTGTAGCGGTTTCTTCATTTGTAGAATCGGTTTGGTCATCCACAGAGATGTTAGGATTTACCTTGCCGCGATCCTTATCTTTATCCTTGGGCTCTGACTCTGTGGGAATATCTAGCGCGCCATTTGGCTGTGGGTCTGGGAAACGCCAATCCAGCGTGCTACGCGTTACGGGTTCTAAAAGACGTACGGTGAGATTATTGATCTGGGAAGAGTTATTGTACGGTCCCAAATACCAGATGAATGCGCCCAAAATTTGCGGATGCCGGGCGTAAATCTCAGCCACTTGGCGGATGTGGGGAATGGCAACCTCTGGCGGGGGAACTGTGTCGTGCTTCCAACCCCATTCGCCAAAAATGACGTTGGGGCGGGCGATACCCATCTCATCACAGGCGCGGAACAGATATTGAAAACGGCCGACTTTCGTCGGATACCCTGCCATGATGCCCCCATCATCACTGACCTCCCAGGAATATTCATGCAGGCCCACACAAACCTGCTCAGGCCGCTCGGCACACAACTTTAGGAACTTTTGCATCCCCGGCTGCTTCCAAGCATCAATTTCTACCCCGTCCAACTCTTTGATTTTAGGTTCGCCACTGTTGGCCTGGGGCATGGAAACCTTGTAGCCGTCGTGGTTGGCTAGCAGGGCAAACTCGTAGCAAAATTCCCCCATCCAATCCCAGGCATTCATGTCGTTGAACTGTGGCTCTTTTTGGCCCGTTTTTTCATCAACCGCTCGCTTGGCACGTATTTCATTGACCGGAAACCACCACAGATGTTCCCGATATTTGGGCAAATCCACCTTGCGCTCGATGACAGGTTTGAGCAGCCTGTAATGGCGCTGGGCAGCCTCTTTGGGTTCGCGCAGGTAGTCTGGCACGCTGTAATGCTCTACTGGCTTTTCGTCTGGCTTCACAATGCGGTAACCCAGCACGTGTGGCACTTTGGAACCTTTGAGAATGAGATTGATGGCATCCATGATGCCGCCATTGCCGTCGTTGCAGGCAACGGCCGCAGGAATCCCGGCCTCGTCTAGCTGCCGCACATAGTCGCCAATACCAAAGTTGCGACGGTTACGCCCCTGCCCAACAGTGGTAGACATACCGCCGACGGATGATGCCAAAAAGCCAATTTTATTATACGCAGCCATGAGAATCTCCTTAATTGTGTGCTTCGTTTGATGAAAATACAGTTGGGAGAAGCGAAGTCAATCTTGATAAGAACATTCTACCAGAGGTACGCTTGCTACTCCAAAGATATTGTCAACAAGCTAACAAGAGATCGTTGCTTTATGGTTAAACCAACCTTGACCTAAGTGCATGGCAAGGCACAGCAAGGCACTAATATTGAATTTCACGCAAAGACGCAAGTTTTTTCTTTTATACCTTGGCGTCTTGGCGTGAGTTAATCAATCTGCCTGACAAATTGTTTGTGCACCCGCCTGGCACTGCTTATTTCATCGTCACAATGGTTCGTGTATACTTGGCTTTGTTGAAAAGTTGATGCAATTTGGCTGGAAACGGCCGTACCCAAAGACCCGAACTGAACAGGAAACCCATGGAACAACTATTAAATGAATCAGTAGAAGAGATGGAAATCTACAACAACATTATGGAGACCATCGGCAACACGCCGCTGGTAAAGCTGAATTCGGTTGTAAGCGACCTGCCCTGCACCGTGCTGGCCAAGGTGGAATTTTTCAATCCCGGTGGCTCCGTGAAGGATCGCATCGGCCCAGCAATCATTGAAGATGCCGAACGCAGCGGCAAGCTCAAACCTGGCGGCACAATTGTGGAATCAACCTCCGGCAACACAGGTGTGGGGCTGGCGATTGCCGCTGCACTTAAAGGTTATCGCTGCATTTTTGTAATGCCAGACAAGATGTCGCAGGAGAAGATTTTGCTGCTGCGGGCGTTTGGGGCGCGGGTGGTGGTGACGCCAACGGCCGTTGAGCCAGAAGACCCCCGAAGCTACTACTCAGTGGCTAACAAACTTGTGGAAGAAACGCCCAACGCGATTTTAGCCAACCAGTATCACAACCCGGTCAATCCCCAGGCGCATGTAGAAAGCACCGGGCCAGAAATTTGGCAGCAAACCAAAGGGCGCATTACCCACTTTGTGGCCGGTATGGGTACGGGCGGCACCATCACCGGCACGGGGCAGTATCTCAAAAGCAAAAACCCCCACGTCAAAATTATTGGGGTCGATCCGATTGGTTCGATTTTGTATGAGCTGCACCGAAGCGGCCGTTACACCAAAGCGGAAGGGTATAAAGTAGAAGGCATTGGTGAAGATTTCCTGCCCAGCACGACCGATTTAAGCGTCGTCGACCACATTGTGCAGGTGAATGACAAAGAAAGTTTCTTGATGACGCGCCGCCTAGTGCGCGAAGAAGGCATCTTCTGCGGCGGCTCCTGCGGCTCGGCCGTGGCCGGTGCTATTAAGTATGCCCACGACCAAAAGCTGGGCAAGGATGATGTGGTGGTGGTGATTCTGCCTGATTCTGGGTCGCGCTATTTGAGCAAGGTGTTCGACGACGAGTGGCTGCGGGAAAATGGCTTTCTGGAACAAACCTGGGTTGAGTTCCGTGCGGCGGATATACAGGCAGCCAAGGGTGAAGGCGATATTATCACCGCCAAGCCAACTGATTTGATGACCGACGTGGTGGCCTTGATGAAGCAGTACAACGTGTCACAACTCCCTGTTTTGGGTGAAAACGGCCGTCTCCTGGGCGTCGTCACTGAAATTGATTTGCTTAACCATATCCTGCTCACCGACCACGCCAGCCACGCGCCAGATGAAACCATTGAAGCGATTATTGAGACAAATGTGCCGGTGGTGCGCCCCAGTACGCCACTGGAAACGCTCATGGGCATCTTTGCCAAGCACAATGCCGTCATCATTGCCACAGACGACCAGGTTCAGGGCATCCTCACCAAAATTGACATTCTGGACTTTCTCTCCACCCAGGTTCGTTAAAGAATTCGGCACAAGTCTGCTTTTTGAGGAGAAAGCATCCTCAGATGCGTTTCTGGGAACTCCGTTCGCATTTGAGAATGCTCACTCCTCCTTAAAATAATACGAAGGGCATTTTATGATCTCAGAAACCGCCAAGAGGCTGCGTGAGAACATCCAACAAGTGATCGTCGGCAAGGACGAGATCATTGATTTGGCTTTGATTGCCATGCTCACTGGCGGACATTTGCTGCTAGAGGATGTGCCCGGCACGGGCAAAACCACGCTGGCCAAGACGATTGCCGCTTCGCTGGGCTGCACCTTCCGCCGCGTGCAGTTTACGCCGGACCTGCTGCCGTCTGACGTGACGGGCATTTACTTTTACAACCAGAAGGAGCAGGCGTTTGAGTTCCGCCCCGGCCCCATTTTTGCCCAAATTTTGCTGGCCGATGAGATCAATCGGGCCACGCCACGTACGCAGGCAGCGTTGCTAGAGGCGATGCAAGAAGGGCAGGTGACGGTTGATATTGCCACGCATCGGTTGGAACGGCCGTTTCTCGTCATGGCCACCCAAAATCCGGTCGAGCTAGAGGGAACCTTTCCGCTACCGGAGGCCCAGCTAGACCGCTTCCTCATGAAGATCGCCATTGGCTACCCATCTGAAGCAGAAGAAAACAGCATCTTACTTCGGTTTGAGCAGGCAGACCCGCTAGAGACGCTAGCAAAAGTAATCGAACCCGATGAAATCCTGGCTATGCAAGAAACGGTCCGTACCGTTCGGGTCGAAGAATCGGTGCGGAACTACATTGTTAACGTCTGCCGCGCCACGCGCAGCCATGAGGACATTGAGCTAGGTGCCAGCCCGCGCGCCACGATGGCCCTGTACCGCACCTGCCAGGGCTTTGCTGCCATTCACGCCCGCGATTTTGTCATTCCCGATGACGTGAAAACGATGGCTCCTCACGTTCTCACCCATCGCCTCATTGTCAATCCGCAAACCCGCCTGCGCGGCCGCCAGCCAACCGACATCATTCGCGACGTCGTTGCCACCGTCCCCGTACCAGTAGAAAGTTAATTTTTGCCACAGAGGTCACAGAGGAAAAAGAGAAAACCCTCTTAATTCTCTGTGACCTCTGTGGCTAAATAAAAATGTCCCAGAATATTGAGAATATCCATCTCGTTATCCGAGAAAACAAACGCCAACAGCAAAAGCAAGCCCGTGAAAACATGATGCGGGCAGCGGTGACTGGGCAAGCCGTGGACATGCACGATGTGGTACGGGCGCGGGGGTTGGTGCTGCGCGAGCGGGAGAACTCCATTTTTAGCGACGCCTGGATTCCGCTGGCAATCATCTTTCTCATTATTGGACTGACGGCCGGGCGGCAAGGGACGATGCTGGCTCTAGGCTTTGTGCTGCTGCTCATTGTCGGCGTCAGCACAGTGTGGAAAAATTTGTCGCTGGTGGGCGTTGGCTACGAACGTAGCTTTAACCGCAACCGCGTGTTTCCGGGCGAGCCAATCGAGATGACCATTGCAGTGACCAACGACAAGCTGCTGCCACTCACCTGGCTGCATTTTCGGGATGAACTGCCGGTGGTGGTAGACGAGGAGGATGCGCTGGCTCAGGTGACGGCCGACATGAACGGCCGTTACGCGCTGCTAAACACCTTCTCACTGTACGGCCGTGAGCAAACGAAGCGCACTTTCACTCTGCGGTTTCCCAGACGTGGCTACTACAAATTGGGGCCAGTCACCTACGCCTCTGGCGACATCTTTACCCTGTTCACCCGGCAGCGCGACCATTATTACATTGATCAACTCATCGTTTTCCCCCAAATTTATCCGCTAGAAGCGTTAGGTCTGCCCGCCAAAGAACCGTTTGGCGAAGTAAAAGTACACCGCAGCCTGTTCACCGATCCCATCAAAACGCAGGGGGTGCGCAATTACCAGCCAGGCGATCAGTTTAGAGATGTGCATTGGAAGGCAACGGCTATTCGCGGCAGCCTGCAAACCAAAGTGCACGACCCCTCCACGGGCATGACGATTGCCGTATTCCTGAACGTGGCTACCTTCCCTAAGCATTGGATGGGCTTCGACCCGGAACTTCTGGAACGGAGCGTGAGCGTGGCTGGCTCTGTGGCCAATTATGGCGTGCAGCAAGGTTGGGGCGTGGGCATCTATGCCAATGGCTCCGTGCCAAATTCAGACCAGCCAATTCGGGTGCAGCCAGGCCGTTCGCCAGAGCAGCTCGCTCACATTTTGGAAGCATTAGCCGCCGTCACGGAATTTGCGACTGGCTCTATTGAGAAAATGATGCTGCGCACCAGCCCGTCACTGCCCTGGGCCAGCACGATTGTGTTGGTAACGGCCGTTGTCACTGAGGAAATAATGGTCGCCCTGGTTCGGCTCAAAGAGGCAGGTCGCCGGGTGGTGCTCATCTCGCTGGCCGACGAGCCGCCCCCCAAAGGATTAGGCAACATCTTGAGCTACCACATCCCGGCCACCATGCCTGCTTTCCAAACTGGACAGCAAGCCAGCACCATTACCGAAGCCGCGCTGGGCAGCATTCCCACGCCAGAAGCAGGTTTGAGAATCGCTCATGGTTAATTGTAAAGGGTCTTCCCTGGCAAATTTGCAACCTGGATGCATAAACAACTTGTCAGGCAAATTGATTACCGCGTGCAAAGACGCAAAGGTGCAAAAGAAAAAACTTATGGCTTTGCGACTTTGCGTGAAATTCAATGACAACACTTTGCTGCACACTTGCACACTCATAGATCATGCGTCTGACTGTTGAAACCAACGCCCTGAATCCCCGCTACGAACGCCTCATGCGCATCTGGGGGCAGGTGCAGCACGAGCTGCTTTACGTCTGCTGGGCGTTGGCCGATGTGGCCTTGCTCACGCCATTTGCCCTGGGCGTGATGGGCTGGGCACAATATTGGCAACCCGGCGTTGTGCTGCTCTGGCTGCTTGTGCTCATGCTGTTTGCCTTCAACCTCACGCGGCTCATGAGTGCTTTGCACTTACCCCCACGCCATCAACAAACCATCACGGCCATGACGCTATTTTTGGTAATTGTTGTCACACTGCCCATCATTTTCCATGCAGGCAGTCCGATTTTTCGCTTTGGCTGGGTAGGAGACATTTTTACGGCCGTTAATGAGCCAAACAACAATTTGTGGCTGCGAGATGTAATTTTGTTCGTACTGCTGGTGCTGGTTTGGGTACGGGGGTTGCAGCTTGGGCGGCGCGACTATAGCGTCGAGCGGGCCGGCTTGCGGCTGCGCGTCGGGGGCCTCATTTTGGCTCCGATAGTGGTTTGGCTGGCCAACACCCGCCTGCTTTGGGACAGCACGTCTTACATTTTGCTCTTTTTTCTAGCGGGGTTAATCGCGCTGGCCCTCATCCGGGCACAGGAGATTGAAAAGTCACAGTGGGGTACGGCCGTTGCCCTGCATCCACGGTGGGTAACGGCCGTCTTTCTGGCCAGTTTGCTCACGATTTTTACCGCTGGAACGGCCGCTGTCATCATTAGCGGAGAATCTGCCAACCGTCTCATCGGCTGGCTGGCACCCATCTCGGACAGCCTGCGGCTCACGGGCCTGGTAGCCCTTATCACGCTGGTTTATCTTTTAGTGCCACTCCTCTCTTTAATTGAGTGGCTCACAAATGTGATCGGCCGTCTTCTCACTGCCATTTCGCCCGCGCTGGCAGAATGGTGGGCCTACCTGGGCAAAGTTGTCGGCAAATTCTTCATCAACCAGCGGATCCCGTTACTGCCTGACGGGGGAAATAATCTCGCAAACGAGCCCATTGTCATTGAGGAGGTTGAGCAACTCACCATTCAGATAGACCGAAGTGGGCAAGCGATTATCTTGCTGCTGGCGGTCGCTTTGATTTTGCTGGTGGCCCTGCTGGTGAGCCGTTTGTATCGGGAAACGGCCGTTGTCACCCGCACAACCCAGCGCCTTGACCCCCACACCCGTGATGAAGATGAGGACGGGAATTTGCTGCAAAAAGTGTTGGGGCGGCTGGGATTGTGGCGCAATTGGCAAACGGCCGTCTCCATTCGCCGCATTTACCGCAACATGCTCCGCGCCGCAGATGCTAGCGGGTATCCGCGCCTGGAAACCGAAACACCCTTTGAATTCTTGAAGACACTCGCCCGGGCCTGGCCCGAACACCAGCAACAGACCCACCTGATTACCAACGCCTACGTGAAGGTACGGTATGGAGAACTGCCGGAAACCAAAGAGGAACTCCAGGCAATAAAAGACGCTTGGCGAACCCTGGAGCAAGCACCTCCTATTGACCCTATTGAACAAACAGATGATAGTAACGGCCGTTCAGGAGGAAACCAAACGAATGCCTAACCAAACCCAAACTGATGAAAGCCAACTACGCACGCTGCACCAAAAAGTGCTTGACGCACACCTGAAATCCAACGTTGAACTGCTTCTTGAGGATGAAAACGACCGCTACGTTGTTGCCAGCCGTGGCACCGTGGCTCACCCCACCAAGGAAGAACGCCGGCAGCGTTTAGGCCCCTATTTGCAGGCCACCACATTTGAAGAATACCGGGACGAAATCACGCCTGTGGTGCAGGTTTCGCCAGACGGTAAGCTCGGCTGGGTGATTGTTCAAGTTTATGCGCGTGGCACCCAAAAAGCGCAAAATGGCAGCACGCTGCCCATCGAGTTTGTCAGTGCCTGGATTGAGCTGTATGAAAAACAAGCCAATCGCTGGTTCCGCACAGGGAATGTTTCCAACTTCAAGCCGTGAGCCGCTACGTCAAGGCCCGCTCTTTCGCTTTAAACCCTTGCGAATCTCGCGCCGAGCCCAAAGATAATGGCTGCTGGTTGCCGAGACAAAGTAAGTGCCGTGGCGTTTATTTCTCCCTTTGTAAACCTATTTGGTCTATTTTTTAAGACTACAACAGGCAGAGCTTCCCCAAAAGACACCCGCTTCCGTAGTGACAAATGCCATGCAGTCACAAGCCGATTAGAACATAATTTCTACTCCCTTCGTGTTCGAGAAAAGGTAGGAAATTGGGTAGAAAACGGCCGTCTCTCACCCCCTGAAAAGTTAACATAACATGCCTGTCTGTCGGCATTTCCCCGCTCCATCCAGTTTGACAGTAAAATTTCGATATGGTATTATCCAGCCGTTCTTGGCTTACATAAAATTACAGCAAACAAACATAAATTTGCTCTATTTTTTACCAAAAGTCGTGGCCAAAAAGGGGCCAAAAAAGAACGGAGTTCCCCAAATACCTACGTGTAAGGAGAGTCTGGATGAGATCCCGTACAGAGATGATGGTTGACCGCTTGAAAGATTTGCAAGCAGGCACGCCAGATATTGAAGCATCAGCCGTTGTAAGTGTAGACGGCCTCATTATGGCCTCGTCGCTGCCTGCTGGCGTTGACGAAGATCGCATCTCGGCGATGTCTGCCGCCATGCTTTCCTTGGGTGACCGTATTGCTTCTGAACTGCAACGCGGCCGTTTAGAACAGGTTCACATTCGCGGCACAGATGGCATTATCGTTCTGCGCGCCATTGGTGATGACGCCGTTCTAACCGTTCTGGCTCGGGCACAGGCCAAATTGGGGCTTATCTTTTTGGATATGGGGCGCGCTGCCGAAGATTTGGAGCGTCTCCTCTGATGATATGGAGCGGGTAAAGTTGAAGCGGAGAAATTATCCGCATTAACGAACGGAAGTAAAATTCAGGTGGGGCATGTCACCCAAGATGACATGCCCCACCTCTTTTTTTGGATAGTGCGAGGTCGGAAAATGACAAAATATATCTTTTTTACCGGTGGTGTTGTAAGTTCAGTTGGCAAGGGGGTAACCGCAGCCGCGCTGGGGCGCCTGCTCAAAGCCAGGGGATTGTCGGTAGCGGTGCAAAAACTCGATCCCTACATCAATGTAGACCCGGGCACCATGTCGCCCTACCAGCACGGCGAAGTGTTTGTAACAGAAGATGGCGCAGAAACCGACCTTGACCTGGGGCATTACGAACGATTCATCGACATCAACGCCAGTCAGGCTTCTAACGTAACCACCGGGCGCGTTTATGCGGAAGTGATTGCCCGCGAACGGCGCGGTGATTATTTGGGGGGCACCATCCAAGTAATTCCCCACATCACCAACGAAATCAAGCGCAATATCCGGCTGGTTGCCGAAAAAAGCCAGGCGGACGTGGTGCTGGTAGAGGTAGGCGGTACGGTGGGCGACATTGAAAGCCTGCCTTTTATGGAGGCGTTGCGCCAGATGCGCTCTGATGTGGGGCGTAAAAATACGCTTTACGTCCACGTCACGTTTTTGCCCTACATTAGCGCCAGCAGAGAGCTAAAAACAAAACCCACCCAGCACAGCGTCCGTGAACTGCGCGGCATTGGCATTCATCCAGATGTCATCATTGCCCGTGCCGATCACCATATTCCTAAAGAACATATCAAAAAGATCGCTCTGTTTTGTGATGTGCGCAAGCGGGCAGTCATTCCGGCCGTTACCAGCGATATTTTGTACAACATACCGCTGCTGCTGGAAGAAACGGGGCTGGGTGACTATGTTATTGACAGGCTGAAACTGAAGAAGGCCAATGCACCAGAATTAAGTGACTGGCAAAAAATGATTGCCAAAATCCGCAGCTCTAAAACAAAGATACGCATTGGCATTGTGGGCAAATATGTGGAACTGCACGATGCGTATATGAGCGTGCGTGAAGCGCTGTATCACGCGGGCATTAGCAACGGCCGTGATGTTGAGGTGGAATGGATCCATTCTGGCGATTTGGAAAAGGGCAAAGGCTGGACGCAGTTTGAAGGGCTAGACGGCATTGTGGTACCGGGCGGTTTTGGTGAGCGCGGCGTGGAGGGCAAGATTTTGGCAGCCCGCTGGGCGCGAGAAAACAAAGTGCCCTATTTGGGACTTTGCCTGGGTATGCAGGTGATGTGCATTGAGTTTGCCCGTCATGTGCTGCACAGTGATGAGCCTAACAGCACGGAGTTTGACAGCCACACGGAGCATCCGGTGATTAGCCTGATGCCCGATCAACATGCGCTGGAAGATATGGGCGGCACGATGCGCTTGGGATCGTATCCGTGTGCCTTAATGCCTGGCAGCAAGGCAGCCGCAGCGTACGATGCCGAGCTGGTACAGGAGCGGCACAGACATCGCTGGGAGTTTAATAACAGCTACCGGAACGAATTGGAAGCGGCAGGAATGGTGTTTAGTGGCCTGTCGCCAGACGGCCGTCTGGTAGAAATCGCTGAACTAAAAGATCATCCTTTTATGCTGGGCAGCCAGTTCCATCCGGAATTCAAGAGCCGTCCCAACCGCCCCCACCCCCTGTTTGATGCCTTTTTGCGCACGGCCGTTGCCCGGCAAGAGGGTCGTCTCGCAGCAGCGAACGGCACGCCCCCTGTTGAAGCTGAAGAGGTTACGGCCGTAAGCTAATCCCAGTAATCAGTCAGTGGCTGTAAAAAGTGTAAGATTAGCGGCTTTCAACCCGTCCCTTAACAACAATCATTAACAATCATTAAGGAAGGTAAAGATGTCAGCAGAGAAAAATGGGCATGAAGAAACGATTACGCTGGGGGGCGGCTGTTTTTGGTGTTTGGAGGCGGTTTACGATGAAATTCGCGGCGTAACAGACGTGCTGTCTGGTTACGCTGGGGGGCATGTAGAAAATCCTACGTATCGAGAGGTGTGTGCGGAAACAACTGGCCACGCTGAAGTGGTGCAGGTGCGGTTTAACCCGGATGAAATCTCTCTAAAAGAGCTGCTGTCGGTCTTTTTTACAATTCACGATCCAACGACGCTTAACCGACAGGGAGCGGATGTAGGAACGCAGTATCGCTCGGCGATTTTTTATCACGACGAAGCACAGCGGGAAACGGCCGTACAGCTCATCGATGAATTAAATGCGGCCAACATCTGGAATGCACCCATTGTTACAGAAGTAGAGCCAATTGATACGTTTTACGTTGCGGAAGATTATCATCAGAATTATTATGTCAACAATCCTGGGCAAGGCTACTGCCGCGTGGTTGTTGCGCCTAAAGTAGTCAAATTCCGCAAAAAGTTTAGCCATTTGCAAAAATAGCGTATTGCGTATTCCGCGTTCTATCTATACGAAATTTCAGCGCGAAAGAGCTGTACGGCCGTTTCGCCACCACAATCGCCCGTACAGGAGCCGGATACCCCTCCACCGTTCGATTCGAGTCCTCTTTGTCCAAAAAATCAGGCAGCGAATTAAACGTCATCCACTTAGTTGAGCGCTGCTCTTCAACGGTGGTGGGCGTTACGTCCAGCACCTTTTCCTGCACAAAGCCGCACTTACGCAGCCAGCCCAGCAGCGTCGGCACGGTAGGGATGAACCAAACATTCCGCATTTGGGCATAGCGACCTTCTGGCACCAGCACCTGCCCCGCTTCTCCCTCAATAATCAACGTCTCCAGCACCAGCTCACCGCCGGGGCGCAATGCCTCGCGCAGCGTAATCAGATGATCCATTGGCGAACGACGATGGTACAGCACACCCATTGAAAAGACGGTATCAAACGCGGCTAACTGGTTTGGCAGTTGCTCCACGCCCAGCGGCAGCACGTGAGCAGGCACGTTGTTCCCGACAAAGTGACGAATTGCTTGGTACTGCGCCACGTACAGCAAAAATGGGTCCAGCCCGATAACCAGCTTGGCCCCAGCTCCCGCCATACGCCAGCAATGGTAGCCATTGCCGCAGCCTACATCCAGGACAAGACGGCCGTCCAGCGGGGCAATCCCATCCTTCAACCGATCCCACTTCCAATCTGAGCACCATTCCGTGTCAATGTGCAACCCGAACAGATCAAACGGCCCTTTGCGCCAAGGGTGCAACAAACGCAGTTGGCTTTCCATTTGGGCAAACTGTTCGGCGGTCAAATCATCCGGTTGGCCAACAATCACGCCATCGTGCAGATTTAGCTTTGAAGGTTTGATGTTGGGCAGGTTTTTTAGAATTTCGCGCCATTGGGGTAAACGGCCGTGTCTCTCATCATGCAACGCCGCCGCTATTTGCTCTGGCAATTGCTCTAGCCAGTTCGCTAACGGCGTCTGCTCCATTTGAGCATACAAAGATGCGTAATCAATCATCATTTAACGTAGAAACTCCAAACCAATTTTATCAACAGATTACAAAGATTGAACAGATTTTAATTCGGTAAATCTGCGCAATCTTCGATTATTTCCCAGCTACTTTTTAGCTAGCAGCGACACAAAGTTAAACGCCTGAAACCAGACGTCGACAGAGGCAAAACCCGCCTGCCGTAAACGTTTTTGGTGCTGTGGAATCGTCTCGGAGATAAGCACATTTTCTAGCGCGGTGCGTTTCTGGCTGATTTCTAGCTCGCTGTAGCCGTTGGCTCGCTTAAAATCATGGTGCAACCTCACCAACAGGTTGTCTAGTTCAACTGGTTCAAAAATAACCTTCTCAGACAAGATAAGCACCCCACCGGGAAGCAAGCCATCATAAATGCGCTGGATGAGCGTATCTCGCTGGGCTGGCGGCAAAAATTGGAGCGTAAAGTTGAGCACCACCACCGACGCCTGCTCAATGGGAACTTCGCTAATATCTGCCTCGACTAAATCCACAGGCACAGTGCCACCAGTTTGGGCCAGGATTTTTCGGCATTTTTCAATCATGGCGGGAGCGTTGTCTACGGCCGTAATCCGGCACCCTTCCTGCTTAATTTGCTGGCGCAACGCCAGCATCACCGCCCCCAGCGAGCAGCCCAAATCGTAGCAGCGACTGTGTGGCTGAGCGTATCGACTGGCAATCTGCCCAATCAGCGGCAGCAGCAGCGTATACCCCGGCACAGATCGCTCAATCATGTCGGGGAATACTGCTACAACCTCCTCATCAAAAGAAAACGGGGCAACCTGCGTCTGCTCAGTTGCATAAATATTGTCTTGTGCCATAAAAATCCTCAGATAGCGTGAACTGGTTTAACTATCCCTCGCATTGAAGGCCGCGTCAACGGGGAACGGCCGTTTCCAACATGAGTAATACTTTCGTCCACTTTTACATTCCCCCAAAAACTGCTAAAGTACGCGCAAAATCTAGAAAGAGTGATTCCGATGAAATTATTGATTTTAGGCATTGATGGCGCAACATTTGATTTAATACGGCCGTGGGCCAACGAAGGCAAACTGCCAAATCTGGCCAAGCTAATGGGTAGTGGGGTTCATACTGATCTCCTTTCAACACTTCCCCCGGTCACCAGCCCCGCCTGGCCCTCTTTTATGACAGGCTGCAATCCTGGCAAGCACGGCGTGTTTGACTTCATCCAACCCTCTGGCGATAGCTACTCGCTGGTAAACGCCACCCGCATCCAAAAACCCACCATGTGGCAAATCCTGTCCAACATGGGGTATCGCGTGGGCGTACTCAACGTACCAGTCACCTACCCACCCCAGCCGATTAACGGCTTTATGGTATCGGGCATTCTCAGCCCCAAGCAAGGCACCATCTGTTATCCGCAAGATTTAATCAGCCGCTACCAATCGACGCTGGGTGAGTATCGCATTTCGCCCAACATTCAGTACAAGGCGGGCAACGAAGAAGCATACATCGCAGATATTTATGATTTGATTCACGCCCATGGCAAATGGGCAATACATCTCATGCAAAATGAGCCGGTAGATGTGCTGATGGTTCACTTCATTGCTCTAGATATTATGATGCACGCCCTGTGGCGGCTGATGGACAGTAATCACCCGCGCCATGAGCTCTCCCCATACCAGGATGGCATTTTGGGCGGTTACAAGCTGGTGGATGCGTACATCGGCCAAATGCTGGACTTACTGCCAGATGATGCGCACGTCATTGCCATGTCGGATCATGGCTTTGGGCCGCTGAATCGCATTGTAAACCTGAACAATTTCCTGATGGAAAAAGGGCTCCTGAAGCTAAATCGCAAACCGATTACCATATTGAAGTCACTCGCTTTTAAGTTAGGCATTTCACCAGCCGTCATTTACCGCTTGGTGGAGCTTATCGGCCTGCAAAACATGGCTACGAAGGTGTCTAAAAACACGCGCAACCAAGTGTTGGGCAAATTCCTCAATTATGACAGTGTGGATTGGAACCAAACGGTGGCGTACAGTATGGGGCATGTGGGCCAGATTTATCTAAACATGGCGGGGCGCGAACCAAACGGCATTGTCACCCAAGCCAGCTACAAGCGAACCCGCCAGGATATTGTGGATGCGCTGCAAGATTTGAAGGATGAAAACGGCCGTTCCCTCATCACCAAAATCATCCTGCGCGAAGAAACATATCATGGTCCCTACACCGAAAAAGGGCCAGACATCCACCTGATTTTGGACGATTACAATATCATTGCTTACCCACTGTTTGCTACCAATGGCAAAATTGTCACCGAGCAAATTCGGGGAGACTCCGGCTGCCACCGCCGCGAAGGGATCGTGATTGCCCACGGGCCGCAATTCAAGCAAAATGTCCAGCTCCCCATCAGTGCCGACATCATCGACATTGCCCCCACCATCTTTGCCTTGCTAGGCGAAGATGTACCAGAGCATATGGATGGTGCCGTGTTAGTCGATCTCTTCAAAACCCAGCCCGCCGTCACTTATTTTGATGCCGAACAAGAGCTGCGCGATGCACACACGCTCAATGAAGCTGACAACAAGCAAATTGAAGACCGCCTGCGTGACCTTGGTTACCTATAAGATTTAAGATTTTCATCAAAGATTTCGCAGATTCACCAGATTTTTAATAATCTTTCCAATCTGCGAAATCTTTGATTTTTTATTATGACATCATCCGAAGCCACCGCCACACCACCTGCCAAAACAAAAAACAGGCTGATCACACTCCTGAAAGTAGGCATTACGCTCATTAGTTTAGCGTATGTATTTACCAATGTACCGCTCAGCGAAATTGGGGATGGCATTCGCCAGGCGCGGTGGGGCTGGCTGTTCGTAGCAATGCTCATCAATTTTTCGGGGTTGGTGCTGCGCTCAGTGCGCTGGGCCATTTTGCTCAACGGTATTGGCAGCACCGTGCCGCTGCCGCAGCTCATCAAGCTGTATTTTGTAGGCGCTTTTTTCAACGGGGTGCTACCCTCTGGCTTTGGTGGAGACGTCGTGCGTATCATCGAGGTGGCGGAAGATGTACCTCAGGCAACGGCCGCTGGCACCGTCATTGTGGATCGCTTGAGTGGGTTGATGGGGTTGTTTTTGCTGGGTCTGCTGGTAATGGGGTTTAATCCCGATGTGTTCCCTCAGGAGATTATTTGGCAGGTAGGCGGTGTTTGCCTGCTGGGATTGGTTGGCGGCGTGTTTTTACTGCGCGGCTGGCGCTGGTTCCCGTTTTTAGAAAATTTATTGAACAAATTGCCGCAGCAGGTGGCACGGCCGTTTCTCAAACTAACGGCCACGCTTCAAGCCCTCCCAACCAAATCATTGCTGCAAGCGTTAGGCATCTCGTTGCTGTTTAACTTTTTGCTGATTGGGCAGTGGACGGCCGTTTCGCGTGGCCTCAACTTTGAAATTAGCTACTGGTATCTCATGGGCGTCGTGCCCGTGATGGCCATTGCCCTGCTGGTGCCTTCATTCAGTGGCCTAGGTGTGCGGGAAGCGATTGCGCCGTTGCTGTTTGCCGGAGCGGGTTTGGATGCACCACAGGCGGTTGCGCTTTCCCTCATGGTCTTTTTCGTAAAACGCGCGTCTGAATTGGTGGGGGCACCAATTTATTTGATTTCGCTGTGGCGGAAACGGCCAAAATAAACGCATCCATTATTTCATTAAACTGTTCTGGCTTGTCCATGTGCAACCAATGGCTAGTACCTCCGATAACTGTATGTGGAAAATCTGGCACAAGATTGTGCAAGGAAAAAGGGGCTTGGTTGATTGGCGTAATCACAGACAGCCGCTGCCCTGCGTATTTCTGTAAAGCTGGTGTCGGCTTGTAACTGAGCAATGCTTGCATCATCCCTACAACCGTTGCTTTGTCCATCTTGTGTAGATCATGCATCACCTGTGCCTGCGTCGCTTCTGTTGCACCAGTCAGAATTTGCTGCCAATACTCCTCGATGACGGCCGTATACGCCTCAGACTGCAATGCGCCCAACAGCCCTTGGACTTGTTCTGTTGGCAATTGTGTCGAATCCCCCGATGGATCTACCAATAGTAAGCCAGCTACTTGCTGTTGGTAAGACCCGGCGTAAGCCACAGCCACGCTGCCACCCAGGCTGTGCCCAACCAAAATAAACCTCTCGACATCTAATTCATGGAGCGTTGTGTGCACGTCTTGCGCCAATGATTCAAGAGCAAAATCGCCATCTGCTGCTGGCGACCGTCCATGCCCGCACAGATCAAGCGCGATGGCTCGCCTCGTTTGCCGCGCATGACGCAATTGTGCCTCCCAATGCTGTGTGTTGCCCGCCAGCGAATGCAGGAACACGATTGGTAACTCCGTTCTGCCCTCACCTCCATCATCTGCAAAAAGTCTACTCACTTTGCTTGTTTTCATGCTGTTCACCTCATTTCGTTTGATTGATAGTCTGTATAATAATGGGAAAGGCTGACACCTTATGTCAGTCATTTGGGAGATTGTAAAATCAATGAGAGCTGACAGATTATTATCATTGATGATGTTGTTGCAGACGCGGGGGCAGATGACGGCCGTTGCCCTGGCTAAAGAATTAGAAGTAACCCCCCGCACCATTTATCGGGATGTAGAGGCCTTGAGCAGCACTGGCGTGCCGATTTATGCTACTGGTGGTCCAGGTGGAGGGTATGGGCTACTGGACAGCTATCGAACTACCCTGACGGAGCTGCATGAGGATGAGGTAAAAGCGCTGTTCATGATGGCCATTTCTGGCCCGTTGTCAGATTTAGGGATGAACCAATCGCTGCAAACGGCCGTTCTCAAATTGACCAGCGCTCTCCCTAGTCAGCAGCAAGCACAGGCAACGTTTTTCCGACAGCGGTTACATTTGGATGCTGCTGCATGGTTTCAGGAAAGCGAGTCAGCACCCCTCTTGTCGGTGGTGCAAACGGCCGTCTGGCAAGATCGTCAGCTGCAAATCACATATCGTCGTCCATCGGGAAGCGTTAGCGAGCGGCTCGTCCGACCATATGGGCTGGTAGCAAAAGCGGCCGTATGGTACTTAGTGGCAGATACGCCCGATGGGATGCGCGTTTACCGGGTTGCGCGGCTGGAAACGGCCGAATTGACTGATAACGCTTTCACGCGTTCCCCAGCGTTTGATCTTGTTGCGTATTGGCAAGAATGGATGACTAATTATGTTTCCAGCCTGCCACAAATTGATGCAATTCTAAATATTGAGTCAAGTTTGCTATCTATGCTGCCTTCAATCTGGAATATTCCTGTGACTGAGCAGTCTGAGCAGGATTCAACTGGCTGGCAGACGGTTAAAGTTGTATTTGAGCGCAAAGAGCAAGCGGTAGCGATAGTATTAGGGCTGGGAACATCAACAACCGTGGTCTCACCAGAGTGGCTACGGGAGCAAGTCTTATCAGCGGCACGAGGAATTGTAGCCAAATATGAAGGATGAAATAGGAAAAAGAAACTGCAGATCAAAAAGCCAGCAAATCCTCAATTTTCTTCCGAATTAGGTCTACAGTCGGCACAATGCCTTCCATAAGCGAGGTGCTGAACGGCACTGGCGCAGCCGGGGCAGTGACGCGCTCTACAGGCGCATCCAAATCCAGGAAGGCTTCGGCTACAATCGTGGCGGCAATCTCTGCCCCGAAGCCACCCAGCCCAATATCCTCATGCACAATCAGGCAGCGGGACGTTTTTTGTACGGAGCCCAGCACCATCTCCTCGTCCCAGGGAACCAGCGTTCGCAAATCGATGATTTCGATGCTGGCATCCACATTTTTTGCAGCCATTTCGCACCGCTCTACCATCGCGCCCCAGGTTACAATCGTCAGGTCGTCGCCCCTGCTGATTTGCTTGGCCTGACCAAAGGGGAGCATGAAGTCGTCGCCGGGATACGGCCGTCTAGCCCAGGCAGCATCCAACATAGCCCGATGTTCAAAAAAGATAACGGGATCGTTACCGCGCATGGCAGTGCGCAGCAGCCCCACCGTGTCTTCCGCGTTGGACGGCGCGGCAAAGAGCCAGCCGGGTTGGTGGGCAAAGGTCACTTCGCTGGTTACGCTGTGCCACGGATCGCCAATTTTGCGGTAGCCGCCGGGGATGCGCACGACGATGGGGGCAGCAAAACGGCCGTTCGTCCGCCAGCGCACCGTGCCACAATTGTTTAGCTGCTCCGTCGCTGGGTCTGCATATTTGCGGAACTGAATTTCCGGCACGGGCACCAAACCAGCGTAGGCCATGCCCACCGCGCGGCCAATGATGCCTTCTTCATTCAGGCTGGTGTCAAAGACGCGATCCTCGCCAAATTTGGTTTGCAACCCCAGCGTGGCGGCATGGACGCCGCCCTTCAACCCCACATCCTCACCAAAAACCAGCAGGCGCGGGTTCAGTGCCAGCTCCAGCTCCAGCGTGCGCCGAATTGCTTCAATCATGTTGATGCGACGTGGGTCGGTTGGGTTGGACGTGGGCGTCCCACTTGGTAGCTCAATCCCCTCCGGCACCAAACCGCCCACTTCCTGCGGCCGTTCCATATCAGAAAATACAAACTTTGTCACCGTTGCTGGGTCGCCGTGCGGCTGTCGCATCGCCTCATCTTTCGCCCTAAGTACGTTTCGCTTGACCTGGTTGCGCAAATTTTCCCACTCATTTTCGCGCATCAAAACAGGTACCAGATAATCGTGCAGATGCACAAGCGGGTCTTGCTGCCATTCCTCTTTACGCTCCTCTTCACCTTTGTACGCCTGGTTATCTACGCTGGAATGGCCGGACAGTCGGGGCATGGTGAGCCGTAGCAACCCCGGCCCATTCCCTGCCCGCACTTCGCGCACGGCCGTATGCACCAATTCGGCCGTTTCTGCCGGATTCGTACCGCTGCCGTCCCAAATAGCCAGGTTTTTGAAGGATGCCAGATTGGCGGCAATGTTGCTGCCCGGGGTCTGGGCAGGCCCTTTTACCGAAATGGCATAGCCGTTATCCTCAATGACAAACAGCAGGGGCAATTCCAGCGTAGTGGCAATTGTAAGCGCACTCCAAAAGCCGTTGGTCGCCACCGAGCCATCCCCGCCAAATACCACAGCAATGCTGTCATCAACATTGGGCGTTTTGAGCGTCTCTTTGTGGGTGCGAATGGCCTGCGCCCAGCCTGCTGCTGGCGTGTATTGTGATCCCACGTCACCAGCCATGGGCAGCACCAACGCCCGCTTACGCCGAGGTAGATGAAACACGACGCCAACATCACGCCCACCGCTCAAGCTGCCCGTCCGCGCCATGTCGGAGGCCAATGCCTCGACCAAGGTAAGCCCACTGCCCAACAGAAACGGCCGTGAGCGATAATAGGCACTGGCGGCATCAAACGGCCGATCCAAAAGCTGACTAATGAGCAGCTGCCCCAGCTCATGTCCTCGCGCCGAAAACTGGTATGTGACCAACCCTTGCGGAGTGAGTTCATTTTCTTCCAGTTCATCTAAAACGCGGGAGGTAAGTGCCAGCCGAGCAACTTCGTGCCAATCAAATGCGGGGTGCAGCTTGTTCAAGTGGGATCTCCTGTAAAAATAATTTAACCGCAGGGAACGCGGAGGTCGCAAAGAAAATCTAGTAAATCTGCGAATTGTGGAATAGATTTAGCTTGGGTTATGTCTGTTCAGGTTAAGGGAATATTATAACAAAAACGGCCGTTCCAAAAATCAGGGATGGCGTGTGGGGATTACGGCCGTTGCTCGCGCCAACTGCTGCTGATCCAGCGAAACCAGTTCCTTGCCCAACTGCTCCGCCAGCGCCACGTACACCGCGTCGCAGCCGCGAATGCGGTGTTCAGCGGCAATGTCAGCAGCGCGTTCAGCTAACTCAAAGGAAACAGGCCAAAATTCAATCAACCTGGACTGCTGTAAACGCCGAATGACTCTTCGGGCATGAACAACATCCCCTTTGCCCCGGCTGATTGCCGCCGCCGCTTCCGCCATCATGATCACAGGTGCAGCAAGCCGTTCTCGATTACCCTGCACAGTATGCAACCATTGCCAACTCGTGGCAAAACCAGGTTCATCTTCGTTCATGAGCGCAATGTAAACGCTGGCGTCAATAACGGTCATAGCAAACGCTCAAAAGATGCCTGGCGGTCTTCTTCCAAGATTTCTAGCCCGGTTTTTTCCGATTTCCAACCAGCGGTAATTTCTTTGGCCAACTGTTTCATTTCAGCAATTTCGGCTGCAATTTCGGCATCTAGTTCCTGCTGCTCTTGTTCTTCGGCTAACGGCCGCAAAACAGCCACCGGCTCCCCATGCACCGTCACCACATACTCAGCCCGCTCCTCGCGTACCGCCCGCACAATCTTCGAGGCATTGTTCTTCAATTCTCGCACGCCAATTTTCTTTGCCATTACACCCTCATTCACGATTCACGATTCACCATTAATTATTCATTCTTCAAATTGTAGCCACATGTAGCCACAAGTCAATCCCCTAGGTCAATTTCTAAAAATTGACCTACAGCGGCAACGGTGAGCATATTTTGGAAAAAGGTATGCTATAATCTGCCCATGACGATTGAGCAGATTTTACAAGAAGTCGCTTTATTACCTGCACCGACACGAGCATACATTGCTGAAAAAATCTTGGAGATGATAGATGCCGAGGAACAAATTAATCTATCCCCAGAATGGATCAGCCTCATTAAAAAACGTGTTTCGGACATAGATGCTGGCGTGGTGCAAATGGTTAAAGCCGATGAAGTAATGAAGCAAATTTGGTCAGAGTTTAAGTAATGGAAATCGAGTTTCATCCTGATGCAGTATTAGAACTCAGAGAAGCAACTCTTTACTACCAAACTCAACAAGTTGGCCTCGGTGAACGGTTTCTCTCAACAATCCAAGAAACTTTAACCCGCATTTCCAATTTCCCCGAATCATATCCAGTTGTAACCAGCAATATTTGGCAATGCAAAGTCTCCCATTTTCCTTATGCCATTGTCTATCGAGTACAGGTCAACTTTGTTCAAATAATTGCTTTGGCACATTCGCGGCGGCAACCGCTTTATTGGTCCGGGAGAAGTAAAAGATAAAATTCGACCGTTTCCCACCCTCTCCCCTCGCCTTCTTCCTTGTGAAAAACAACCCACGCCAAAACCCAAAATCCAGCTCAGCAAAATTGGCGACGCAGCCAAAGCCCGAACCACAATCGGATTCGGAGAGAGTAGGTCCACTAAAAACCTTTTGAAGAAACCTCTTTTAAAAGAAAAGCCCCAGTCAGCAAGAACAACGAGAATAGACTATATGTCATGTGCCTAACTATGGGAACAGTTAATAGAGTTTCAACAAAATACATGATTACACCAGATATTAGGAAAAACAAAACGCCCCAAACAAAAAATGGTAGTCTAGTAATCAAAAAAAACTCCACCATCCTTTTTCTTTTCCAAATTAACAAAACAACAATCATGGATGCCAGAATAATGTCAATCAAACTTGTTTCCATCGTTCCCCACGTCGCCCTGACCCACAAACCAACGGCGCACCAGCTCAATCTGAAAGCGCAGGCCGTCGCCGTGTGGCTCGATGAGTTCGCGCTGTTGGAGTTGGGTGAGGATTTGATTGAGAGCGACCACTTCGGCAGGCTCAACGGGAGCTGTCTTCATCTCACTCAACCTCTTCTCTGATTCGCTACGCGAAATCACCTCGCCTTCCCCAGCTTTGGCTAGTAAATTCAGCACCTTACCCCCTACTTCATCCGTCTGGTTGCGCATGTCGGCAAAGAAGAAACTGCCGTGGACGAGCGCTTCAGGAACGGCCGTTTCCACATCAGCCACCGTTGCCAACCGACGCTGGGCTGGCGGTTGTTCATTTTTGAGAGCCACAATTTCTGCACAAAGCAACTGCACCAAAAACGGATGCCCCCGCGTTAAATCCAGCACGCGCTGGCTGGCAGCCGATTCGTAACGCAAAGCAAAATCCTGAACGGGAGCCTCTACCAACTGCCGCGCCTCATCTGGATGCAAATAGCCAATGTGGACCACCTGCACGTTAATCAAATAGCTAGACCAGCGAGAAAATTCCACCAGCGTATGCGAACCAGAGAGCAGCACCTTAAATTTGGGGCGATGCTGAATGAGATGGCGCAGCATCCCCAATACAATCTCTTCATCAAAACGATTGAGGGCCAGCACTCGCTCCAGTGCCTCAAACTCATCCAGCATGAGCAATGCCAGATTGCCTGCCAACGCCAGTTCAACTTCGTCTAACCATTCATCGAAGCGAGTGAATGGATCGTCGTAAAGCTGCTCGCGGCTGAGCGGCGGCAAAGACATACCACGCTGCCGTTTGGCCGATTGCACCATGCTGCGCGCCACATTGTATAAAAAGCCTGCCTCGTCTTGCGCCCGCGCAGCTGGTCCCTGCAAATCGACAAAAAGCGGCACGATGGTGCTGGGCAGTAGCCGCCCCAAATTGTTGAGCAGCGACGTTTTGCCCACGCGTCGCTGGCCGTAAAGCAGCAGCGGCGGCTGGCGGCGATCCAGCAAAAGCTGCTCGATGCGGCTGCTCACGTCCTGCCGCCCAATGAAAATGGCTTGCTTTTCCGTCAGCGGCACGCCAATAATGTACGGACTGTCAATCTCTTGGCGCAGCTCTGCTTCTTCAGCCAGATAAATACCTTTTTCGCCGATGATATGTCGCCAACTGGCCGCAATTGGCCGGAAGCGAGCGGCATATGGTTCGTTGCTACGGGTCAGCTCTCGCAATAGCCCATCCAGCCGATCTTCAACCGCGTTGAGTGCCAGCCGTTGGTTGTAGGCACTTTCCTGCTGTAAGGCGGCAGCCACGTCGGTGCTGAGGCGGCTAAAGCTGCGCAGCAGGGCACTGGCTGGCCCGACCAAATCCCCAGCCGCCAAGCCGGGATGAACCTCGCCGATTTGCACGGCCGTTTCACACCGTTCCAACTGCTGCGCATCTAATTCAATTTGGGCCGATTGGGCTGCCCACCGCTGCCGGGTACTGCTGAGATACGCCATCGCCGTGCGTCCTTCGGCCAAATTTTTCTGGATGGTGAGCAAAATGTGGGCGTCCAAGCTGAGGAGCGGCAGCCTCTGAAATTCATCCCAAAAGGCGGAATGCCAGCGCAGAAACGGCCGCTTTTCCGGTTGGTCAGCCCGTCGCAAATCGAGCTGGTAAAGCATCCCGTTCCAGATGAGCAAGAAGGGATACAGCAACACAGGTCGCCACCAGGCGAGGGTTAACCCCAGTAAAATTCCAGCCAGGCCAAAGGATAAAAATGGCCCATAGGCGGCCCCGTCGGTGGCAAAGAGGAAGAGCCCCGCACCGCTGCCGAGCGCACCAGCCAAGCCACCCGCCCAGGTTCCCGCAATCTTCTCAGCCAGTACATAGGGCAAAGCAAAGAGGGCAGCTACAAAAGCGATGAAGGCAACTGCCTGAATCAATCCGCCAGCGGCCGTTGCACTCGGCAAGCCACCAGCCAGCCAGACGGCCGTTCCTACCAGCAGCCCGGCCACCAAGCCACGCCGCCAGCTTTGGCTGCGCCAGCCAACGGCCGCCCCAAACGGCAGTGCCGCCAGCAATGCCGCTGCCCAGCCACCCTCAAGCAGTCGCGCGAGCAAACCTGCCGCCAGCCCGATGAGAATGCCCACGACCATACCACTCACCTGCCGCAAAATGGATACGGAGGGGACCTCCTGCACCATTTCTTCCCGCGTTACGCCTACACCGACGCCGTAAGCCAGCCCGCCAGCCAGCCCGCTCGTCGCCCCAATCAAGCTGCTGATGGCGATGTCCAGCGGCACGGACGCACCATTCAAAACCAAATCTCCGGTTGCGCGGAGCAGCAGTGCGCCGCCCAGCCCCAAAGCAAAGCCGGTGGCCATACCCACCGTCACGCCAATGGCGACGCTGCCCGCAATGCTGGCGGCTAATCCCACAATCAGCCCCACAGCGATGCCCAGCATGACACCCAGCAGCAAGGCTGTGGGGGGTAAGTTGAGCAGCCATAGAACCAATCCCAGCAAAATGCCAACCAGCAGCGGCCAGGCAAAAAAGGTCATGAGCAGGAAGCGAAGCACGGCCGTATTTGTCCATTGCCGCCGCTGTAAATCAGCCAAGCTAAAGTAAGGGGAGAGGGTGTTGTCGATGCGTTTAAGGTGATTGCGCCAGGCCGAGGGGTGAAAAAAGAGCCAAAACAGCAAACGCGCGCTGCCGATTAGCAAATTGCCGTTCAGCGTCGGGGCGTCTGTGTAGCGATTACGGAGGGTGTCGTTCATATTTTGGGAAATTGGAGATTAGAGATTGGTCAATCTCTTCTTCAATGATCGGCCATACGGCGCAGCGGTTCTAACTGGCCCAGGGCTTCCTCACGCCAGACGTCGCCTGGTTCACCTTCACTAAGACTCAGCAGCCGTTCACGGCACAAGATTTGCAGCGGCATAGGCCAACGGCCGCTTTCCACCAAAATCCATTCTACATCCCGCGTGGCAAACCGGATGGGGGAGGTGGCAATGAGATTTCTAGCACCTTCTTCTGAAAGTGGGCCGAGTACGGCCGTATAGCCAAAAATGTTGAAAAAGGGCGACCCCATCCCCTGGTGCTGCGCCAATACATCTGGCGGTTGGGCACTGGACAGCACAAAGCCCAGGTTGCCGTCCACCTGGTTGGTTGCCAGCGAACGCAAACTTTCCCAAAACGCATCATCCAGCTCCGGGTAGCGGGTGAGCGCCACGCCCAATTCATCAAACAGGATAACGGTGGGCCGATCCAACTGCTCACTCACGACATCTAAAAATGATTCGAGATGGCACGGCTCCGGCACATCTAGCTCCATTTCTGTGAGCAAGGTGCGCAGTAGCGTCTCTTGCCTGCCCAGCCTTGCATCCTGAAAATCGACAAAAATCCAGCGATACGCCTCTGCCTGGGGCAGCCAGTTGGCCAGCCGCAAATAGTGCAGCAGCGAGGTTTTGCCGCTGCGCCGTGGCCCGATGATGGCTGCATTTTGCAACGGCCGTTGCCGTAGCAGCAGCCCCAACCGCTTCAACTCACGCTCGCGACCAAAAAATTGGGTGGGTTGGGTGATGGGCGGGCCAGCGATAAACGGTGAGGGGGCGATTGCGCTCTGCGAATGCTGGTGAACGGGTGACGGGGTGACACTTTTCGGGCGAGTCACCTTGTCACCTTGTCCTAAGCGACCTGTGGTCGCAATCTTCTTGTCAAAATTCCCGGATCGAATTTGCTCGTAAAGAACGGCCGTTTCACTAGAAACATCCACACTCAATTCAGCCGCCAGAATTTGCCGACACTGCTCAAACTGCTGCAAAGCGGCCGTGCGCTGTCCAGAAGTTGCCAGCAGTTCCATAAGCAAGCGATGGCTGGCCTCGCGGGTGGACTCCAGCGTCAGCAACCGGCGCGTTATTGCAATCCCCTCAGTGTAGTTACCCTGGCCCAGCAGTTGGCTGGCCCAAGCGTGATACGCCATGATGGCCTGATTGTGAAAGAAGCTCCGCTGCGCTTGCAGCCAGTTATCAAAATCGGGTGCCTGCCGAATGTAAAACTCCTGCAAAAATTCACCACGACAAAGCTGCACAGCCGTTTGCCAATCAGCGTCTTCATGCTCACCATTGCGGAAAGATTGTTGAAAAACGGCCGTATCCATCCAAACGGTCGCCCCTGGGTTGAGGGCGACGGTCTGATGGCTAATTTGCAAGTATGGTTCCAAATGGCGGCGCAGCTTCAATAGCTCGCCACGCAGGTTGCGCCGCGCATCGGAATCTGGCAGCTCCCCCCACAACAGGTTAGCGAGGGCGTGACGTGAATGAGAACGGCCGCTTACCGCCAGGTAACACAGCAACGCCCGCGCCTTGCCAGAGTCCAGGCCGATCAACGGTTCATCGTCGATTGAGATTTGCAGCGGCCCCAACAGAGCTAATTTCAGTACCTTTGTCATGCTATCTATTCACAAATCCACTTAAGATCAACGCTTGATCAACGCCTAATTGACATGCTTCTGCTAATCTATTAAGCGTTACTTAATTTTATAGTTATCAATCTATTGCAAACCAGTATACCGGAAACCGGATTTTGATGGAATCATTCCTAAACAAGCATACCAAACAGAGTAAACTGCTCATGACCGATTTCAGAAAACGATTCAACGACTCACCCGGACAAGCCCTCGTCGAATTTGCACTCATTATTACAGTGCTACTGATGATGATCTTCCTCATCATCGAAAGTGCCCGTATTTTGTGGGCCTGGAACACCGTGCAAAACGCCGCCCGCGAAGGCGCACGCTACGCTATCACTGGCCAATCTGAAATTTTGCCGTGCCCAGTAGATTTTGGCTTACCAAAATTTGTTTCCGGTGACCGCAATGTCTGCACCGATCAACGTCTTGCCTCAATCATTGCTCGGGCACACACTGCCTTGTCTGGCCTAACGCTCAATGAAGAATCCGCAACATTTGAAGAAGATCATTATTACAATATTGAAATATGGGGGAAAGACGAGACAGACACGGACCTGAGATACGATTTTGCTGGTGGACCTAACAACCCCGTCGTGGTGCGGGTAACCTATCGGGTCCCAATTATCACCCCGTTCTTTCAACCGATCTTGCCCTCAATTCCCGTTTTTGGGCAAGAAATCTTATACAATGAAACCTTTGGACAACTTGGTGGTCATGGGAATGAAGGGGCAGCTTTGCCGTCAAACTTGCCAGTAGTGCCTACACCAGGCGTGACGCCATCCCCTGAACCAACAGATACACCGGGACCAACGTCTACCAATACCCCGTCACCGTCACCACCGCCTCCTCCACGCTGCGATCTAAGGTTTGAGGGAACGGCCGTTGCTGGCAACAACTTCGTCTTCGTCACAGGCGAGGTGGGCATTGAAGTTGAAATTATCAATTTAACTACGGGCGCAACGCTTGGTTCTGACACATTGGATGGGCCGTTTAACGACCATGCTTGTCCTGGCTTCAGGGCCATTGTGCTAAACCCGGCACTAGACGCCGATGATGTTGGCAATGTGCTTTTAGCCGCCGAAATAGGTGTCTCTGACAACAACGATACAACTTTTGTTCTAGGTCAACCGCCTACGCCAACTTCCTCGCCGACCACCACGCCAATCCCTACCAGCACGGCAACCAGCCCGCCCCCTCCCACGGCAACAAATACGCCGGCGGGTCCATTCATTGCCATTGCTCCCAATTGTGGCCCAGGACCCAATATTCAGTTTACCATCCAAGGTTTTAACTGGCCCGTCAATCGAGATATTTCACTTTATTGGGAAGGTGATTTACAGCAAGAAATTCAACAACATACGGGCACTATTACCTACGCCTGGAGCATTGATGGGCTTACAGATGGCACCTATACGGTGTTGGCAGAAGCAAGCGGCAATGGGCCAACGTCATCAGCAACTTTTACCATACCTTGCCCAGGGCAGCCCACGTCAACACCAAATGTGGCCACAGCTACCCCTGCCCCCGTTGACCTGGTTGCCATTGGCCCGCCTGCCCTTATTAGCACACCCCCCTTAGTCGCGTACCAACCAGTGCAATTTTCTGTCGCGATTACCAATACGGGCGAAGTGGCGGTTGAAAATCAATTCTTTGTTGACATATATTTGGACCCAACCAGTATTCTGACGGACCGTATTCCGCTTTCAGAAAGCGATGGCTATTCGGCCGTTAGTGGTCTGGGTGGTGGCGAAAGCCAGACGGTCATTGTGAATGCACCTTTCGGCTTTGCGAACAATCCGACCAACCATCAGGTTTATGGCATGGTTGATTCTGTTCTGCAAATCCCGGAAAATATTGAGACAAACAACGTTACTGACCCGTTAACGGTGAACAACGTGACCCCAGCTGCCACCCCAACACCAACACCAGACTTGGTTGGTGATAGTGAACTAAGTGGATTGGTACGGGCATTAGTGGGAACCTATTTGCCACAATTCCGGGCAGAGGTCTTTTTAACTGATGAAAGCAGTTCTCTTATCGTAGCCAAAACCGCAACCGATGAAAATGGCTACTACGTTTTTGATACAGTGCCACCGGGAACTTATACGGTTCATGCCTGCATACTAATTGACAACGTACAATATTTTGGGCTACGTACTGGGCGAACCCCGCCTAATCCCTATGTTGATATTTACGCTGCACAAGGAGTGTGTCCTTAATGAAAAAAAGATTTGTTCTTTTGCTATTAATTTTTGTTACCTTCATTGGGCTGTGGCAGGCTGGAAAGGGCACGGCTGTTGCCGAACCTGACGAACCATTGGCTCCAGATGCGGCTGGACCAAATTGGCAAGCCATCGGCAAAATTTCGCAGACAAGCGTGTTGAGCGATGCGGTTTTGCCTGCAATTGCTACGTCCAACGACGGTAGCAAAGTCATTGTTGTCTACAATGGAATCATCAACAACGAAGATGGAAATCGAGATGTTTTTTATGCAAGGTCTACCAATTTTGGACAAAGCTGGAACACCAAGAACCGCATTCATTCCAGTTCAGGGGGCACTGCAAACTCTAACTTTGTGGATGTTGCCATCTCACCCAATAACAAAGGGCACGCTGTTTGGGTAGAAGAAGTTAGCGATGTTCCACGACTCGTTTATAAAAATGAAGATAATTGGGGTGCTAACACAACAAATTTAGTCACAATTTCTACCGTACCAGCTTTTTCCGATGTAATTGCAGATCCGCAAATTGTTGCCAAAAGCAACAGTCGGCTTGATATTGTTTGGTCAGAGGGCACAGCTTCCACTGACGTCAATATTTTCCATGCCTACTCAACAAATGGTGGAGCCAGCTTTACTGGCAAAACAGCCGTTGCGCAAACAGCACCTTCTTCTGATTTTCCAGACCTTACAATTGATGCCTCTGGAACATACCATCTTGTATGGGCGGAAGGAACTATTCCCAGTAGAACGATATTATATTCTCGTGGCGTACCATCTGGCAACGCAGTAACCTGGTCTTCCCCTATTAATATTTCTGTCAGAAGCATTCCCGGGAACGCATCAGATGCCACTCAACCAAAAATTTATGCCAATGGCAATGTTCTGCACGTTTCATACGCCAACTTTGTTTCCAAACAGGAGCAATATATTCATCATGTGCAATGCAGCCAAAACTGCACAACTGCCTCAAATTGGATCTCAACCAACAACCCAGTTTCTGGGCAGGTACTTACAGCTAAAGCGTCGGATCCGTTTGACCTCGTTTCCACAATTGGTCAGGTTGGAAGTTGTACCTATGTTTACTTCCATGGCATTCAGGGTGACAGCAGTGATAGTGACAATCGAGAACGAATTTGGGGAACAAATAGCTGTGGCAACTGGGCGGCTAGCGTCCGGGACCAAGTAACAGCAACGGACGTGCGCTCTATTAACCCAACTATGACATCGGCAAATAATTGGTGGTTATATATGGCTTATGAACAGGTTAGCTCAAATTCAAGCCTGCGTGAAATTTATTTCGTACGCAACCAACCGGCGATTTATCTGCCGACAATTTTAAAGTAACAAATAATGAATCGTTTAGAATGGATTTTGGGCATAATTTTGGTGGTTTTACTCCTGGTGGTGGGGGCGCTGTCGCTCACCTTCTGGTTTCGCAATGACCGCACGGCCGTTTCTCCCCCGGCCGCAAACTCTGCCACCACCATTGCCCAACGAGCCGACGACATTGCCCCCACGCCAGACTATGAGGGTCGTTCGGCCGTTATTGCCTATGCAGTTGCCCAAAATAAAGCGACAGCGTGGCAAACAGACGCCCAATTGTTAAGCGCCCAGGCAACCTGGCCCCAAGGAGCATCAGCGCAGGCATTGCTACAAGGGGAAGAAAGCTGGGGATTTACTTTTTATTCTCCAGCCGCGCAAAAGATTGCTGTTTTTTCAGTTGTAGAAGATGATGCGTCTCTTGTTGCAGAGGGCGACCATCAGCAAACTGATCCGGTGCTTTCAACCAGCGGTTGGAACCTGGATAGTCGAGACGCCATCCAGATATTTATCAATAAAGGTGGTCAAGCCTTTTTGGCCGAGCAAGGCGTTTCCGCCATGACAATGTCTTTACTGGCGAGCGATACAGAGGAAAACGGCCGTCTCGAATGGTTAATCTCTCTCTTTTCGCTGCAAACCGGGCAGTCCCTGACAATGCGCTTAGACGCTACCTCTGGTGAACTGCTCGCAACGAATCCAGAATCGTAAAGGAACTTCGCAAGCAAATTGTAATGGTACAGGTGTAACGCACAGGCATAACATAAACTTTATAAAAATGTTGCAAAAAGTGCATTTTCACCTTGGATAAAATTAAACCTAAGAGATAGAGGCAAAGAAAATGTTAAAGCGCCAATCCCATCCACAACGTGACCCACAGCGCGGCCAAAGTTTGGTCGAGGTCGCCTTATTCTTCCCCATCTTCATTATTCTACTGGCAGGTTTGGTGGAAGTATCTCAACTACTTGTCACCCAAAATCGTATTAGCAGCGCTGCCAGAGCCAGCACCCGGTTCTCGTCCAATGGCGGGCAGGATGAAGGTATGGTTTCCGTGGTACTCAGCAACATTACCCAAACGCTGGAAACTGACCCCAACGTTTGGGATATCTGGAGTATTCGGGCAACGGTGAATGATGCTGGCACCGGCTTTGATGGCGATGGCGGCGAATGGTCATTTACCCAGATTTACGGCATCTCCAATACTGTACGCGCACCATCAGTCAACGAAGGAAATATTCGTAACCGCGTCCTTAATGAACTACAACGGGATGAATTTGATATCCAGGCCACGGATAGTGACGGAGTAAGTATTGCGGCTGGCTTGCAAATTGTTGGAACCTATGCCATTCATGATGTGGACTCAATTTTGGGGCTAGATGCCATGTCTCAACTGGCTGGCTTTTCCTCGCTAGAGGCGCTCAGCATTATGCGCATCACTGCGGACAGCCAGGATGTAACCAAGGGCTGTACAGGCTTTCCCATTGCTGTTCATGAGGAGATTCGCTCCGTGACTGCACCGGGAACTGGCTCAAACCCTTTTCCAGACGATTTTACCTATCCCACCACCAATCCGCCACAATACCAATCCTTTCTTCCCGCGCACACTCCTGATGTCCCGCTGCTTCTGGCTCAAGAGGGGGATTTGTTCCGAGTACAAAACGGATTTGGTCAGGGTAACTTCGGTTGGCTTGCCTGGAATACAGCCATTGCCGCCAGTGCCAATGCACTGAACAACAGCCTCTCCTGGCCTGGCAATAGTGCCGATTATACACCCTGCGCCGGTGGAAATGGCGGCTGCCCCCAAGGTAATGGGGTGCCTAGCTCAGACTTTGACACAAACGTTCCGGGCTACATTGAAGCCGGTAACCCCATAGACACCTCTCTACAAGTAGATGATTGGGTATCTGCCAGTACGGGTTCCGTGAACGCCAGCTTTGTTCAAGAAACCATTCAAGGGCATATAGACCTAGACCGGGAGCTACGGCTGCTTGTTTGGGATACCGCGGACCCCAATTTTGAAGGGCAGGGACGTTACCACATCTCAGGGTTTGCCGTTTTCCGTCTCCTTGGCTACCAGCTATCTCAAAATGGCGGTGGCTCCTGGATTTTGGCCGAATTCATCCGCTGGGACGACTCCTGCGGTCAGGTAGCTGAGTAAATATTTCCAGGTAACCTGACAGCGTTTATTTTGGCATTTATGGCATCCAGGTCAATAATTTGTCTGGATTCATAAATTTCAGGCACAAAATGATACGTATCGCACCACAGGTATAAAGATATGAATCGAATTAAACAGCTTTTTCAACACAAACAACAGGCAGCCAACGCCAAACAGGAAAAAGGGCAAAGCATCGTCCTTATTGCCCTGATGATGGTAGCCATCATTGCTTTTGTAGGCATTGCCATTGACGTGGGCTTTATCTTTGCTCGCGGCTCACAGTTGCAATCCGCCATTGACTCTGCGGCGCTGGCAGGTGTGGTAGAGCTATCCGGTTGGGCAGAAGGCAGTGCCGGAAATGCCGTTTTGGAAGCAGCCGCCAGAACAAAGTCGGCGCAGTTTTTGAATGCCAACAACATGCCTGTTTCCGTCACAAACTCAATCAATATCACCAACAACGTTGCGGTTTCAACCACCCCTTTGGGCGCAACCCAATACGCCGTCACGGTTACCTGGCCTGTAGAAACTTATTTTCTCAAAGTTTTAGGCTTTAGAGAGCCGATAAACCTGACGCGCTCAGCGACAGCGGCCGTTTTCTCTTTGGCCGATCTGTACGTGAGCCGTCGTGTAGAGGATGGTGTGGTAAGCACCTCAACACAGGGCATTTTTGGCCCCAGCTCCTGCTCACACATGGGTGACCCCTTCTCCCCGGTTGGCAATGGTGGAGCGGGGCCATATACCTACACCTACCGCATCTTCATCCCTTCAGATTACGCCCACGATATTGTGCGCGTAGAGATATTCGACCCAGACTCCATCAATGCGGCAACGAATGATGTCACCGTTGACCACACCAATATTGCCATTAACAATGGTGAGCCTACCTCTGAAGCGATGTCTTGCACGGGGCGAAATGCCGATCGGTGGCAACCCTGTGTAATAGATACAGGGGAACTTGATCTATATGAAGATGAAGATAATGAGATTGATCTGGATCAGATTAATCCTTTCTGGTTTGTTCGCATTGATGAAAACCGGCGCGGCCCAGATAGTGACGGCCGTTGCGGCCCGCCAAGCTCCTATACCCCAGCCAACAATACCCAGACGCGCTACACATTGGCCTATTTTGCTCAAGATGCGAGCGGTCTCATTCAGGACGTTCCTTTGGTTACCTATATGGGACAAACCGGCGACAATAACCGTGATACTGGCGATCATCAGACTGATTTGCATTGGGTATCCCCTGGAGCAGATGTCCCGTTCTCCATTGACCCCAATGGCCCGCCGCCACCAAACGTCGCCGTGCCAGCCATTGCCCAACAGTCTTGGGTAACCGGTTTTGAAATTAATTTAAATACCCAAGTGCCCAATATCGTTGTTGATCAAACGACAGGTGCTCGCTATCTCTATCTTTATGTGCAGGCAATGAGCGGTTTTTCAGAAAATGGGTTTGAACTATGGGCTGGCCCTCCTATTCACGACGTACCCAGCGAGGTCAATGCGCGCAATTTATACACGCTGAACAATCCAGGCTCTCATTCCTCAGAGGGCGTCACCGTGTTTGGGGTAGGCAATCTGCCTATGAACTCCCTTTACTCGAACCCGGTGGATATCCCCCTAATATACATTGGCCCAGAAATGGCTGGCCAAGAGATTGCCGTTAGCATGTTCGATATTGACTCTGGTGCTAAAGCTCCCGTTGTCTTTTATTTCGATTCGATTGCCTTTACCCCGGATGATGACAACCCGTTGGGGTATGATCCGGACTTTACAGATTGGGCAATGTCTTTCCTTGTTGAGGGCCAAGATGACCCGGATAATGTCCCAGACGGCACCCGCTGTAAACCAACGGCTGCCGAGCCAAACGATTGTGACAATGATTGGATTACCCCCGCTTTTAGCATCAAGATTCCGGGCGAGATAGAGGCGTGTGACTACAGCAATCCAACGATGGAAGATTGCACACCGTTTTTTGGCGGCCGTCTTGTGGTACGCTACAGTGGCGGCCCTTATGACACTTACGGCTGGCAAATTAGAGTGGAAGGACTTCCTTATCTGGTGAAATAAAGAAAGTTCGTCACAAATCTCATGAAGCTGGGTCAAATGCCCTACTTAATCTGGCTGGCATATAGGTTACAATTTCTGAAGTACAGGCAGCAAGCATCTTGAATTGAGGCATCGTATGAAAAGAGCGAAAGACGACACGTTGAACAAAGAAGACGAACTGGGACAAGGTTTTGTAGAGTACGCGCTGATCCTGATTCTTGTGGGCATTGCGGTCGTTCTTATCGTCAGCTTAATGCAGCCCGCCATCGGGGACGTCTTTTCACGCTTTGTGGCTCAGGCGCCAGTCGCGCCACCTTCTTTAGTAAACTATACGCCCCCTCCTACAGCATCCAATACACCAACGGTTGACCCTTTGGCAACCGCAACCCTAACGCCTTCAAACACACCGACGGCTTCGCAAACGCCGACACCGTCCCAAACGCCGACGGCTTCGCAAACGCCGACACCGTCACCAACACCCACATCCCCACCGTGTGATTATGGCCCACACCAGGCATCTGCCAACAGCACCGTTCGCGTTGAAGTGGAAGATTTCCGCTGCGGCACTGCTTCTGAACCTAGCTTTAGCGATCAAACAGGGGACGGTGGGTCAGGCAGCGTTGTTTACCGAACCGATTATGGAAGTGAAGGACCTGATCTTGAGAGCACATCCGACGATGGCGGTGGCTACAATTTAGGCTGGACAGAAGATGGCGAGTGGTTGGAATTTGAAGTTACGGCTTCAACCAACTCAGCATATACCTTTATTATTCGTTATGCTGCACCCAACAGTAACTCGCAGCTTAGAATCAATACTTCATATGCAGACTTAACTGCCCAAACCCCTGTTCTAAATTTACCCTCGACAGGCGGTACACAAAACTGGGGCAATTACATCACCCAAGTGACGTTATTTAGCGGGCGAAATATTTTACGGTTCAATATTGCCAATGGTGGTTTCAACTTGAACTATTTCGATATTACACCCTATGTACCTACTGCGACACCCAGACCTGCAATGCTGCTGCCAAGCAATGCCGCGCATGATGGGGACGTTCGGGCGCAGAACAGCAACAATAACAGTGGTGGGCCTACAAACAACGGCCGTTCCCAAATTTACGTCGGCGATGATGGCAATGATCGTCAATATGTGGGCATTATCAGTTTCGATACGTCAGGATTGCCTGCCAATGCCACCATTACCAACGTTGAGCTAAGATTGCAGCAGCAAAGTGTGGTGGGGAATCCGTTTGGCAACCTGAACACGCTGTATGCAGATATTGCCCCAGCCAACGGCTTCGATGCCAGTTACGATTTGGAATCGGATGATTACCTGGCAGGTGCCGCAGCCGGCAATGTTATCTCCTTTGCCGCACCCTCTGGCAATAACACCTGGACTTCTGGCACTTTAGGTGCCGGGAATTTCAACCGAATTAACAGGACTGGTTATACGCAGTTCAGAATTCATTTCCAAACACCAGATGATGGTGATCGAACTGAAGATCAGTTCCGCTTCTACAGTGGCGACGCTGGCTCAGCCAACAGCCCGCAGCTAATTATTACCTATACCACACCATAAAAAAAGCGAGGTGGCTAATTGATAATTTTGATGCCACCTCGCTTTTCATTTCGTGCCGCAAAATAGGTGACGGCCGTTTCCCACAGGCGTCACTTTTGTATTGTTTGGATTAAGCTTCCCCCGCCAAAAAATTGTTCAGCATAACGCTCACATTTTTGATTGCCTCATGGCGGGCTTCATAGCGACGGCCGTTGACACTCAGCGTAACGTGTACCAAACGAGCCAGCCGGAGCGCGTCCAGATGGTGAATAACCGTCGGGGGGCGCAGCCGCAGGCGACGCGCCAGCTCCGCAGGTGTAAGCGGTTCCTCAGACAAATAGCGCAGAATACGCAAGCGGGTTGGGTCTGCCAACGCCTTGAGCATCTGGTAAAGTAGCTCTGGCACCACCTCACCCGGCACCAATGAAACATTATTGGGCCGACCGCCAAACAAAAAGAGCCATCGCTTTTTATCTCGAGAAAACGAGGTGAACATGGAAAGTGGGGTGCTCCAAAAAGAGGGAATCATAATGAGCTCTTCCATCTCTTCTATCTGCTCAAATTCAAAGCGCAGCCCCTGTGAGAGCTCGTTGAGCAAATCCGGCAGCGATAATTCATTTGCCAATGCTTTGGCCTCGGTGATGCGCATTTCCAATGGCTTTTGAATGCGGGCTTCCTCTTCCTTGAAAAAAACATCGTAATAAACGGTTAGGGCATTGAGCATTTTTTGGCCGTAAACGGCCGTCTCCGCCCATACGCTCAGCCTGTCCAGCAGCTCTTCCTCAGGAATTTTTTTACTCCTGCCCATTTCTTCCTTGTACATTTGGGCCAGCAGAACCCGCAAGGTTTTCACGTCTTCCGGCTGCCATTTGCCATTATCTGCTACCCGAAACAGAAGCGTGCGAACCTCGTCTGGCATGTAACAAGAAACAATCTCCCGCATGCGATCCTCAGCGGGAATTTCGCCCAACTTGTGCAAAACAGAGGCACTATCTTTTGGCCCGTCCTGGTTTGCCAACCAGGGAATCATCCAAATATGATGTTGATCGGCAGCATTTTGTAAAAATTCACGCTGCTCACCAGGCAAACGAGAGCGCACCCCTGCCGCCCACGAACCCCGTAAACCATAACGGGCTGGATTGTGAATGACATCCAGGCTTGTAAACAGATCATATGCTGTGCCAATCTCCCAAGTTAACTGCGGTGCAATTCCCATCTCAACCAATTTCCTGCTCAATTACTCTTATGACAATGCCACATTAACACACAAACACACACTTTATTACCCATGAGTCTAGTTATAAACCAGAACGGCCGTATGCTCAACATTATGGCTGAAGATGAGAAATCGGTTCATGATCCGGCAGCAACGCTTCCGCATTGCGGATGGCAGGGAACAAGTAGCCACCCAACCCAACCACCACACCGATAAGTCCTGTCACCACAAACATCAAGGCCATGCCCGTTCCCGTACCTGTACCCACCAGCCAACCAAATATGGGTGCCAATACGCCATCCGGGTGCATTGCGGGTTCGAACACATTATCTGCCAGCGGCCCAGCAACGGCCGTTGCCAACGGTGCCGTAATCTGTGCGATCAATCGGCGCACAGCAAACACCCGTCCCTGCACATCCGGGGCCACCTTTGCCTGCCAAATCGCCTGGTTCGAGCCATTCAAAATTGGAATCAGAAATTGGCCCATAAATACGGCCACAGCCCAAACAAGTACGCCCTGCCCCACGCCCATCAGAATCTGGCTAAAAATGCTGACACCCACCATGCCCAGCAGCACACCGTTCACTTTGCGGCGCGGCCCACCCCAGGTGCTCAACAGCAGGCCACCAAGTACGCCCCCCACGGCCCCAACAGATTGCACGCTTGCTAAAGCAATCTCATCATTGCCTGTACGCGCCAAAATCATGGGTACCATGACGGCGAAGCCAAACATCGCCAAAAAATTAATGCAAAAGAAAACCATTTGCAGCCCCAGCAGGCTGGGTCGGGCAAAAATGTAGCGGAAGCCATAGGCTGACTCTTGCAGCAGGCTGCCCTGCCCCGTGCGGCCTGCGGCCGTTACTTCTGGTTGGGGAATGAGCACAATGGCCAGGGCAACAATGGCAAATAGAAATGTAACCACATCAATGCTCATGATGCCCACCAGCCCCAGCGGGCCAAGCAAAGCTCCGGCAAAAGCAGGCGCCAAAATGCCCGAAGCCGAACCAGCCAAAGACAACATGCCCGCCGCACGGCCGTAATGCTCTTTTGGCAACATCATCGTCACGGCGGCTGAATAAGCTGGAAACTGGAAGGCATTGGCTGCCCCTGCCAGCACATTGGCCACGTAAATGTGCCAAATTTGCAAATTGTCACCTACCAACAGCAGCAGCAAGAAAATAGTCGCCAACCCCGCCAGCAAATCGCTCACAATCATGATCGTTTTGCGGTTGCTGCGGTCCACAATCGCCCCGGCAATGGGGCTGAACAGCACACTGGGGGCCATAAAAAAGAAAATGGCCCAGGTCAGGGCAGTGGCCTCCCCCGTTTGCTGAAAAATCCAGAAGGAGACGGCAAAGTTGGTCATGCCCGTGCCCAACATAGACACGACCTGACCCAGCCAAACGATTACAAAGCCACGCATACCGGAAGGCTGTTTTGAAGGTTGTGCTGAGAAGTTCGTCATAACAGAGAAAGTAGAACGTGAGAACCAGTGGCTAAACAGGGGGCGTCTAACACGATCTGATTCCCACGTTCACTGAGAAGAAGAGGCTTGAATAAATTTACATTTCCCAGGTGGCGTCGCCAAAAAAGTTGCCGTGATCTTTGGCTAAAAACGCCTCGATCTCAGCTCGACGATCACCCAAGCGGAAATGTGGGCCGTGGCCGGGGTAGCAAAGAGTCTCATCAGGCCAGGGCAATACCACGTTGCGCAGCGTCACCAGCGTCGTTTGAAAGCCATCGCTAGACCAGGTGCGGCCCGGCCCGCCATCAAAAATAGTGTCGCCAACAACAATACGATGGTCATTTTCAAGAACAAAGCAAATTTGATCACCAATGTGGCCAGGGGCGTACACTGCACGCAAGGTGTGTTCACCCACCTGCACTGTATCGCCGTTCCGCAGCCAGCGATCGGCCTGGATGTCTTTGCCGCCCGGTTTATGGGGACCGTCGTTGCCCATCACGGGCACACCTAATTGCTGACGCATCGCTGGCAGCGCACCAATGTGATCCACATGGGTGTGCGTCAGCAAAATGGCTACGGGCTGGCTGTCGCCTAACATTTCTTGCAAGGTTTTCGGGTCGTCGCCGGGGTCTATGAGCACGCTTTGGTTGGTGCTGGGGCAGATGAGGGCGTATGTGTTCATTCCCCACGGGCCAACCTGGCGTGTTTCTAGCTGTAATTTCGGCATATCAATCTCCAGGTTATGGAATCGTGATGATCCACTCGATGATCCAGTTGCTTGGTTTTTCAGTAGATTCGGCCGTTTTTTGGTTACTTTCTTTTTCAGACATCATGACTCCTTTATGCATGGGCTAACTGTTCGCGGGCTGTTTTGAGCAAGGCTTCAATCTCCACAATGTGGCTGCGCGTGTGGGGTGGCAGCCCGTTTAAGAAGGTATTTCCAGCGTTAAGATAGGATGTCTTGCGGGCTGTAAACGCGTCGGGCAGGTTGGCCAGCAAGGCCACAGATTCAGCTTCGGTTCGCTTCCACAAGGCAACCATATCGGCCAGCGTGGTGTAAACGGCCGTTACCGACCGAACCCACGCCGCCGGATTGTTGGGGAACCCATCGAGCGTTCCATCTGTTACCTGGGTCGCTAGCTGCATCTGCATGCCCCGCTCTGTGGTGATGAGGTGGGCCAGCAGTTCCTTGGCATTCCAACTGTCGTCTCCGTCCGGACGGTAATCTGCTTCCATCTCGCTGACATTGGCCACGACTTCATCCAGTTGGACATCCAGCTCAGCGTACACGTCAGCCACGGCCTCCGCCAATGCTTTTGGCGTCGTGGGAATGTCTGGCACAGGGCGGGTACCCAACGTCATCATCGTTTGCTCTCGTTCACCGTCTCGGTAGTAGGTGATTTTGACGCCGTCGCCAGCGCGATACGGCCGTATGGCTGCTTGCAATGAGGGGAAATCTTTCGTCTCGCTGCCGCCCATATCTATAATGACATCTTCTGCCTGCAAGCCTGCTTCGGCCGCCCCGGTGCCAGCCATCGTGCCGCTGATGCGTATGCCGCCAGCGGCATCAATGCCTAACTCTTCCGCCTGTTCCGCCGTCACCAAGCCAGAGATAAGAATGCCCAAAAATGCCTGATCATAAAGACGCTTATCTAAACCGGTTTCCAAAACAGATTTCAGGTTCGCCAAACCAGCATCCCAACCATCCTTTAACCCCTGGCGCATTTCGGCAGCGTCTTCGCCTGCGGGAATATCTTCATGTGTCAGGCTCAAATGGGTGCCACCGTCGCCGGGTTGCAGCGAGAAAGTGACTTTGGTAACGGCCGTTTCCAATCTTCCTTGCCATGAATAAACCACTTTCTTCTCTGGAACCAGCTCCAAAAATTCGCCCGTAGCCCAATACCCTTGCTGCCACCACAAATAAATGCGTCCGCCCACTTGGGTTGCCACTTGCGAATTGGTTGCCAGCCATTCTCGCAGGGCAGCCCCATTGGTTAGGGCATAGTAAACGGCCGTTGGTGGTGCAGCTAACTCAACGTTAAACGTCAATTCCGTCGTTTCACTCATATCATAACCTCCACAAAGCTGAAAAAACTGCTGGACAAATTTCTTGGTGTGAATGCTGGGTTGTGTCAGATGATTGTGCTTTATTGATCCAAAAGGTATTAGATAATCATCTAACACCCAAATAGTAAGCCGTTACCGCAAATTTGTCAACAAACTCGTTCAACCCTCATAGCAAACATGACTCATGGGCATAAGCAAAACCGACAACTTAACGATAATTCTGACAATTGCTTGGATTTGGCTGGACGGCCGTTTACAATGCAAGGGGTCACTGTGTCTCTATGTAAATTTTTTTGTGTAGACTACATTGGGAGGAATGTATGAACCCTAGAAATCCCCTTATTGTCGCCGCGATCATATTCTTTGTTGGCTTTTCGCTGATTGCAGCTTTTATTGCCTTCCAGATTTGGGGGGCGGTTTTTATGCTCTTTTCCTTGCTTCTCTTTTCTCTGGGCATGTGGCTTGCGTTGCGAACTCGCTATGTGCTAATAGATGAAATGGAAGTGGGCGTCACTTTTAACCGTTTCAACAACAGTTTTTGTCGCTTTATTCCAGAAACTGAACCAAAACCCAGGTACGGCTGCAAAGAACCAAAAATCCCTCTGTGGGCTCCCTTCAGTTTCAGGTGGCTGGAACGCCAGGACCCTCATTATGTGCGGTTGAAATGGTATGAAACATTGTCGGATAAAAAAATTACAAAGAGATCTCAATCAGCCAGCGGGAAAACAAAGAATATTCGCACGGCAGATGGCATTTTGGTAAACATCACCTGGAAGGTCTCGTTTATCGTCAATGTCTATGTTCTTACAGACAATATTAGACACAAATTGGCACGTACGCTACCAGAAAATGCAGATAAAGTGGTAAAAGGGAAAGCAGAAAGAGCCATTAAGCATTTGGTAGAAACACGCCTAGCTGAAGAACTGTATCAAGATAGCACAATCCAAAGGCTAGAGGCTGAAATCGCGCAAAATGTTTACAATCTATTGGCTCTAAGGGAAACCCCAGATGATCCGGAAAGTGATTTTATATTCAATCTGGGTTTTCAACCGATACCCGAGCGAGACGTTTCGTTAGGTCCAATTGAGATGCCAATAGAGGTAGAAAAAGCCCTAGAAACAGCCCATCAGCGCAGGATTCATACCGATATGGTGACTGAAGCGATGAATCGGCTGCATGAGGCAATTGGCAGATTTGATGATAACGATATGAAGCGATTGGAAAAGCTGGAGAAGCTACGAATTTTGGATGAAAAGGATGTGGAGTCAATCCACTTAGCAAAGGTGTTTGTGGGCAAACAAGAATAGCCTCAAAAAAGTGGAGAGGAGAACTTGAAAATCAACGTCTCCTCTCCAAACTCAATTTATTCTGCAAAATCAATAATGACCACCAACGGATCGTGATCTGAGACGCGGCGGGGTGAGCTGTCCTCAGGGTCGCCGATGGGGTAATCGGCGTTGGTGTGTAAGGCTTCAACGAGCGTTATTTGCTCGAACAGTGTTGGGGAGACGAGTATGTGATCCAGCGTTTGGGTGCGACCTTCAAAGATGTAGGTATACGGCCGTTCCCCATCCGGCAAAAAGCGATACACATGCTGCAAACCAGCCGCCTCTAACGTATCTAGCGGCAGCGTCTGGTAAAACGAATTCAAATCGCCAAGCACCACAAAGTGCGCTTCAGGATTTTCGGCAGACAATTCAGCCATGACCTCGACGTTCCAGGCCGCTTGGGCGGTACGCACTGGCTCAGTGGCCTCTTCTCCAGCGGAGAGCGAGAGGAAATGGTTATTGAGCAGAATCACCGTCTGGTCGCCGTTTTCCAGATGGGCAGTCACGGTGATGGCTAGCGGCGGGCGGGCAAACAACTCACCTGGGGCATCAACCTGGGCAAAAGATTCCACCGTTGCGCGGTCGCTGCGCACCAGATAAGCCACGTCAATGCCTCGCGAATCATTCCCTTCCACTAAAAACGGTTCGTAGCCAAAATTAGCAATCACCTCTTGTTCCACCAAATCTTGCAGCACGTCCAAATTCTCAACTTCCTGTAAACCGATGATGGTCGGTGAGCCCATCGCTACAATCGTTTCAGCGATTTTCGCCAGCTTGGCGCGGTACTCAAACACGGTGGGCAACGGTGGACTAGAAGGATGTGGGCTGAGTAAATCGAACAGGTTCTCCACGTTAAAAGTGGCGATGCTAAGCTCGTCTTCGGTGGCAGCGCGAATAGTAGGCAACGGCCGTTCGGCCATTTCCACGTCTGGCAGCACAATTGGGGCAATTTTATAGTTGCCAAACGTGTAAGCTAGTGGCCCCACCAAGTTGGCTACCGTGTCACCACTGGCAACCGCGTAAGGCAAACTGGATTGATCATCGTGGGCCACTGTGGAGCCATCATCAACGTATATTACGAAGCCGCTTTCATCGGTACGTGCCACTGACGTCACGCCCCATTTTTCGTACACCAAGGCATATTCACCAAAGCGCGTGGTGGGGCCAACGACCAGCGCAGGTTCTACTAGCCCGACTAACACGCCTTCCAACGCTTCATTGTAAGCGAGAGCTTCAGCTAGGTCCTGGGGGGGATCGTAGGGGATAGGCTCAAAAACATTGGTGTAGCCGGGGCTGTTCAGCACAATACCAGCCAATGACTCCACCTGGAGCGCGGTCTGGCTGGAGATTTCACGCACACGGCCGTTTAGCTCCAGCAAATCCCCCACCTGCACGGTAATGGGCAGCACGCCCGTAAAGACAAACAAGCCATCCGAGGTGGCCGGATTGTCGTCTGGTTCCAAATCCTGGATGAAGAAGCCATTGAGTTCGGGGAAGACGGCCGTAACCACCCCACGCGTCGCCGCCTCAATACCCACATACGGAGAGCGATCCCCCTCTCCCTGGATGGCCCAAATGGGCACACTATCTCCCAAGAAGGTGGTGAAGCTATTAGAAAGCACGGGATCAAGCTGCTCATCTGCGGTTAGCTGAGCGGGCGTAGCCTGTAGTGGTTCAATTTGCTCGTCTGGCACGGTGAAGAAATATTGCAAAACGGCCGTTCCCCCATTTGCCGCGAGTTCATCCACTGACCAAGCCACAATCCCGTTGGCCGAAGTCCCGTTTTCATCCGGCTGCACCTGAAGCTCATTTGCCTGGCCACCTGGCACTTCCAGCTCGATGAATAGATTTGTCAACGGTTCCGCTGTGTAATTAGCAGCCGTCACAGTGTAAGTGAGCACCTCACCGGGGTTGGCGGTATTGTTGGTTTGCATTTCCAGCAGCACAATCGGCGGAATAATCTCCACAATATCACTTTGCAAGCGGGGCTTTATTTGCCGAACCCCTTGGTAAAATTCACTCACACCCACAATGCGGTAATCTTGCCCCACCGCCACCAATTCGGCCGTTGCTCCTGTATCTTTCTCAATGAGAATCGTCGCGGTTTCGCCACTTCCCTGGTCAATTTGAATTTGGTAATCAAACGAGCCTTCTTCAACCGCCAGCGCGGTGCCTTCAATAACCACCAGTTCACCTAGAATGGCATCACTGTTGTTCACGTCTAGCACCGTTACGGGCAGCGGTTCCGGCAATTCGGCCGTTCCCAGCACCTCAACATCCTGCGGCACAGCCTGTGGTATTAGCTCCAGTGAATCCCGGAATGGTTCAATCAGCCCAGTAACCCGCACCAAGTCGCCAATCTTTACATTCACCTGCCCTTGCCCACCGGGCACAAACACTTGAATGCCGCCCGTCTCATCCTGCAAATAAAATTTGTTGCCGGTGCTGCCAGCAAAAAAACCGCCTGTGTACATGGTGGCAATACCTTCTACGCTCACCACGCTGCCTACCAAATCGCGGGCGGTAGCAATGGGGATGGCACCACCCGCCATGCTGATGAGTCGGGGTTGGCCAAATGCAGCCAGGTACCCCTCGGCGTCCGCAAAGTAACCAGCGAGCAGTGTGTCCGTGTAAGTAAATGGGCTTTGCAAGCTGATTTCAGCGGTTTGGCTGCTGTTGGCTCCGATCTCAGGGATGATCCAGATGAGACGGCCGTTCCCCAATTCAGCATTGTCGGGGGCAGCCAACAGCTCAAAATGGCTGGCAATAGGGAGCGAGATGGTGATGTTGGAGACGGCCGTATCGCTCACATTCCCTACCTCAATAGATAAAACAAACTCGCTGCCTGGCGGAATCGCCTCTGGCGCAGAGACATCAATGGTCAAAAACTCATTTGGCTGAGGTGTGATGGGGCTGCCACTGTTTTGCGGATTGGGCGTAGCCAGGGCCGCAAAATCCACCGCATTGCTGCTGCTGTTTTGCCCGTTGCCAGCCTCGCCGCCGGGCAAGCGTTCCAGGCTTGCACCGTCATTGGGTGCAGCCACAGGCTCGCCAGCCGTAAATTCAGCCGGGGCATCCCCCCACCCCAGCAGATCAACCGTTTGCTGCGTTTTATTACGCAGCAGCAAGCCACCGCGCCGCTCAAACAGCGACTGGGTAAAAAAGCCATCAGCCGCCGCACCTACGTCCTGCCCTTCACGCACCAGCAGCATATGGCCTTGTGGGGGGATTACGGCCGTTTCCGTCCAGCGGTAAACCAATGCCTGCTCCTGCCCATCACCCAACAGGTAAAAAATTGACCAACCCATCAAATCCACAGGTTCCAGGCTTGCGTTATATAACTCAATAAACTCTTTGCTGTTGCTGCCGGGTACGCCGGGCAGCAGCTCGCTAAAAAAGACGCCTTCTGTCTGGATGGCAGGTTCGTCATTTGGTTCTGATGTGGCGGTGGGAGCAGGATTGGGAACGGCCGTGGCTGGCACTGGCGTGGCCGTCGGTGACTCTTCTGCCTCACAAGCTGTGAGCAGCAGGCCAAGCACAAGGTATAAAATCAGCAAAACGATAGGTTTTTGACGAAGCATTGTGACGTTTTTCCTTAAAAATGGTCTCTATATTGCATGTGCGGGAAATTATAGCACGGCGCAGAAAAGTAAGTGGTAAACAACGGTAACAGATCGCGCTTTAACAAAATGTTTACATCACGTTAGCCTGCCCTTAACCAGTTCACTTTGAATTCACGAGCTGGGCTGTTGCCCACAAAAAGCCGCGTGATATAATGCGATACGGTTCAGAGAAAATCGTTTATCGGGAGAACTCAAATACACATAAATACATCCCACATTACACCTACTATATGATGATATCTAATCTTCAGGCCACTGTTTTCACAGCCCAAACAACCTTTTAACATTCAGGATATTAGCACGGTAAGGCAGCGCAAGCTGGCTGCTGCCGCATAGCAAAGGATACAGCTATGAGCGACACCGCAATACCCTCTCAACCCAAAACCAAAGCGAAGCCACAGCAATCTGGCCTGGCAATTTTTTCTGGACGACGTGGCCTCAAACGCCGAGAGGCGTTACTGGCTTATTTGTTCCTCCTGCCAGCGACCATCATTATTGGATTATTTGGGCTATTCCCATTGGTATTTTCTGCTTACCAAAGTACACGGGCCGGTCTCAATAATGTGGTCGGTCGGCCTGATGGCTTGGGTCAATACGTCCGTGCCATTGATAATCTTGCTTATGTGCTAGCCTTCTGGTTGGCACTTTTCTTTATAGTAGTGGCCATTCGCAATGTTAATGAGCTACTGGCCACTGCACGCAAGAGGAATGAATCGCCGTGGCGCTGGCTTTTACCGGCGTCGCTGAGTGCCATAGGGTTGGGGCTGTTGCTGTGGCTGGTCTTTGCTTTTATGCCTGGCCTGTTAGAAGTTGGCGAAAGGCTGGTTGGGTTCACAGCCGAAGAGCGTAATGAGCTTTTCCCTCAATTTGTGTCTGAGGCGTGGAACGCACCGGGGGTGGCTTCTACGTTTTATTACGCAATTCTGGCGTTCATTTTAAGTGGTGCCGCTTATTTTCTAATTCAGCGAAACAGCCCACAGACGTTAAGAGATGGATTTTATACAGGCAAGCTATTAACGGCCGTATTCATGCTCATTCTCGCCATCGCTATTGGTTGGGTAACGTTTAATGAAATTCAACTCGCCTACGCGGAGGCATTGGAAGAAGGCGAATCTTTAGCCATTTGGGCGCAGATGGTTACCATCAGTGCTGGCTTTGTGCTGCTGTTGCTTTCCTGGCTTGTCTGGCGAACGGCCGCACACCGCGATTCTAACCTGCAAACCGGCCTACGCTTCTTCGCTGGCATCCTTTTGATGATTGGCGGTTGGGTGCTCATTAGTGAGCTTCCCGTCGTCATCGCTGAAGGTGACAGCGACTGGTGGATTAGTCTACGCACAACCATCTTCTACGTTATTGGAGCTCTCCCCGCTGAACTATTCTTTGGTCTGGTGCTGGCAACGCTCCTTTATCAGGACATTCAGGCCAAAGGCGCGTTCCGCATGGTCTACTTTTTGCCATATATTACGCCAGCAGTGGGTGCAGCGGCCGTCTTCAAAGTTTTATTCTCAGGCAACACATCGGGCCTTATAAATACAGTCATGACATCAATAGGACTCGAACCTTTAGGCTGGCTGAATGAACCCAATGGCATCAATCAACTAATTGGGGATGCCTTCAACTTCACTGTCCCAGACTGGGCTGCTGGGCCGAGTTTGGCTCTAGTTGTTGCCATCATCTTCGGCATTTGGAAATATACTGGCTACAACGTTGTTTTCTTTTTAGCTGGCTTGGGAAACATTTCGCGGGAATATTACGAAGCGGCTTCAATGGATGGTGCTAGCCGTTGGGCGCAATTCCGCCATATCACGCTGCCGCTGCTCTCACCTATCACCTATTTTCTCACCATTTTTGGCGTTATCGGCACCTTTAAAGCGTTCAACACCATTTTTGTTTTACGTACCCGCGCCGCGCTCGGCACGATGGACACAGCCAGCCTGGTCATTTTCGATGCCTTCAACCGAGACACTCGCATTGGCTACGCCGCCGCGCTTGGTATCATTCTGCTCCTTGTTATTCTTAGCGCAACGGCCTTACTCGATCGCTTTTCTAAAGGGAGGGTTTTCTATGGCTAATCAAGTTGCAACGCCCGTTACCAATCAGCCAATCCAGACTGCCCGATCCGGGTTCAATTGGGCACGCTTTCTCACCTACGCCGTGCTCATCACAGGTGCAATCATTTCAATCATCCCGTTTTTGGCAACGATTAGCATTTCGCTTATGAACTTGACGGAAGCGACCAGCCAAACCTTTTTGCCCAGCACCCCACAATGGAGCAACTATTTAGAAGCATGGGAAGAAGCAGATTTTTCTGAATTTTTCTTCAACAGCCTGCAAATTGCCCTGATCACCGTTGCTGGAGAAGTTGTATTTGGCGTCTTGGCTGCATATGCCTTCGCTCGCATGGAGTTTCCAGGAAAAAACCTGTTGTTTGGCTTATTTTTGTCAACACTTACGTTACCAGCAGCCATCGTCTGGGTACCAAACTTTCTAACGGTCTCCTGGTTGGGCAAGGTAACACCTTTTCAATGGATTGATAACTGGCCTGCATTAACCATCCCTTTTATGGCCAGTGCCTTTGGCATTTTCTTGCTGCGTCAATTTTTTCAGCAAATCCCTGATGAATTGTGGGACTCTGCGCAAATTGATGGCGCGGGGCATTTACGCTATCTTATGCAAATTGTTGTGCCCCTTTCTAAGGCCCCCATTCTTATTTTGGGACTGTTTGGTTTTTTGGGCAGTTGGGATAGTTTGGCCTGGCCAATTCTGGTAACACGCTCTTTGGAATGGCGTCCCATCTCTTTTGGACTGCAAGCCTTCCTGCAAGAAGCAGGAAGTTTTGTCAATTTACAAATGGCTGGGGCCATCATTACAATCTTGCCAATTTTGGTTATTTATTTCTTTACCCAGCGCCAATTCATTGAAGCAATGACGCGCTCGGGTCTCAAAGGATAAGCCGAAAATTTATGCTAAAAGGAGGTGATGCGGTAAGCAAAAGAATTCACACTGAGGTCTAGCTTATCAAGACCGACAACGCCTAGTTTTACAAATTGCAGAAAACTCTTGAACAAACTCTGCAATAAAATCTTTTATTGAAACAAACGTTTCGAGGAGAAGACAAATGTCTAAAAAGTACGTTAAATGGTTTATGCTTCTGGCCTTAATTGTGCCGATGTTTCTGGTTGCCTGTGGTGGCACTGCGGAAGATGCCGTAGAAGATGCGGTTGATACTGTAGAAGATGTTGCCTCAGACGTAGCGGACACCGTAGAAGAAGCCGCCGAAGATGTAGCAGAAGAAGCTGAAGAAGTGATGGATGAAGTTGAAGAAACTGCCGAAGAGGTAATGGATGAGGCTGAAGAAGTCATGGATGAAGCCGAAGAAGCAATGGAAGAGGTGATGGAGCCTTGTGGCCCTGTCAGCGATGGTCCATTTGCTGGTGTCGATCCGCGCGGTCAGACCGTCGTTTGGTGGCACAACCACAGTAGTAGTCGTGAAGAGCTGCTGCTGGAGATTGTTGCAGAATATAATGAGACCAACGAATGCGGTATCACAATTGAAGCGTTGAACCAAGGTGGGTATAACGACATCCGCGACGCGGTCAACGCTAGCGTGGCTGCTGGTGAAGTTCCTGCTGCGCTTGTTGTTGGTTACCAGAATGATCAGGCTTTCTATCAACTAAATGAATCGCTGGTAGACCTGAATGAGTATGTAAACGATTCCCATTGGGGTTTGTCGGAAGAAGAACAGGCATCTTTCTACCAGAGCTTCTTTAACCAGAGTATTCATGTTGCCTTCGACGATCAGCGCTTAGGCTTCCCGCCAAACCGTTCCATTGAATTACTGCACGTCAATATGTCTTACTTGCGCGACCTGGGTTATGATGCGCCGCCAACTACCCCAGATGAATTTGTAGAGATGTCTTGTGCTGCTGCTGCTGCTAGCGAAAGTGGCGTAGGCGGTTACGTTTTACGTGATGATGCCTCTGCACTTGCTGCCTGGACCTTTGCTTTTGGTGGTGACGTCCTAAATGCGGAAGGCACTGAATACATCTACAACAGTGATGCAACCGTGCAGGCTATGGAAATGTTGGTTGAACTGGCTACCCTTGGTGAAGATGGCCAAGTTTGTGCTTACTTCTTTGATGGCTTCCCGAACCCAGAAGTAGCTTCCCGCAATGCACTCTTTGCTCAGGGTTCAAGCTCCGGTATCCCGTTCTACGTAGGCGACTTTGCTACGATTGCTGAGGATGCAGGCACTGAACCGGACGAGTATGGTGTTGCTGCCATTCCGCACATCACAGGCGACCCTGTTATGAACATCTACGGTGGTGACGTAATGATCGTCAAGACCACCCCAGAACAACAGCTGGCCGCTTGGCAGTTTGTGAAATGGTTCACTTCACCAGAACCTCAGGCTCGTTGGGTTGAAGCCAGTAACTACTTCCCCACCAATGCGGGTGCTGTGGAGTTCTTGGGTGATTACAATGAGCAAAATCCAGTTTGGGCCACTGCATTAGACTTGTTGCAGTATGGCAAATTTGAGCCTCAGCTCATCTCCTACCAGTCTGTTCGTGATGCCGCACAAGAAGCCTATAATGTCATCATTCAAGGTGGCGATGTGCAGGCTACCTTGGACGACTTGACGGAAACAGCAAACGAGCTGCAAGAAGAGCTGCTGGAAGAAATCGGCAACTAATTTTTTTTCAATAATAATGGTAATGGAGGCAGGAACGGCCGTTTCCCCTCCATTATTTCACAAAGCAAGAAGGCAGCATGACTAAGCCATGCTGCCTTTTTTCGTAGATACTATTTCCGGTCGTTCTAGGTAAATGTCAAGTTTTTTAGGCTTCACACGCCGTTTAAGCACCAGATTTTTAACAGTTGACACTTGGCACAGTTAAGATCCGTGCTATATAATCCGGTCTCACCTTCCTGCACACCTTCGCACTCTTCGCCACTGCCATTAACGTGTAAAGTTAGGATGAGATTCGAGTAATTGGCGAATTCGGTTTCCAAGTTTTTTACATCACTCGTTTGCAAATCACAGAAAGTAATTTAAAAAACGAAGAGCGATTTCTCTGTGGTTTGCTCAAGTAAAAACCAATTCCCAGACTTTTGTAATTCAAAGCTCTTTTGGTTTTTACATTTCCTAATATGAGGAGGAAAAACAGTATGAAGAAGCGTTTAGTCATTCTAATTGCCCTCTTGGGCATGTTCATGGTAGTCCTTGCGGGCTGTGGTGAACCGGAGTTAGGTACGGAAGAAAATCCAATTATCTGGGTTCTTGTACCATCTGGAGAAAGCGAAACTGTTCTCACAGGATTTGATGAAGTAGCGGCTCTTCTTTTTGAAGAAACCGGCCTCGTTGTTGAACCCTTTGTAGCAACTGAGTATGCAGGTGCTATCGAAGCAATGTGCAGCGATCCGCCAAAAGCACATATGGCTTCTTTGGCAACTTTTGCTTATATGCTGGCTTCAGAGCGTGGCTGCGCCGAAGCCGAGCTGGTATCTGTCCGCTTTGGCAGCCCAAGCTATAATGGCCAAATTTTTACGCGAGCTGACAGCGGCATTGCTTCGCTGGAAGACCTGGCTGGAAAGACCTTCTGTCGCCCTGACCCGCTTTCTACCAGCGGTTGGATTATTCCTAGCCTGGAATTGAGAGCAGCAGGCGTTGATCCTGATAACGATCTAACTCAAATCGTTGATGCAGGCTCGCACGATGCGGCCGTTTCTGGTGTATACAATGGTGATTGCGATGCGGGATCATCTTTTGTTGATGCCCGTTCCACCATTGAAGAAGACAATCCAGATGTCATGGATGTTTTGCAGGTCATCTTTATTTCTGGTGATATTCCCAATGACGGCGTTCAATATGTTCCCAGCGTCTCTCGCGAACTACGAGACCAACTTAATGATGGCTTGTTAGCGATTGCGGCAACAGAAGAGGGCGTTGAGGCACTGGATACTGCCTATGAATGGACTGCTTTAGAAAAGCACGATGATTCCTTTTATGATCAGTTCCGCCAAATTTTGGATGCCGCAGGTGTCTCTCCAGAAGACCTGCAATAACAGAACAATTGTGAATCTTTAGTTTAAGAGCGGAGAGGCATGGAAATGTCTCTCCGCTTTAGTTTACATCTTTTTATAAAAGTTCAGTTCGGTCAGCAAGGAGACTGTTATGCTTGAGGTGCGAAATCTAACCAAAGTTTACAACGATGGCACCGTTGCTCTAAAAAATGTTAGCTTTACAGTTCCTGATGGTGAGTTTCTGGTCGTTATTGGCCTAAGCGGTTCAGGAAAATCCACTTTGTTACGCTGCATTAATCGACTCATTGATCCCACGGAAGGGGAAATCCTTTGGAATGGCGTTGATCTTGCCAAGCTAAGTGGGGAAGATTTGCGCAATGCTCGCCGCAAAATTGGCATGGTCTTCCAACATTTCAATTTGGTCAAACGGTCTTCTGTTCTGACTAATGTGCTATCTGGGCGATTAGGCTATACGTCTTCATGGAAAAGTTTACTAGGGCGCTTCTCGCCTGAGGATCATAAAAAAGCGGTCGAGGCTCTGAAGCGTTTGGGCATAGCCGATCAAATTCATAAACGCGCCGATGAGTTGAGTGGGGGACAGCAGCAGCGGGTTGGGGTCGCCAGGGCACTCATGCAAGAGCCGGAGATGATTCTGGCCGATGAGCCGGTAGCCAGTTTAGACCCGGTTTTGGCACATTCAATCATGCTGCGCTTAGAAAATCTGAATAAGGAAGACAATATGACGATTTTGTGCAGCCTGCATTACCTGGATTTGGTGCAAAGGTATGCCACCAGCGTTATTGGCCTACGAAGCGGTGAAATTGCCTATCGCGGCAGCCGGAAAGATATTCAAGCAATGACCGATAGCGAATTTAAGGAAATTTACGGGGAAGATGCAGAACGTGTCGGCGGGGGGCTGGAAGGTAGTTTGCAAAACATGGGGGGAACGGCCGTATGACCAACAATGATGCTCCTGTCCCTAAGAAAAGTCTTGTGCCGCCAGCTTTAGCGGCCCTGTTCTCTGCACTTGTTCCCGGGTTAGGCCAGCTATTGGCCAGAGCCTATCGCCGTGGGCTGCTGCTATTCTTCAGCATGGCAACCATCCTCGGCCTGCTAGTTTGGCGCTTTCGCTTGGCTGCCCCCAGAGACGAGGGCGTTGTTGATATCTTCCTGAAAGGATTACGCCTAAAGCCATTTCTGGTTTTTGTCTGTGTCTTGGTTGCCATCCTTTACATTTGGATTATTGTAGACGCCTACATCGTTGCCAAGCAAAAAGAAACGGTTTCAGTTGGCCTACTCTTTATGGTTCTGGCTGTATTCTTTGGTTTAGGGTGGCAAATTGGCGAAATCAATCCGGTGGCACTATTTACGCAGGCGGATGATGCTGGCCCTGCCCTCATGCGTGTACTTTGGCCGTGGGAAAAAGCAATTGAATATCCCGAAGAAACAAGATCGGTTTGGGCTGACATTCAGGTTCCCTGTGCCGAATCTCCGCCCCCACCAACAGAACCATTAGTAGATGAGCCTTATATAGTTGCCTCGCCTACCTGTGGTTCGCTTAGTGAACAGAGTGGCGAATTAGGCTCAATTATCACGCTCAATGGGTACAATCTCATCCCCGGCACAGTTGCAGAAATCATCTGGGAAGATCCAAACCTAGCCACCTTCCGGCAGCGTCAGGAAGGGGAGTACGTCCAGGTTATTCCTGATGACAATGGGGAATTTGAAGTGGATATCATCATGCCTTATCGGCTGCTGCCCCCAAGTGCACAGGATGATGTGTTGATTTGGCGCATAAGCGCACAACAAGTCACCAGCGTGGGCGATGCCCAGGCAAGCGAAGAGCTCAAACTGTCGGTTGAGAAAATTACCGAAACAATTTTCATCGGCATGATGGCAACCTTTTTTGGCGTCATTTTGGCGATTCCGGTTAGCTTTATTGCCGCCCGCAACTTGATGTCGGCCAACCGGGTGACGCTAGGTATTTATTATGTCACCCGGGGCATCTTGAACATCATTCGCTCCATTGAGCCTCTAATTTGGGCAATCATTTTTGTGATTGTAGTCGGTTTAGGGCCTTTTGCCGGTATTCTGGCATTAACAGTCCATTCAATTGCGGCACTGGGTAAATTGTATTCGGAATCTATTGAGTCGATTGACCCTGGCCCAATCGAAGCGATTCAGGCGACCGGTGCAAATTGGGTGCAGACAGTTATCTTTGCAGTTGTCCCGCAAATTATCCCGCCGTTTGTTTCGTTTACTATCTATCGGTGGGATATTAACATTCGCATGTCCACCATTATCGGCTTTGTTGGTGGTGGCGGTATTGGCTTCTTGTTAGCACAGTGGATTCGCTTATTGGATTATCGTTCTGCCGGTATTGCTGTTTGGTTCATTGCCCTAACCGTAGCAATTTTGGACTATGTTAGTGCCGAAATTCGCGCCAGGTTTGTTTGAGTTTGGGCCACAGCATGATAATTTCTACAGACGAGTCGCACCTTTTGCATGAAGCTGCTTGTAACACGGCCGTTTCCGCCGGAAAACTCGCCCGTAAAATGTGGTCCAAACCACGGAAGATTAGCTACAAAGGGTTCCGAGACCTGGTAACAGACGCAGATGTTGCCACCCAAGCACAGATTACCGATGCAATCCAGGCTCGGTTCCCCAACCACGGCTTTCTAACAGAAGAAGAAGACGGCAACTTACCTACAACTGGCCCCATCATCTGGATCATCGATCCTATTGACGGCACGACCAACTACAGTCGCCAGATGCCGGAATTTTGCGTCTCAATCGCAGCCTGTCAGCCAACAGATGATGGTTACGAACCTGTAGCGGCTGCCATTTACGACCCGATGCGAGACGAACTGTTCAGTGCTGCGCGAGGTGGGGGAGCCACCCTGCAAGTTGGCAACATGCCGCCACAAACATTGCAAGTGAGCCTTGTGAATGACCTATCTCGCGCCGTCTTTGCGCTAGATTGGAGCAGTGCCTCCCAAACGCGCACAGACGCTTTGCAAATTCTCAACCAGTTCGCTGAAGAATCATACACGGTGCGCACGATTGGAACGGCCGCTTTGGCTATGGCCTGGGTCGCCGCCGGGCGGATCGATTTCTACTTCAACTTGCGCCTGCGTCCCTGGGACATAGCCGCCGCTATGCTGCTGGTACAAGAAAGTGGCGGGGCCGTCACTGGCGTTAACGGCGAACCTATTATTTGGGATGTAAATGGGATCACGTGTGTGATGAGCAACGGCCGTCTTTCTCTTAAACTTGAATAATTTTGAGCACCCAGTAGCTTTTCATCAAATGCAAAAAGAGCTGTCAGTGTCGAAGCCAAGACACCAACAGCTCTTTTTATTGTTTGAAAATTAAAGAAAAATCACCCTATCCGACTATCAAGCGACAATTTACTTGCCCCTGTAATTGCAAAGGCCAAGGCTGCTGCCCCCAAAAGCAAAACCAATTCATACCCATTTTCGCTAACAAAGAAACCATTGGGTAAATGCACAACAAATAAGGCCACAAGCATATCCACTGCCAACATCAAACCGACAAGTCGCGTTGCCAAACCCAAAATCAAAGCCAGACCACCGAGTAATTCGACCAATGAAACAACAACAGCAAAAAATCCCGCGGCAGGAATGCCTAAACTGCCAAAAAAGCCGCCCACACCCTCAAATCCAAAGGTAAACACCTTTTGCCAACCATGTACTAAAAAGACCAATCCAACAATCACCCGGATAATCGTCATCGCTAGGTCAGCTTTATCCGGCGCAGGCTTCAGTAACGCTTTAAAATCCATATTCCTACTCTCCTCGTCAAAAATACCTGAATCAATATAACGAGTATGATCGTAATATGGAGCGCGTAAATTGGAAGGGATTAACCAAGGATGTTTCGGTACTTTTCGCGGTAACTGCGCCGAAAATCAAGGGGGGACTGACCGGATTCTCGGCGAAAAAAGCGAGCAAAATAGGAGCTGTCTTTAAATCCAACATGGGTGCAAATCTCCGAAACAGTCAACTCTGAATGCGCTAATAAGCGTTTGGCTTCAATGATAATTCGCCGCCTGATGACATGGGAACCCGGTACACCAGTTGTCATTTTGATTTGCTCGCTAAGATAGCCCGGCGTGACGCCAAGCATGTCAGAATAACTTCGTAAATGATGCGTTGTTAGAAAATGTTGGTCAACCAGCCGCTGGAACTGGGATGAAAGATAGGTCGTAGCCGTTGGTTCAATGAAATCGGTGTTGGGCTGATTATAAAAACGACGCACATAAATGAGCAGAAGCTGCGTTAGATGCTGCAGAGCATCCAAATAGCCAAATCTTTCATTTTCATATTCACTGAGAAGCTGTTCAATGATTTGCTGAAGAGCCCTGGCCTGCGCCGGACGTAAATAAAGGGTCGGGCAGCGATCAATTAAGTAAAAAAGCTCTGTTGGCTTAAACTGTTTGTTGAGATAGAGAAACTCTTCAAGGAAGAAAATTGATATTCCTTGTGGCCGCTTATCTACTTCAAAAAAGTGGCTTTGCCCCGGTCGCATCAGATACAAAGTTTGGGGGCGGATTGCGTATCCAGTGTAATCAATGTGATGAAATCCCTCCCCTTCAATAATCCAAAACAGTGCGTAAAATGTGTGGCGATCGGGAGCGGGTTTCATCCACGGCTCGTCTGGATTTAATCGCTTGATCATAATAGGTGGATCAAGTTCATGCCGATATGGAAAATCGTGGAGAGGAATATCGCCTGGGTGCATTTTGTCTCAAGTTTGAAATTTGATATGAATGGTGCGAATCTCATGAAGTGCAGAGTTTCTAATCATAATGAGGTATTTTTTGATGAAGAAAGTAGTCGTTCTGCCAGGGTGGTTCAACCACTTTGTTGATGGCGAACGGCCGTTAGTGTAAAGAGATATTCCCCCATCGTCAATCTCGGTAGGCTGAGTGTCACCTGGTGTTCATATTTAGTATAAAAAGCGGCCGTTCCTTACGGAAGCTGCGGGCTGTTCTTCATTTTGTGCTATGGATGACGTCCTCACCATGCCTCTTCCTAACTGAATTTGGACATTTTGCGCAAATGGTAACGGCCGTTTCCCCCCCCCAAAAAAAATCAGTTGCCAACCCACACGCATAGAGTACAATCCCCACATATGCGCTGGCCACCCTACAAACACGTCTTCTTCGACTGCGACTCCACCCTCTCCACCGTAGAAGGAATCGATGTATTGGCCGAGACCGCTGGTAAAAAATGGCGTGTCGAAGTGCTTACCAACGCGGCGATGGATGGCAAGCTGGATTTGGAAGATGTGTACGCCAAACGCCTGCAAGCCGTCCGCCCCACTCATGAGCAAATCCGGCAAATCCGCACTGTTTACAAGCGCAATATCGTCCCCGATGCCCAAGCCGTCATTGCAGCTCTACAGTTTTTGGGGCATCAGGTTTACATAATTAGCGGCGGGTTGGCGGAACCAGTAGAGGAATTTGGCTTCTTTTTAGGCGTACCCAAGCAAAATATCCGCGCTGTCAATGTCGATTACGATCATCTATCAGGCGACTGGTGGTATGCTGAAACGGACTTCCAAAAGCCGATACGCAAACGGTACATTGATTACGAAGAGGGTGCCCTCACCGTCAGCGACGGCAAGGCGCAGATTGTTAAAGAACTGTTGGGAACGCAAAACGGCCGTTCCCTCCTCATTGGCGACGGTACCAGCGATCTGCTAGCCAGCCACACCGTAGACCTGTTTGTTGGCTTTGGTGGTGTTGTCCAACGCGAGCGCGTCAAAGCTGAATCGCCTGTCTTTTTACACACACCCAGCCTGGCACCATTGCTGCTACTCGCCGCTGGCCCTGCCGCCATTCGGCAAGTGAAAGATACGCCCCACGAAGCCGTATTTAACAAAGCATTTACCCTAACAAATACAGGAGCATTTGATTTTAATCATGAGCGACTCAAACAGAAATTCCAAGAAGCATATCAAACTGTACATACCGGGGCCGACTGAAGTTCGACCCGAAATTTTAGACGCCCAAACCGAATGGATGGTTGGGCACCGGATGCCAGAATGTGTTGATTTAATCGGCCGTATTCAGCCCAAGCTGCAAAAAGTATTCTTCACCAATCGGCGCGTTCTCATCAGTGCCTCGTCCGGCACAGGTTTTTGGGAAGGTGCCGTGCGCAACTGTGCCGACCAAAAGGTGCTAAACTGCGTTAACGGAGCGTTCAGCGACCGCTGGCGCGAGGTGACAGAAGCCAACGGCAAAGACAATGAGGTTCTGGAAGTGGCATGGGGCCAGCCCATCCTGCCAGAAATGGTGGCCGAGCGGCTGGCCAACGGTGGCTTCAATGCCGTTACCGTCGTCCACAACGAGACCAGTGCCGGGGTAGAAAATCCCATTAAAGAGATTGCCCAAGTAATCCGCAACGCCCCCGGTGGCGACGACATTATCATCATGGTAGATACCGTGAGCGGACTTTCTGGCGCACCGCTCGATTTTGACGGCTGGGATTTGGATATTGCCCTCACCTCCAGCCAAAAAGCGTTTGCCCTACCTGCAGGCCTGGCATTTTGTGCCGTCTCCGAACGCGCTATGGAAAAAGCCAAAACGGTCAAAAACCGTGGTTACTACTTCGACTTCATCACGCTCGACAAGTATATGGCCAAAAACCAAACGCCAGCCACCCCTGCCGTCTCTTTGCTATTCGCCCTGGATCGGCAGCTTGATGATATGATGGCCGAAGGCATGGAAGCCCGCTTTGCCCGCCACATGGCCATGCGCGACATGACCATCAAATGGGCCACGAATCACGGCTTTGAGCTGCTGGCTCCTGAAGGGTACCGTTCCCCCACCGTCACTTGCGTCAGCAATAATTTGGGTATCGACGTACCTGCCCTCAACAAATTCCTGCGCGAACGCGGCATGATTTTGTCCAATGGCTACGGCAGCCGCCTGAAAAACGTAACCTTCCGTATTGCCCACATGGGGGATATGGTTCCCGCAGACATGGAAGAACTGTTCAGCAACGTAGACGACTTTTTGGCACAATAAGTCAGCCACAAAAAATCCGTTAATCGGCGAGAAGTTTGTAATTACAAACTTCTCGCTTTTTTTATGTTTACCTATTGACAGGTATATGCGAACTATGCTACGTTTCCTCGCAGTAACAACGATAACAACAGCTCAGCAAATCACAAAGGAAATTGAATGATTCAGGCAATCATTTTTGATGTAGGCGGCGTGCTGCTCCGTACGGAAGATCGTGCGCCCCGGCAGCAGTGGGAAGCACGCCTGGGATTAGAACCCGGCGGAGCCGAAGCATTGGTTTTCAACAGCGAAATGGGCCAAAGTGCGCAGCGGGGGGACATCACGGAGCCAGAGCTGTGGCGTTGGATTGGCTCCCATTTGAATTTATCATTGGAAGAAACGGCCGCTTTCCGCCAAGGCTTTTGGGCAGGTGATAAACTCGACTGGGAACTGGTTGCGCTCATTCGTCAGCTCAAAACTCAGTATCAAACCGCGATTATTAGTAATTACGCCAGCAACTTGCGCCCGGAACTCACCAAGCAATTCAAAATCGCAAATGTCTTTGATGAGATCATCATCTCCTGCGAAGAAAAGATAATGAAGCCTGGCTCGGAAATCTTCCACCGAGCCTTGGCCCGCTTGGGCCGGAAGCCGGAAGAAGCAATATTTATTGATGACTTTCTGCATAATGTGGAGGCGGCCCAAAATGTTGGTCTGGCAGCAATTCATTTTCAGCCAGGTATTGATTTACCCCAGGCTTTAGAGAAGTTAGGAGTTTCGTTAGGTTGATCTAGCTTACTCTAAAGATTCAGACGAATAATTTATGGCTCGACGCACAAACTGTTACGGGCCGAAAAGAGTAGATTGTCGCTGGTTTGTAACAAAAGTTTAAGAAGCACGGGATATTTTTATGTCAAGCAATAGCAATCCATCAAATCCGTACCGTATTGGCTTCATTCTTTCAGGTTTGTTAAACGTGATTTTAATTGTTTTGTTGTTGATGTCACGGGGCAACAATGAAGAAACGGCCGTAACCCTCACCAGCGGCAATGATGAAGTTGCCCAGCTTCCAACTGCCACCGCCACCAATCTGCCCCCAACGGAAACGATGCTGCCAACAGCAACAGACGAACCAGCACCGACCACGACGGAAATGATCGTACCCACAGCCACCTCAGAACCTACCCAGATCCCGACAGTGGCTCCCACGCAAACGCCTGTTCCGACCGCTACGATGCTGCCTTCCCCAACGGCCACGGCACCAGCCGCTCCTACCAACGTGCCTGGCCCAGACTGGCTGCGCTACTATAACCAGTTCCGCACTCAATCCGGCCTGCCCCAACTGACCGAAAATCTTGCCTGGTCTGCCGGAGCTGCCGCCCATAGCCAATATATGATGCTCAACAGCAGCACCGTTCACGCCCAAAACCCCAACAAAGCTGGATACTCAGAAAGTGGAAACGCAGCTGGGCAAAATGGCAACATCGCCGTCAGCAGCTGGGATGGCGCGTCTGATTTGTGGCCCATAGATTACTGGATGACCGCCCCGTTCCATGCCGTGCCGATGCTCAATCCACGGCTCACGCAAACTGGCTTCGGCGTCTTCCGCGATGCCAGCAACAGCTTCAAAATGACGGCAACCCTGGATATTTCCAGCCATCGCGATTTAGGTGATTTACCTGCTGGGCTTACCTACCCTATAACCTTCCCTCATGACGGCGGCGAGCTTTGGGTACTCAGCTACACCTTGCCCGAATTTCCCAACCCGCTCACTTCCTGCTCTGGGCTGCAAAAGCCAGTGGGGCCGCCGCTGGTACTGCAAATTGGCAGCGGGGATGTGACCCCCAGCGTTTCGCAAACATCGCTCACCAGCAGCGATGGCTCGTTTATTACCCACTGTGCGATAGATGAAACCAACTATTTCAACAGCAACCAATACCAGCAGCAGCAGGGGCGCAACATTTTGGATAAGCAAGATGCGATTGTACTCATCCCAGCTCGTCCACTAACCGTTGGCGAAACCTACACCGCCAGCGTTACGGTCAACGGAGAAACGATTGAATGGACGTTTACGGCCGTTTCGCCCCCCACCGATTACTAAATCAGTTGCAACGAATTGACACGAATTTTTTCGCAGAAATTCGCGTTCATTCGCTGCCAATCAAAACATTTCTACTTATTCTGCAAAACATCCATTACGCTAGCCACCAAATCGTACCGGCCAAACGCCGGCATGAGGTAGACACCTTGCGTAAACGGCCGTACCGCACTCAAAATCTCCTGAGCAATGGCCACCCCTTCCTGCTGCGGATTTTTGGCCTCCGCCATCCGCTGGCGCATTGTTTCGGGAATAGACATGCCAGGCACTTCGTAATGGAGAAATTCAGCATTACGGCCGTTGTACAGCGGCTTGATTCCCACAATGACGGGCAGCATTTTTTCCTCATAGTTGGCTTCATACAAATTCACAAACTGCTTGGCCACTACCGGATCAAACACGGGCTGCGTCAGGGCAAAATCGGCACCGTTGCGAATTTTGCGCCGTAGCAGCTTCATCTCTCGCTCCGGGTCGGATGGCGTCAGGTTCAGCGCACAGCCCACCATGAAGTTGGTCGGCTGGTCAATAGAGTTGCCCGCCTTATCCAGTCCGCTGTTGAACTGCTGCTTAATAAGGTGAATAAGCCCTGTCGGCACAATGTCGTAGCTGTCCATCGCTTCGGGATAATCCCCAATTTTGGTGGGATCGCCCATCGTTACAAACAGGTTGCGAATGCCCATCGCGTATGCTGCCAGCAAATCCCCCTGAATGCGCAGCAAGTTGCGCCCCCGCGTGGGAAAGTGCAGCACCGCCTCCAATCCCACTGACTTTTGCACCAGATGGGCAGCAGCCCAGGCACTCATCCGCATACGCGCCAGGGGACTATCTGCCAAATTGAGCAGGTTGGCCCCGGCTTCCTTGAGCATATGCGCCCCCTCAATAAGCCGCTGAATGGCAACGCCTTTGGGTGGACTCATTTCTACAGTCACTATGTAACGGCCGTTTCGCAAATTCTCTGCGAGCTGGGTGGGTGGATCGAGGACGGCCGTTTTCTTTTCTGCCTGGGTCACAATTTGCACATCCGGCAGCGGGATGGATGATGGGGCAGGATGATCCAACGCCTGGCGCATAGCGGCAATGTGTGCCTCGTCGGTGCCGCAGCAGCCACCCAGCAGCACCGCGCCAACTTCTACCAAGGCATGGGTGTATTGCCCAAAATAGTCTGGCGTGGCGGGGTAGAGCACCCGGCCCCGCTCTGTTTGCTCTGGCCAGCCAGCGTTGGGAGCAGCAGCCAGCAGCTTTTCTGGCGCAATTTGGCGCATCACGCAGAGCAAGCGCAGCACCTGAGCCGGGCCACCGCTGCAATTTACGCCAATCGCCTCCACATCCAACGCTGCCAACCGCTGGGCCACGACATGGGGGCCATGCCCCAGCAGCGTGCGGTCATCGCGGGTAAAGGTCATTTGGGCCACGATGGGCAAATTGGGGGCTAACTCACGCGCTACGGAAACGGCCGTTTCTATTTCATATAGGTCAGACATCGTTTCTAGCACCAGCAGGTCAACGCCGCCCGCCAGCAACGCCTCGATCTGCTCCCGAAAAGCGTCTGCCGCTTCGGCCAATGACACCCGCCCCAGCGGTGCCAGGCGCACCCCCAGCGGCCCCACCGAACCGGCTAACCACACTTCGCGGAAAGCACTGCCGATGACGCGCCGAGCAATGTTTACCGCCGCCTCGTTAATCTGGCGCACCTGATTTTGCAGGCCGTACTCCGCCAGCTTGTATCGGTTGGCACCAAAACTGTTTGTTTCAATAATGTCTGACCCAGCATTGATGTAAGCCCGGTGAATATCGGCGACGATGGCTGGCTGGCTCAGGTTAATGCCATCGAAGCTGATGTCCATAGAGATGCCGCGACTGTGCAGCAAGGTTCCCATCGCCCCATCAAATAAAAACGGCCGCTCGCGCAGCCGGGAGGAAAAAGTTTGCCTATCCATACGTTTAATTCTCAGATGTTGCAGTATCAGGTACTCAAGCCTTCACTTGAAAACTGAGTATCTGGGTACCCTCACTCACTATAAAAAAGCTGTTGAATCAAAACGGCCGCTTTCTCATTCTCCAATATAAGCACCTGTGCCCCGGTTTCTGTACGGTAGCTGGAAACGTAGTCAAAATCAAGCACGTCGTTCTGAATATTTTCAGAGTCGATGCTGTTTGCGGCCGTCGCCAAACGTATCATCTGCTCCAGACTCAAATCGGTACGAACGCCGTTTTCTACCTGCTGGTACAGTGTGCCAGCCTGGGCCACAAGCCCGGTAAAGCCCAACGCCGCTGCTTTTTGCCGCACGGCCAGGATCACCTGCTGCTGCCGAGCCGCCCGGCCAAAGTCACTGTCCTGATGGCGGGTGCGCGCGTATTTCAGAGCCGTCGCGCCATCAAAATGATTCAATCCAGCAGGAATGAAGAGCGGATCAAAACCATAATTCATATTGGGATACGTCGGATCGTTAATAGCGACAGGCACATCGACATCAATGCCACCGAGCGCATTTATGCCATTAATGACGGCACTAAAATCCACCATAACGTAATGGTTTACCGGCACGCCCAAATTATATTCTACAGTTTGCATCGCCAGAGCAGCCCCACCTATGGGGTTGTTTCCAGCAGAGCCGTAGACAAAGGCGGTATTGATGCGATCCCGACCATATCCAGGAATAAGCACATACAAATCGCGAGGAATCGACAAAATAGAGGCAGAATCTGTTGCCGGATCCAGCGACACAAGCATCATCGTGTCGGTGCGGGAGATGAACGCCTCGCCGGGGCGACGGTCAATGCCCATAAGCAAGATGTTGACGCGGTCGACACCTTCCCACGGTTCGCTGGTAGGGATCAGTGTGGGGGTCGGCTGGCCAGGCACCAACGTCGGCACATCGGATGGGCCTGTCTGCTCTAATGACAAGTCGACACCAGCCACGGCGGCCACAGATTCTTCCAAAGGATTCAACGGCCGATTCAGCATGACCTGAAACGTGAAGTAGGCAAATACCACCACTGCAATGCCAGAGAAAACAAAGGCGATGGAAATCAGGTAGGTTAGCCAGCCAGGTAAAACAGGTTGTGAGCTTCGCAAATCAAACTCCTAAACAGGCCACAGAGTACACAAGGAAAAAGAGATTTCACTTTACTCTTAAAACTCTGTGACCTCTGTGGCTAAAATTTTTCAAAACAGGCTGCATTATACACGGAAACGGCCGTTCCGCGGGATGAAAATGGTGTGATTCCCCTACGAACGCCCTCGTCCAAAGCCACTAAAGACTTTTAAAGTTTTGTGACCATCTCACAATTTCCACAGAAAAAACTTCAAAAGTCTGAACGCTTACGAAAAAATCGTTGACTTACGGCCGTTTTACGGTAGATTTGCCAATACCTGATTGCAACGAGCGAGAGACAACTATGAATCACACCCCACAAATTAAAGACAAGTTCGGCCGTCCTGTGCGCGACTTACGCATCTCCGTCATCGACAAGTGCAATTTTCGCTGCCCCTACTGTATGCCTGCCGAAATTTTTGGTGCAGATTACAACTTTCTCAACAAGGACGAGCTGCTCAGCGATGATGAGATCGTGCGGCTGGCAACGCTATTCGCCCAACTTGGCGTCACCAAATTCCGCCTGACGGGTGGCGAACCGCTCATCCGGCCCAACTTACCCGCACTCATTGCCCGGCTGGCACAGGTGCCGGACATCGAAGATTTGGCATTGACCACCAACGCCTTTTACCTGCCCAAGCAAGCACAAGCCCTCAAGGATGCCGGCCTGCATCGACTCACCATTAGTTTAGATTCGCTGGATAATGAGGTGTTTCAGGTGTTAAACGGCCGTCGCGCCACGGTCGATCAAGTGCTGCAAGGGCTTGCCGCTGCCGAGGCTGCCGGTTTCCAAAAGACGAAAATCAACTGCGTCGTCAAAAAAGCGGTAAATGATCACACAGTAGTCGATCTGGCTCGTCACTTCAAAGGCAGCGGCCACATTGTACGCTATATTGAATACATGGACGTCGGCAACCTAAATGGCTGGAAGCTGGATGATGTCGTCACCGCCGACGAAATTTTGGCCATGATCGATGCTGAAATGCCGCTGCAACTTGTGCCGCCCAATTACAGAGGGGAAGTGGCCAACCGTTACCGCTACCTGGACGGTGAAGGCGAGATTGGCATCATCGCCTCGGTCACGAAGCCATTCTGCGGCGACTGCACCCGCGCCCGCCTTTCCAGTGCTGGCGAATATTATACCTGCCTCTTTGCCCACAAAGGCACCGATCTGCGCGTCCCTCTCCGCGCTGGAGCCAGCGACGAGGAGATGCTGCAACGCATTGGTGGCGTCTGGCAACGCCGCACCGACCGCTACTCCGAACTACGAACCTCTTTCACCCGCCTCCCCGCCAAAGGCGCAGAAATGTACCGTCTAGGTGGTTAGTTTATAGTTTAACCGTTGATGTTTAATCGCTAGAATTATTTTGAGTGAGTTCATCCTTCCAAATATGCTTGAATTGGAATACCATTCTTCCAAGTGGGTCTTTGTAGATTATTTGGAGGAATAGTATGTTCATCTTGAGTAGCTAATTTTTCTAAAGCAATAGTGTGTGCTCGATTTAATGCATAGCTTAAATCCATAAATCGCCTCCAACTTAGGTGGCTTTTAGTGAAGCTAACAAATAAACGAGCCAATATTTTTGCTTTGTACTCGGAATCAAACTCATCAATTTGCTCAACTACAAACGGTCGATGCCGTTTTGATGAGCGGAATTTCCTTAACCACCTCATCTTTTGTAAGTATGTCTAGAACAAATTCTGAATATTCACTGACAATATTAAGAGAGATATCCTGAGTGGCTTTGTTCAATTTTTGCAAATCCAGTCTTGAGAGTGCTTCACTATTTTCTAGTTGCTCAGAGTCTTCACTCGGTGATTCTTTCATTTCCCGATCCAATGTTCAATAATGATATTTGCAACTAATAATAGTGATGGCTTCGTCAGTTACTTTATAGACAAGGCGGTGTTCACGATCGATGCGCCTTGACCAATACCCCTTCAGCTCATGGCGCAGCGGTTCTGGCTTACCCAAACCTGTAAATGGACTTCGTTGAATCTCTTTTATCAACCGAATAATTTTCTGGTATAGCTTTTTGTTTTCAGTTGCCCAATTGGTGAAATCATTGAACGCGCTGGATTCAAATATGACACGCTTCATTTCAAACTGTCTAAATCAACTTCTATTAAATTTTGACCATTCTCAACATGCTCAATAGCTCGGAGTAGATGTTCTCGATTGGTGTCCGAATGCAGTAAATAGGCTGTTTCATCAACTTCTGTCACCACAATTTCAATCGTTTTATCTTTGAAGAGTGTCCTCAACGACTCAAGAAATTGAGCATCTAACTCATCTGTCCTTAAATGATATACTGTCTGCATAACAATTTAACTCCTTACATTAACCTGACAGCTTGAAGCATTGTAGCATAAATAATAGCAAATCGATAAACGTAAGATTAAAGAAAAATCTGCGTTAATTCGTGCAATCTGCGGCCTATTCTTCTTTAGGGAAGCCCCACTTTTTATCTACTAAGTACAACGGGCGTCCCTTCACTTCATCATAAATCCGGCCCAAATATTCACCAATGATGCCCAGGCTGATAAGCTGTACGCCCCCCAAAAACAGCACCGATACCAGCGTCGTCGCCTGCCCCAACAGTGGGTTTTCTGGCCCAAACAAACGCACCAAAATAACGGTGAGAATGGCCAAACCGCTAATAATGGCTATGAGAAAACCGAGGTATGTGGCTAGCTGAAGCGGCAGGTAAGAGAAGCTGGTGATGGCATCCAAGGCAAAGGGCAGCATTTGGCGCACGCTGCCAAACTTGGACTCTCCAGCAAAGCGGACGGCCCGCTCATACTCCACACCGGTCTGCTTAAAGCCCACCCAGGGAATCATACCGCGCAAAAAGCGGTTGCGCTCTGGCATATCGTTAATCGCTTGCACCACCCGCCTGTCCATCAAGCGGAAGTCACCCGTGTCCAGCGGAATGTCTATCTTGGTGATGCGGCGAATGAGCCGATAGAACACCTTGGCGGTGAACAGTTTGAACCAAGTTTCCCCTTCGCGGCTAGCACGCACGCCGTACACCACTTCATACCCCTCGCGCCATTTGGCAATCATTTCACTGTATACTTCAGGCGGGTCTTGCAAATCTGCATCGGTGAGGATGACGGCATCCCCTTGAGCATGATTCAATCCGGCGGTGACGGCCACCTGGAAGCCAAAATTGCGCGAGAAGCTGATTCCCTTTACGCGCGAGTCTTTTTGATGTAGCTCCGCAATGATTTCGGCCGATCGGTCTCGGCTGCCGTCATTGACCAGCACCAGCTCCCACGGTTCATCCTGCTGATCCATCACCTCGCTGACGCGGCGGTGGAGTTCTACCAGCACAGCTTCTTCATTAAATACGGGGGCAACAATGGAAATTGTTGGTCTCGATTGCGTTGATTCGTTCATAATTTTTCCAAATTTATTGACCAAAAATACGCTCGACGGCCGTAATCTCTGGCGGCACGGTAATGGCCTCACCGACTGCTTTCATAGCCGAATTGACGTCTTTCAACCCGTTGCCCGTAAGAATAAGGGCCACGCGGGCCTCCGGCCCAATGAGTCCCGATTGGACAGCTTTCTGAAAGCCTGCATAAGTTGCGGCTGAGGCTGGCTCGGCAAAAACGCCGCTGCCTTGCGCCAGAGCCGGAATGGCAGCCAAAATTTGGGCATCCGTAACGGTGATAAAGGCACCTTCCGTTTGACGAACGGCCGTCATCGCCTTAATGCGGTCTCGCGGCAAGCCTGCGCTAATGCTGTCTGCCACTGTGTTGGCGGCGATGGGTAGTTTCGTCAGTACAGCCTCATCATTCAGCCACGCATCGTGCAAAAAAGCGGAACCCGCCGCCTGCACGCCAACAATTTTGGGCATCTGCGATAAGAAACCGGTGGCGACCAAATCGCGCACACCTTTGTACACGCCGCTAATAATGCAGCCATCCCCTACAGAAACAAACAGGTGCGTGATGGGCGGCGCATCAGACTCCCTTTGCTGTTTAAGTTGCGCGTACAGCTCAAAAGTAACGGTTTTCTTGCCCTCGGCCATGTACGGATTGTAACCCGTATTGCGACAATACCAGCCAAACGTTTCAGTTGCTGCCAAACAGAGGTCGAACGCATCGTCATAGGTGCCTTCTACCAGCAAGACTGTCGCTCCGTAAACCAGCAGTTGGGCAATTTTGGCAGCAGGGGCAGACTTGGGCACGAAGATGACCGTTTTTTGCCCCATGCTGGCGGCTAAGCCAGCAAGCGCGGCAGCGGCGTTGCCCGTGCTGGCCGTGGTGACAATCTCAGCACCCAGTTCCTGCGCTTTCATGATGGCAACGGCACTGGCCCGATCTTTAAGAGAGGCTGTGGGATTACGGCCGTCATCTTTCAACCATAGTTCGGCCACACCTACGGCTTGCGCCAGCCGTGTTGCCTCTTGCAGAGGCGTACCGCCCACTACCAGCGGTGGCGCAGGCACATTTTCTGCTACCGGCAAAAACGGCCGATAGGCAAACATCCCGCCGCTGGCCCCTGGCAACTGTCCACCAAGCTCAGCACGGATGGCATCGTAATCATACTGCACATCCAGGATGCCTTCATTACCGTGGTCGGGGCAGACATAGAGAACCTCATCGGGCTGATAAACTTTTTGGCAAATTACGCAGCGTAGCCCTGTGACATTTTTCATCGTGGATTTTTCCTATTTTGCTCAAATTTCCAAAGTTGCCAGCAATCCCACATGGTCAGACGGGTACAGTGTGTCATCATCCGGGTCTGGTTTGTCGCAAAAGATTTTGGCTGCGGACACCTGGCGAATGCCGCTGGAAACAAAAATGTAGTCCAGGCAGCCAGACCAATCTCCCAGCGGCAGCAGCGCGGTGGGGAAAGTTGCTAATGGCTCCGCGCCGTGCCGCAGTTGGTACGCCGAGCGGAATCGCTGCTTCATAATTTGGATGGCGGGGCCGGTAGGCAGCTCGTTGAAATCGCCAGCCACGACCTGGGCCGGAATCGGGCGGCGGTCTGCCAGCCAGCCCGTGAGCATGAGGGCCTGTTCTTGCCGTGCCTCCTTCTCGGCGGCAATGTGGTGCAGGTGAGTGGCGACGAAATCGAGCGGCTGGCGGTTGCTCAGTTCCACATTCACGCGCAGAGCAACGCGCCCACCATAGCCCAGATTGAGGCTGTCTGAATACAAGACTGGCAAGTTTGTAAGAACGCCGATGCCTTCCAGATAACCAAAAATGGGATGCTGTTTGCGGAGCTGGAGGAGGCGATACGGCCGTTCATCTTCCGGCAGCCGCGCATTGATCTGGTTGCGAACCCACCGCCCCTGGGCAATGGGAAAACTAATCTCTTGCAGGCTAATCAGGTTGGGCAACACATCCAGCAACTGGGCAACCAGCAAATGGCGTCGTTCGCGCCAGCGGTCAGATCGGTTGCGTAGGTTGATCGTAGCGACTGTAATCTGTGGCATGAGAGGTCTGTAAATTTGCGGCTAAACTTTTATTCAAGGTCTATTTCGGTGGTGCCGCTGGGCACGGCCGTTTGCAACGATTGTGTTGCATCACGCAGCGTCAGGGTAAAAGGCACATCGGTGGTAAGGCGTAGTTTGCTGGCATTGGCCACCATCGAGAGCGTACCGTCTGGCCCCAATGGATAATTTTCAACGCCATACGGCCGTTCGCTTACCAACCGCCGATCCCAAAAAACACGCCGCTGTGGCCAATCAACCGTCAGGCCAATCACGTCTTCCAGCAGGCTGGCAATGGGCGTCAGCCCGGCCATACCCATGGGATTTTTGGCAGCAGGATCACCGGGAGCGGCCGTTTCTGGCGCGTAATTTTCCCAAAAAGCACCGGTTTGCTCATATACAGCCGCCACATTGCTCAAATGGTTGACAGCAATCTCATGGGCCAGGCCGTGCTGCCCAATTTGGCGCAAGCCACGCAGCACCACAAAATTGGTCGCTGGCCAGACGCCACCCCGCCAATAGTTGCCAGTTTCGGCATTATACCCTTCGCTGTCGGCTGATTGGCTGGGCACGCGATGAGTTAGCTTAAACGTCCAATTTTCGCGCAGTGCCTTCACAAATGGCTCTCGTCGCTTCTCAGGAACCAGATCAGCATCTAGCAAACCCCAGTAAGCCGCTATGGATTTAACAGGGCTAAAGCGTCCCTCAGGGTCTACATCCTGGTAAAACTGGGCGGCTTCATTCCAAAGCTGTTGGTTGATTTGTTCGCTCAGCCGCGTATGTTCGTCCTCCAGGGCAACAGCCAATTTCTCTTCTTTCAGCAGCGTCGCCATCTGCGCCAAAACCAGGCTGCCCAGCGCGGCCTGCATAGACGCATCCACCCAGGTCCAGTGACGATGGTGAAAACTGCTGTTCGGCACCCGCGGCTGATTGCTCAGGCCGCTGCTGTGCCCGGTAGCCCAATACAAACCATTAGGCCAGGTGCGGTTAGCCCGGCACCAGCGATGGTACCCAACAAGTGCAGGGAACACGTTCGCTAAACGGCCATCATCTCCGGTAAATCGGTACAGTCGCCACTCGGCCCACGCCAGTATGTTCGGCCCCGTTCCATTGGGATCAAATGGGTAAAAGAAATCCTCCCCAGTGGTCGGATCAATTTGACGGCAGATGAAGCCATCGTCGTGCTGCTTGGCATACAGATTATCCAGGTTGCCGGTAAAGGGAAAGGCACGACGGCCGTATAGCCCAAACTGGCTGGTGAAGGTACTGTCCCACATGAACAGGTAGGGCTCAGTACCCGCATCCAGATAGTCTGCCACGAAGCCTGATCCGGGTGTTGGCTGCCGCAAGTTGCTCCAGGCTATTTCCCAGGCGCGCCAATAGAGCTGCACCCATGCCTCATGCTCAGGCAAGATGGGTTGTGGCAAATGCGCTTTTGCCTCGCTAAAGGGGAGCCACGGTTGCAACACGGCCGTCTGCTGGCGAAACTGATTTTGGGCAACGATGGGGTCAGACTGCCGTTCAAACTTCGGATGCGGCTGCGGCATGATTATGTACTCCTAGTATTACTAGCGGTTCACCAACAATTCGGCCGTGCCGCCTAGCTGCAAACTGTTCTCACCAAAATTGACCACCCGAAGCGTATACCGAATGGCCACATTCTCCTGCAGCGAACCAATCCAGGTGATGGAGTCACCTAAAGCAAATAGAGGATGCCCCGTCAGGCCAGAGAGCCGTGCCGACTCCACCCCGCCTTGCGTAGAGACACCATCATACACCAGCGTCGTACCGGGAATTGTCCACCCAACTGGCACATTGTGCGCCAGCACGATATTGTTGTATCGAATCGCTTCCGGCCACTCCGGCATGGTGGTTAGTGACGTACTCACGGGGTTTAACACCGTCACTTCTACTGGGCCAGCCACGGGCAGCGGCCCCAGAAAGTCTGGAGCTAAGCGCAGGTTGTATTCAGCATATACGCCGGGGGCCACCACCCCACTCCAGATGAACGAATCGCCGACCCGCTTTTGGGCTGGCTCACCATCAATCTTCACGTCGTGCAGGTCGCCTGTTTTGCCTACGTATTGCAGTTGAGAACCCGGCACAGTGTCACCTGGTTCCAGATTCACCGTGTACGCTGGAATCAAAAAGGTCATGGAGTCGCCAGCGGGCGTTGGTGTGGCCTCTGGCTGGCTCGGCCCACCTGTACCAGGAATGGTACAAGCCAGGGCAGTAAAACAAAATACCAGTAAAAACCCAGCGAGACTCTTCACTGAATGCCTCATCATTCTCCCTTCTCGATAGTGATGGTCGCAATGCGATCACCATCTGGTGCGCTGGAGTCTTCGCGCGGCGTAATAGCTTCTACTACGTCTTGCCCTGCCAAAACGCGGCCAAAGATAGCATGTGCCCCATCCAAATGGGTCGCTGCACCCGTCGTAATGAAGAATTGGCTGCCCCCAGTATTTGGCCCGGAGTTGGCCATCGAAACCACACCGGGACCATCGTGGGACAGGTTTGGATCGAATTCATCATTGATGGCATAGCCGGGGTCCCCAACGCCCAGCCCCGTTGGGTCACCGGTTTGGGCCATAAAGCCAGGAATCACGCGGTGGAAGGTGACGCCGTCGTACCAGCCTTCTTCTGCCAAAAAGACAAAGTTATTCACCGTTACCGGCGCAGATTGGGGTAGTAATTCAATGACAATCTCATCCCCTTTTTCCAAAATGATAGTGGCCGTATAGCTGGCGTCCTCGTCAATGATCATGGGTGGGGGCGCATCGTACTGAATTTCGGCCAGAATAGCTTCCGCTTCAGTAACAGCAAGTCGCTGCTGGACGTAATTATCCCAAACATTGTAGTCAAAAGGCACGTTGGGTATGGGTACGCCATCAACAATAACGCTAGGCGTTCCGCCCAGGCCTATGGCGATGGATTCGGCTTCCATGGCCGTAACGTACTCAGCGTAGGTGTTGTCGTCCAAGGCAGCACCCAGCGCATCGCCATCCAGCCCTAATTCATTGGCCAGGTTGATAAAATAATCGCGGGCAGCGGCCTCGTCCAGGCTAGACCAGTCGCTTTGCTGTTCATAAAGGGCATCGTGATATTCCCAAAATGCGCCTTGCACACCAGCAGCCTCAGAAGCCTCGGCCGCTTTTTGGGCATTGGCATGAATGCGATTAAGCGGAAAGTGGCGATAGATAACTTGTACTTGATCCGGGTAGGCGTCTACCAGACGCGCCAGCACGGTCGAAAAGACCGCGCAGCCCGGTCACTGAAAGTCACCATACTCAATGATGACCACTAGCGGATCAACAGCACCCTTCCCCCAGTCCTGTTCTCTAACCTGGGCTGCCTGCTCCATACTGGTGACAGGAGCAAATCCGTCTAAATTGGCAGCCGCTGGGAGGGCAGAGCCGCCAGATGTTGCGTTGGTATCGGCCGTTTCATTGTTGGTAGAAACGGCCGTATCTACATTGGTGTTGGCTTCTGGAGGCACCAGTTCTGTGGTGGATGGACCACAGGCAATGAGGACCAGCAACACCAACAACCATATCGATTTCTTCATATTCAATCTCCTCAATTCATCAGTATCTTAACAAAATGTCACACAGATACGAATCTTGCACACAATTGTTTGCTCCGTCTGAGTATCTGTTAAGCACATTGTGAATTCGATGGGAATCAGTACCAATTCATTTTTTCGAATGATAGCGCATTTTGTTACAATCTTGTAGCCTCTAAGTTTGTGTAATTGGCAAAATTTTTAAAACCAACAAACCTGTTTTGGGCTGATTGCGAGATTGCGAAGGAGTGTATTGTGAAACGATTTTTATGGATTTTAATGGTAGCAGCGGCCGTGTGGTTTACGGCCGTTTCCTGTTCGCCAGCCGTCGAGGAAGAAGTACCAACCGAAAGCGAAGGGGGTGGCTTAAATGATATTCAGGAGGATGGGCCTGCCACTGGCTTAGAGGCAGAACCAGATGTTTTCCCCCGAGCCACGCTGACGCCCCCACCTCTCAGCGACCCGATAGAGCCAGACGCGGTGCCGATAGAAAATGGTGGGTATCCGCCCTTGCCAACGGTGGCCCCTTTACCAGAAGGGTATGAACTGCCGCCGACGCTTCCGGCCATCAACCCATACCCAGAGGCCAACGGCAGGCTCATTTGGATCATCAAACCTGTAGGGGAACAATGTGCCGAAACGCCAACCACGCCCGATTTGCAAACGGCCGTTGCCGATATGGTCGCCTTTGGCATTCCCGTAGAGGCATCAGAAATGACTGAGCTGGCGGTTTGCGCCGCCTGTGGCTGCCCCACCAGTGCCCACTTTAGGCTGCAAATTGATTCTGGCTATCAAGGAAATGCGGAAGCCTTGGGCTGGGTAGCTGAAGAGTAAAATGAGACTGGCGATTGGAGATTAGGTTGTTTAATCTCCAATCTCTACTTCCCCATCCATGCATCATAAATTGCCCGCGCCAGGCGGCCGATTACCAACACCCCTGGTGCATCTGGATTCCACAATTCGGGTTCTGGATTCCCCTCACTCATGACGGTAATGGTGAATCCGTGCTGTTCGCCATCTTTGTCGCGCCAGATAACGGCCGTTTGCGCCCGCGTCCCTACCAATGAACCTGTTTTACCCGCCAGATGCAGCTTTTCGGCCTCTGGCACGTCGCTGTCCCAATGCTCAAACGGCAGGTACCGCCCTACCCGGTCTGAGCCAACTTTGTTCATCATGCGCAGCATTTCGGTGCAGGCAGCGGGTGAGACGTGTTTTTGTTGGAAAACGGCCGTAATCATCCGTGTAAGTGCTGTTGGCGTGGCCGTTCCCAACAACTTCTGATCCGTTTTTAGCAAATCAAAATTGATCTTGCGGTGCAGCCGCACCTCCGGGTAACCGTTGTCATCTAGCCATGCGTTCACCTTGGCCATGCCCACATGGTCAATAAGCACATTCGTCGCCAGATTATCGCTAACGCTCATCATCAAGAAGGCCCAATCCCGGATAGGCATGGTGAGGCCAGGGGAAAGGTGTTGCAGCAGCCCACTGCCACCGACATTGTCTGCTCGACGCAACATCAGCGGATCGCTTAAGCTGTACAGTCCGTCTTCCACCTGCTGCATCAGCGTCAGCAGCACGGGCAGCTTAATGACACTGGCGGTAGGAAACATTTCATCTTCACGGTAGCCAATAGTTTCTTCTGTTTGCAAATTGGTGGCAGCAAGGCCGATACGGCCGTCAAACCCGTCGCAAATCTCGCGAATCTGTTCATCCAAGCCCATTTTCACACCTCCCAACAAAAAAGCACAGGAAACGGCCGTTGCCAACCGCCACCTGTGCTAAAAAAAAGCCACAGAGGTCACAGAGTATAAAGAGAAAACCTCGTATCCCTCTGTGTTCTCTGTGGCCAACACTTATGCTTTCAAGAAGTTGCGTAAAACGGTATGCAAAATGCCACCGTTGCGATAGTAATCCACCTCAACAGGGGTATCAATGCGGCAAAGCGTATCGAAGGTGATGGTACGGCCGTCTGGCTTCGTCGCCCGGATGGTGATGGTTTGCAGTGGCTTCACCTCGTCCGTCAGGTTCACTGTAGAGAACAATTCCGTGCCGTCCAGCCCCAGCGACTGTGGCGTATCGCCTTCCTGGAACTGCAAGGGCAGCACGCCCATACCCACCAGATTACTGCGATGAATCCGCTCGTAACTTTCCGCAATGACCATCTTTACACCAAGCAAAAGGGTACCTTTTGCAGCCCAGTCACGCGAACTGCCCATGCCATAATCCTTACCAGCCAACACCACCAGCGGCGTACCGTCTGCCTTGTACTTCAATGAAGCATCGTACATTGTGGTTACTTCGTCGGCGGGCAGGTAGGTTGTCCAGCCACCTTCGGTGCCGGGAGCCATGCGGTTCCGCAGCCGCACGTTGGCAAACGTGCCCCGCGTCATCACCCGGTCGTTGCCCCGCCGCGAACCGTAAGAGTTGAAATATTGCGGCGCGACATCCCGCTCCAGCAAATATTTGGCTGCCGGGCTGTTGCGAGAAATCGCTCCGGCCGGCGAAATATGATCTGTCGTCACCGAATCGCCCACTTTCACCAAAACGCGCGCATTTTCGATGTTGGCAATGGGCTGCACCTCTGGCGTCAGCTCCGTAAAGAAAGGCGGTTCCTGAATGTAGGTTGAATCTTCATTCCAGGCGTAAATTTCACCACCGTGAACGGGAATTTTGTTCCACTCTTCGTTGCCATCGTATACATTGCCATATTGAGTATGGAACATATCGGCCGACATCGTTTTCAGCACGGTGTCGCTCACTTCCTGGCTACTTGGCCAAATCTCTTTCAGATAAACCGGGTCGCCAGCGTCATTGGTGCCGATGGGATCGGTCGTCAGGTCAATGTCTGTAGTGCCAGCCAGGGCATAGGCCACCACCAGCGGCGGAGAAGCCAGATAGTTGGTTTTGGTCAGTGGATGCACGCGTCCTTCAAAGTTACGATTACCACTAAGAACGGAAGAAACAACCAGATCGCCTTCCTGAATGGCGTTGCTCACTGGCTCTGGCAGCGGGCCAGAGTTGCCAATGCAGGTGGTGCAGCCAAAGCCCACAATATGGAAACCCAACTTCTCCAGGTACGGCAGCAACCCCGATTTCTTGAGATAATCCTCCACCACGCGAGAACCGGGGGCGAGACTAGTTTTCACGTATGGATGCACTTTCAAACCTGCTTCAACTGCCTTTTTAGCCACCAAGCCTGCGCCTAGCATGACGCTGGGGTTGGAGGTATTGGTGCAGCTGGTGATGGCGGCAATAACCACCGCGCCGTGCCCGATCTCGACATTCTTGCCATTGGCAACAACGGCCGTCCTTCCCAACTCATCCTCACTCAAACCAATCCCCTGCGGCCCAACGGGTGCCAAAAGCGATTCACGGTATTTGGCTTTCATGTCGGCGAGGGTAATGCGGTCTTGCGGCCGTTTTGGCCCGGCCAAACTGGGCTGCACGGCACCTAAATCCAACTCCACCACATCGGTAAATTCAGGGTCAGGCATATCATCGGTGCGGAATAAGCCTTGTGCCTTGGTGTATTTCTCTACCAAATCGACCAATTCCTCAGAGCGACCCGTGTTTCGCATGTAATTCAGCGTCTCATCATCTACCGGGAAGTAACCAACGGTAGCACCATATTCAGGACACATATTGGCAATCGTGGCTCGGTCGGCCAGGGTCATGCTGCTAAGACCAGGGCCGAAAAATTCCACAAATTTGCCAACCACACCTTTCTGGCGTAGTAATTCTGTGACCACCAAAACCAAGTCTGTCGCGGTAGCACCCTCTGGCATCGCTCCTGTCAGGCGTACACCAATCACCTCCGGCGTCAGCATGTAAATTGGCTGGCCGAGCATCACCGCCTCGGCCTCAATGCCGCCAACGCCCCAACCTACAACGCCCAGGCCGTTGATCATTGTGGTGTGTGAGTCCGTTCCGACCAAGCTATCGGGGAAGGCAACGGTGTCGTCTCCTTCTTGCTTGGTCATGACAACTTTGCCCAAATATTCCAGATTAACCTGGTGGACAATGCCGGTCGCTGGCGGCACAACGCTAAAATTCTCAAACGCTTCTCGCCCCCACTTGAGAAATTCGTAACGCTCACGGTTCCGCACAAATTCGCGTTCCGCATTAAAGAACAGTGCGGCGGCGGAGCCAAACTGGTCTACCTGCACGGAGTGGTCAATAACCAAATCAACAGGCACGATGGGGTTGATCTTCTTGGGGTCGCCACCCAAGCGAGCCATGGCGGAGCGCATCGCGGCCAAATCAACGACGGCAGGGACACCGGTGAAATCCTGCAAAATAACACGCCCCGGCTTGAAGGGGAGTTCGTCTTTTTGGGGGTTTTTGGCGTTCCATTTAGCCAAATTTTCTACATCTTCGGGATTGACTTCATAGCCATCGCAGGTGCGCAACAACGCTTCTAACAACACTTTGATGGAAAATGGCAGGCGGTCGATATTGCCAAATTGGGACAGCTTACTTAGCTGATAGTAGGTAACTTCGGTGCCGGGCAGCTTGGCACGGGCACCGAAGTGATCGAAAAGTTTGCTCATGTTCATACCTCGTGGTTTATTCGGGTTTGTAACTGAGGGTATTATAGCGGAAATGGTGGAGGGGGAAACGGCCGTTTGCCGGGCGACAAGAGAGTATACAAAAGTCTGGCTGAGACTTATTGCCCAACGGTCGTCTTGCAGTTAAGGTAGACGCATTCATTCAAAAAGGAGTCGAGCATGGTCAGTACAGTCGTATTATTAAATGTAGAACCTGGGAAAATCAACGAGGTAGGTGGCCGTTTGGCTGAATTAAAAGGAATTAGCGAGGTGTTTAGCGTAGGCGGCCGTTTTGATTTGGTAGCCATCATTCGTGTGCCAGATAACGACACGATGGCCGAGCTGGTGACGGAAAAAATGCTCACCGTCCCCGGCATCACCAACTCAGAAACGCTCATCGCCTTCCGTGTCTTCTCACAGCACGATTTGGAGAGCATGTTCTCCATCGGCATCGAGTAACTTAACTGTTTTGCCACGACAACAATTTTCTCGAATTGGCTTTACGGCCGCTTTTATTGCTTCGGGTATCGCCCACTTCCTCACCCCACGTTTTTTCATTGCTTTGATTCCGAAAGCAATTCCAGGACGGCCGTTTTGGGTCTATATTTCTGGGCTAGTGGAGCTAGTTCTAGCAGTAGGGCTGTGGCAGCGGCGTTGGCAGAAACTGGCTGCTCAGGGCACGCTAGCCCTCATGCTCCTGTTCTTACCACTTCACATTGCAGATATTTTTAGAGAGAAGCCAGTAGCAGGAGGCAGGAAAGATACGGCCGTTCTACGTCTCCTGGCCCAATTTGGATTGATCGCCCTGGCAAAAGAGTTGGCAACCCATGAAGCAGATCCACCAAATTAGGAGTAATCAATGCACAAATCTGACAACTCATTAACAGGAAAGGTTTGCCTGGTCACGGGGGCGAACTCTGGTTTGGGCAAGGTTACGGCCAGCGAGCTAGCAAAAATGGGTGCAACGGTTGTGATGGCCGCCCGCAGCCAGGAACGTGGCGAACCCGCTTTGGCCGACGTGCGCCAATCCAGCGGCAACAGCAACGTTCATCTGGTGCTGGCCGATCTCTCCAGCCTGACAGGGACACGCCAGCTGGCAGAGCAATTTAAGGCTGAATACGGCCGTCTCGACATCCTCGTCAACAATGCAGGCGCCATTTTCAAAGATCGGCAGCTCTCTGCAGATGGGTACGAAATGACTTTTGCCCTCAACCATCTGAGCTACTTTCTACTCACCAACTTACTACTCGATCAGTTAAAAGCATCTGCGCCCGCACGCATTGTCAACGTGTCGTCCGGGGCGCACGTTGGTGGCACCATCAATTTTGACGATTTGATGATGGCCAAGAAATATCGCAGCTTTGCCGCTTACAGCCAATCCAAGCTGGCCAACGTGCTGTTCACCTACGAGCTGGTGCGGCGGCTGGAAGGCAGTGGCGTCACAGCCAACGCGCTGCACCCAGGCGGTGTGGCTACGGGTTTCGGCAGCGGCGAGGGAATGATGGGCTGGCTATTCAAACTGCTACGGCCGTTCCTCCTGACCCCCGAAAAAGGCGCAGAAACACAAATCTATTTGGCTAGCTCACCAGAAGTTGAAGGCATCACCGGCAAATATTTCGACAAGAAAAAGCCTGTTCAATCCTCGAAAGAATCATACGATACGGCCGTTGCCCAACGACTCTGGCAGGTCAGCGACCAACTCACGGGTCTGTCCTAATTTTTTTGCCACAGAGCACACAGAGGTTTAAGAGGATTTTCTCTTGTTGCTCTGTGCCCTCTGTGGCTATTTTTCTTTTGGAGGCAAGACTCGGTGCATTTCGAAGAAGTCGTTGATGTGCGCGTAACTCGCCCCCGCCATGCGGCCGATTGGTCGCAACTTTTCTGGGGGAATACGGCCGTTCTCGTACAAACCATCCTGCACGTAAATTGATTGCACCTCACCAAAAACGGCCGCTCCGCCACCCGGCCCCTCGTTTACCATGACAATTTGTTGCAGCTTACATTCAAAAGCGACGGGGGCCTCCGCCACGCGCGGCACCCGGATGGCCTCACTAGGCTGTGGCGTCACGCCTGCCCAGGCAAACTCATCTACCCCAGCTTCGAACTCGGTCGCCGTCAGGTTCATCGCCTCGGCTGTGGCTTCATTCACAATATTGATCACAAACTCCGGCACGGCACGAATGTTATTCAGTGTATCCTTCATTCTGCCACGCAGCCCACTCCAGCCAGGGGCAAACATTAGCGTCATAGGCGTGGGGCAAACGGCCGTAAAAAAGGAAAACGGGGCCAAATTCGGCCGTCCTTGTGCATCAATCGTACTCACCCAGGCAATTGGTCGCGGCACAATCGCCCCAATCATCAGCTTGTACCGATCGTTGCTGGTCCAATTTTCCGGGTTTAAGCGCATTGTTTCTCCTCTTTTTATCACGGATTTTGCAGACATCTGCAGGCTTGTACTCTTAAGTGAAAAAGTAATTGATAGCCTTTCCTCCTTTATGATATATTCAGTTGCATAAATATCTGTATTGGGCTCTAGAGACGGGTGGCCGCCCTCATAAATAATTGAAATTCAAGTGACACATGAACAAGACAGACTTACGAAGTCAAATTGCAGATTCATTTAATAAAAGTGAACTTAGAAGTTTATGTTTTGATTTAGGAATCAACTATGAGAATCTACCGGGAGAAACTCTTGAAAATAAGGCTCATGGGTCGAAAGTGTGCAGAGTGACCAAAGCTGAGATGAAATCCGGTGAGATACGCTTCACATTCCGCCTGAATTCACATATCGCAATGTAACCGCTCAAGTTTTTCTTATGCACACCTTTGAACATCCTTAAAAAGTTACGCACATCCGTCCACATGCCTTCGGCCGTGTTGACATGCACTTCGCGAATCCCGTCACCATCGTCATCACGCGCCCACTCCTTGTCGCCATGAGAGACGGTGGCATGTGGGCGAATCACATGATTGTAGCTTTGGTATTCGTCTGTATACAGTTGAGACCCAGCTAGCGTAAAGCGATGCACGTGGTCAACCAGGGTCTCACCTTTTGTATCTTTAACAACACGCAAGCGAACTTGTCCAGATTGACGCCCCACTGTGCCCACAACAGGCGGTCGGTCATTGGCATACGTGCCACGCCCTCGCCGTTTGTTGGCGCGACGACGGGGCGGGTCAGCTGAGTCGAAATGCTCACACCCTTTTTTCCCCCGCATTCTGAAACATTTCATCGGTTTCAGTTTCATCATCCAGGAGCGGGGTTTCTGGTTGGAGCTGTTCCGCGTTCGCTTGCAGGTCATGACGCAACCTCAAAACCGTTGGGTAGTTGATGCCCAATTCGGCTGACAAGATTGTCGCAGGTTCTCCTTTGAGGACACCGCGAACGAGCAACAAGACTTGCATTGGAGTCAAATGATGTTGTTGGAAAACGGTTCCCGTATACAAGTTGTAAGCGGCTTGACACTGTTGGCAACGGTAAACGGTCAGTTGACTGCGCTTTGTCGTTCGGAACTTGCGGGCTTGGTCTACGCCGACTTGACAGACCGGACACCCAAAGCCATTGGGATGGAAATGTTCAATGATCCATTGTGTACAGTTTTCTTTGTCGAGTAAATCGGTGATTGGGAATTCCATGATTCCCAATTTTACCCGATTCGCACACTTTTAATAGTTGAGCCGAAAATAAATGTAGAGAGCTGATTACCTATTGTAAACGACACGGAAAGTTTAAGAACCTGATTAATAAGTGTTCTGAACTACGCCCCCACATTAATTGGTCTTTATCTGATGATCTTGAAGTCGAAGAGGCGTTTCCTAAAAGCTCACTGGGTGAGAAAAAATTTCAAAGCTTCACCAAAGAATCTAGAAACTATTTCAAGTTCAAGGGGAACGGAATTTTATGGTTTTCTGCTCTTTTGATCATTGGTGGATTCTTGATAATCAGAGCACTTTTTAGCGGTAACTTGACATTTGGTGATCCGGTCCAAATAGAAGAGAACAAATATCTTGTCAAACTCGCGGGAAATGAAACCGTCAATCTTTTTAGCGATGATATCGAAATAACATTTGTTGACAAACCTGATGGAACAGTTGTTATTTCACGAGGGCCATTGGTTCCAGATATCGGACAATTGAATGTTCAATCTTTAGGGTATGCTCGTCAAACTTTTGGCCTAGGTTTAGATGAAGAGGCAATCTACGAAAGCACTCACAAGTACTCAATTTTAGTAACAGACATATATTTCCCTGATTCCGATTGGGGTAAAAGTGACGCCTATATTGAATTGGTTGTTACAAAGAATGATTGAATAAAAATCACAAAACCAAACCACTAGTCAAAAACTTGCCGCTAAATTCACCTATAATTGACCTGATTGCGACGAAAAGCCCACTTTTTTAGGTATATATCTGTGGGATGAACCATGCAAAACCATCGCGGCTTTTTAATTTAGTTGCGGTACAACCCGCATCGGCCAAGCACCCTTTTTGCCGCTCAGGTAGGTTGCGCGGCGGCTGGCAAAATCGGGGTCCAAAGTGGATAACGGCCGTAATGCGCCATCCTCACCCAACACATCTGGATCAACTGCCCGCAGCTTTGTACTCACCCAAAACGTTGGATTTTCTTCATCCCATACAAATTGCGTCTCTAGCGACACCTGTGCCAGCAGCGTTTGCAGTTGGTCATCCACAGATTCGTGCAGCGTTTGCCACAAAACTGCATCCGTCTGCCAAAAATCATCTTGTGTAATCAAACCAATCGCTAATCCGCGCCGGATAGCTCGCGCCGTCAGCTCATATAAGCCCACTTCACGGAAGTTGGCCCAGCTGGCATCATCTGCGCGCATAAACGTTTCCCCAAACCAGCGGGCGATGCTGATGCTTTTTAGGGCGATACGGCCGTTACCCACCACCAAATCATTAACGACCCTCGCAATATCCGCCTCGGTTGCTAACCTCAACCCCCTGCAATCCCGCAAAAAATAATCAATGCGGTCTGCACACAATCGGGGCGATGGCTGTTCCAGCAGCGAAAACTGTTCCTCATCCACAAAGTTAGTCCAGTTGTAACCATGCTGGCCCAAAATATCCGGTAAATCTGTGGTGGCCATGTATGTTTCCTTCATCTCATCATGAAAACTCTGGCCATCATGATCATCCAAAACATAATCAATGACATGGCTAAACGCCGTATGGCTCACATCATGCAGCAGGGCCGCAATTTGCTCCGGCACAGAGCCGCCCAGCCGCCGCACCAGCAGCACTGCTCCCAGCGAATGGTCAAACCGGCTAATCGGTTCGGTCAGGCCAATCAGCCCAGTGATGCCATGTTGCAACACACCTTGCAGCCGCTGCACTGCCTCAGATTGAATTAACGCTTGTAAAACTGGCTCTGTAATCGTGGCAGAACCGTAAATCGGGTCGTTGAAATCCATAATTTTTCCTTCACTGCCTGCTTGCTTGATTTTTATCGTCTTGAATAATTATGAACCATTTGTAGATGCGGGAACAGTTTTGGAAATAACGCTGCCGTTTCTCCTGCATTTACAAACAGCACACTTTATCCACCAATTTTGGTATCATACGGCAGATCATCACCGAATTTGGCGAGAGAATTTTCATGACCGTCAAAGATCAATCTGTGAAAATTCGCGTTAATTTGCCGCACTATTTAGCAAACGCGCAAAAGGCAAAATCGCACCTGAACCAGGAAATCTTTATGAAACCACGTCATCTTATTTATTTGCTTGTACTGTTAACCTTCCTTGCCGCCTGTAACGGAGACGGTCGCCCAACCCCTACCCCTTTTGCTGAAGAAGATGTGACTGAAGAGGCACTCAACCCAGCCGCGCCATTGGAAATTAGCATCACCGATTTGGCTGCTGACCCCGAAGCATTTGCCAACAGCTTTGTGGAGCTAACGGGCCAATACCAACGCCTCCCCCTGCTGGTGTGCGATAGCGATCCACACCCATCACCAGCAAAGTGGCAGCTAACCGCCGAAGACGGCAGCCTAATTGCCGTGGGCGGCTTTGATTCACAGCTTCGCTCTTTACTGCCAAATGATTTAACAATGACCGTCGCTGGCGTTTGGCAACTGTTTGAGGGGCCTGTGGGCTGCGGCAAAGATGCTGTCAGTATGCAAATTTGGTATCTCAAGGTGAGCGACATCATTTCACCCAGCCCCATCGCCCGCGTCACTTTGACGCCAACTGGCGAAGGTAGCCAAGTTGCAGACAATGGCGATGACAACGACACACCTCCAGACGATAACCAGGATGGCACCCAAGCTACGCCTACGCTGGCCAACAATGATGATCCGGGTAGCCCACCTGACAGCACACCAACCAGTGCCAGCACGACTGTTCCTTCCCTGCCGGGCAGCAACACACCCACCAGTTCTCCCACTTCATCTGGTGGCTCTGGCGCAGGAACCACGCCAACGGGCACACCTACCAGCCAGGCCAATGGAACCAATACGCCAACGCCCGCCAATGGTGACAGTACCCCAACCGCCACCTCGTCGGGCGGCACGGCCACGCCTACCAGCAGCGGTGGTGGCGGTGGCAATCCCACCCCAACCTCGATTGTGCTATCTACCGCGACGCGCAACCCCAACGATTTTGATGTGGTTGAGTTTGACGATTTATCCCCAGAAGAACCTGTCTTAGAGATTTTAGACAGCGAACAAACCCATCTATGGCCAATCTTGTTTGAAAACACCGGTGCGATTACGGTAACGGCGATCGCGGAAACAACCGTCAATCTCGTTTTGGAAATCGTCGATCCCGCTGACGATGTCGTGCAACAAGCCGACAATGGCGGGAACGGCGCGCTGGAATCAATCGTCAATGCCCAACTGAATGTTGCCCTCGATTATCGAATTCGAGTGTATGACCTCAACGGCTCCGGTGGCGAATATTGCCTCATTTTCAGCGAGGCAGGGGGTTTCCCAGACACAATAAAAGGGCGGTTAGCCTACAATCAAACGGTGAATCAAACGATTGAAGTGCTGGGCATCAACTATTGGTGTTTCATGGGAAATGATGGCGACAATATCAGTATCACAGCCTCTGCCACGGGGAATGATGGTGACTTTGTGGTCGGCTTGTTTGGTCCGCCAGATTTTGAGGCCATTGGGAACGTGTTTACCGGCGGTACGCTCACCAATATTGTGCTAGAGGAAGACGGCATGTACATCATCGGCGTGCTGGATTTTGAAGCGGGTGAAGCAGATTATTCGTTGACCCTTACCCAAAATTAGGCGGGAGCCGCTGGCGGTGCGGACTGCTGCTGTAGACGATTGAATAACAGCAGCAGCGCGACCAAAAACAGTGTGAGGGCGATGCCCACGGCGGCAACGGCCGTCATGCCACCCTGACTAAATACCGCTCCCGTACCTAAACTACCTGCACCCGTTGCCAGCGAAACCAGCACCTCGCCAGCCCCCTGAGCGCGAGCCCGTTCTTTGGCCGCTAACGCGTCCGCCAGCAGCGAAGACCCGGCAATAAAGCAAAAGTTCCAGCCTAGCCCTAGCAAAAAGAGAGCCACGGCTAGATTCGGCACGGCCACTGACAAGGGTGCCAAAATTCCAGCGAGGATCAAAATGGCGGAACCGGCGACGATGAGGGGAATACGGCCGTAGCGATCAATCAGCCAGCCCGTGACGCTAGACAAGCCAAACATCCCCAACGTATGGGCCATAATCACCAGCGAAACCGATTCCGTGCTGTGGTTATGGTGGTCCATGTGCAGCGGCGTAATTACCATGATGAGGGCCATCACTAGCTGCCCAATGGCCATCGAAGCCACCGCTAGCAGCACGGTGGGCTGGCGGAAAATTTGGGACAACGGCCGTACCGGCACATCCGGTTCCTCACTGGGGTTTTCGACTTCCAACGCCTGGCTCACCTGCCGGGGATCAGGGCGCAAAAAGAGAAAAATCGTTAGCAAGCCAATGGCATACAGGCCAATCGCTGCCAAATACGGCCCCGTGTCCCCTAGTAAATCCCAACTTTCGGCAAAGCGCGTGGATGGCCCCACCAACGCTGGCCCCCCAATAGCACCAATCGTACCGGCAAACACGATTAGGCCAATCACTTTGGCGCGGCGATCGGCCGTTTGCACCTCCGCCGCCACGTAACGCGCCTGGTCGCTGCCGCCACGCCCCATCCCCATCAGCGCAGCCCCCGCGCAAAAGCCGATGAACGACGTATTCATGACTGACCAGACCGTGAGCACGCCGCCAGCCAAAGCCAGGGCAAACCCCAGAGACAGCCCAAGCCGTCTGCCAACCTTGTCAAATAACCAGCCGATGGGGTATGCTGCTGCCGCCCGCCCCAGCAGCGTGAGCGTGTTGGGCACGCCCGCCACATTGTCACTGCCGCCCAACTCTGCGGCTAAAATCGGCGTCAGGGTAAAGGCGGCAATCATCGCTGCGGAAAACAAACTTTGGGAGATAAAAAGTGCGCCTGTTAGTCGCTGGCGTGTTGCGGGGGAAAGGGTTGCCGAATTCATTAGGTTCCTCTGCGGGTTTTCACATCCAAAAGAGGCGAATCTTACTCTCTATGCAGCATATTGGCGAAAACCTGGAATCTAACTTTCCTCATAGAAAAATGTGGTACGCTTGGCCGCTATGAGCGAAATTTCTGTGGCTGTGGTGGCAGATGACCCTCTGGCGCGGGCTGGATTGGCCACCTTATTGGCGGCTGAGCCGAATTGCGACATTGTGGCTCAAATGAGTCTGGCGGATTGGCTGGCCGATTTGCAAGCAGATGATTGGTCTGACGCGCTGCTGGATGGGATCGTTTGGGATGTGGGCTGGGACAGTGTAACCACTCTGCCTGATGATGAACCGTTCCCGCTACCTGTGGTGGCCCTACTGCCGGATGAAACGGCCGTTTCCCAACTGTGGTCGCTCGGTATTCAGGCACAGCTGCGGCGGGAAGCATCGGCCGCCGCGATTGTAGCCGCCCTGCAAGCCGCCCTGCACGATGTGGCTGCGCTGGATGTGGATTTTGTAACGGCCGTTCAAGCCACCAACCCCCTCACCGCTAACACCCTGCCCGATTTTGCTGAACTCACCCCGCGCGAACAGGAAGTGCTCACCCTGCTAGCCGAGGGACTCACCAATAAGGCAATCGCCCACCAGCTCACCATCAGCGACCATACCGTCAAATTCCACGTCAACGCCATTTTGGGCAAGCTCAACGCCCAAAGCCGCACAGAGGCCGTCGTGCAAGCCACGCGCCTGGGATTGCTCCTCCTTTAACCATTTTTAGCCACGGATTGCGCGGATTAGAAAGATTAAATCCTTTAAATCCGCGCAATCCGCGCAATCCGCGGCTATCCTCCGCCAACCTACCCATTTTTCCAGGTTGTCACTCCCGAAATGGCGGATTCCAACCAAACCGTTTTCCCGTAAACTGGCAATCATCAAATAACCGTAGGCGCGGATTCTTTCCGCGAGAAGCGCAACTGCGCAATAAGGAGCAAACATGAGCAACGTTTTGACTGAACTTTCGGCGGCATTGGCAACGGCCGTTTCCCATGCAGATAACAGTATCGTGCGCGTTGAAGGCCGTCGTCGCCTCGGGGCCACGGGCATCGTTTGGGGAGATGGCCTGATCCTCACCGCCAACCACGTGGTAAACCGGGACGAGGGCATTAAGCTCGGCTTGCCCAACGGCGACCGCGTTTCTGCCAGCCTGGTTGGGCGCGACCCATCCACTGATCTCGCTTTGCTAAAAACAGATGCAAGTAACCTTGCCCCCCTCACCGAAGGCAACAAACAGGAACTGGGCGTTGGCAATCTGGTGCTGGCACTGGGCCGCCCCGGACGTACCGTGCAGGCAACGCTGGGCATCGTCTCGGCACTCGGCGACGGCTGGCGCACCCGACGCGGTGGCCAGATAGACCGCTACCTGCAAACGGATGTGGTGATGTACCCTGGCTTCTCTGGGGGCCCTTTGATAGATGCGGCTGGTCAGCTCATCGGCCTAAACAGCTCAGCTTTGGGGCGCGGCGTTAGCCTGACGATTCCAACCCCCACCCTAGCGCGTGTGGCCGACGCTTTGCAGGCGCACGGCCGTGTGCAGCGTGGTTACCTGGGCGTTAGCACCCAGCGCGTTCATCTGCCGGATGATTTGAAGGCAGAACTGAACCAAAAGCGGGGGTTACTGGTTGTATCGGTAGAAAGCGGTAGTCCGGCGGCCAAAGCGGGCCTCACAATGGGCGACACGCTGGTGGCCTTTGCTGATAGTGCCGTCCAATCGCACGATGATTTGCTGGCTTTGCTGGCGGGGGATGTGGTGGGAACGGCCGTTCCGGCCAAATTCGTACGCGGCGGTGAAGTTCATACAACCGAAATCACGGTTGCCGCTCGTTCCTAATCAATTTTGGCATCGAATTGGCGCGAATTTTCACGAATGGGATTAAATTCGAGTTAATTCGCGTAAATTCGGTGCTACCTCCTAAAAATGAACCTTCTTAACGACATTAACCAAACGATGACCACGCTTATCCGGACAGTGCAGCATAGCGTAGTGCGCATTGGCAACGGCCGTCGCGGCTTCGGGGCAGGCACTATTTGGCACAGTGATGGGCTGATTCTGACGAACGCCCACGTGGTGCAGCGTCGCGAGCCAGAAATAACGTTGGCAGACGGCCGTTCCTTTCCCTCCCAACTGCTGGCCTACAACGAATCTGTTGATCTGGCTGCACTTTACATCGCCGCCAATCAACTTCCAACGATTGAACTTGGTCATTCCAGTCAGCTTAAAACAGGGGATTGGGTGGTGGCGGTGGGGCATCCCTGGGGTGTTATTGGCGCAGCCGCAGCAGGCACCGTCATTGCTGTCGGGCAGCCGCTAGAGCAAAATGGGTATCGCGGGGAGCTGGTGCAGCTAGGGATTCAGCTACGACCGGGACATTCTGGCGGGCCATTGGTGGATGGAAACGGCCGTCTCGTAGGCATCAACACCATGATCTCGGGTCCCCAAGTCGGCCTCGCCATCCCGGTAGACATCGCCAAGAAGTTTTTACAAGAAAAAATGGGATCGAACGCGACAAGCGTTTAAAAAGCAAAGCCACAGATTGCGCGGATTTTCGCAGATTATTTTTTTAATCCGTGTAAATCCGTGCAATCCGTGGCAAAATTATCTAGAACCAGCGTCCACCAGAGAACCGCTGCTCTTGCCACGGGTCCGCCTCGTTGTGGTAGCCAGCCCGCTCCCAAAAGCCTAGCTGGTCATCCGCCCGAAACTCCAGCCCGCGCAGCCATTTGCCCCCCTTCCACAAATATGCCGACTTCTTCTCACTGCGATCTGGGAAGGCACCAATGACGCCGCGCAGAGGCCAGCCATGCTCCAACGTCAGCGGCTTGCCGTCAAAATGAGTCGCTAGCAGAAAATTATCCTGCAAAACAAGGTCTAGCGGCGTGTTGGTGGTATACCCCACCTCACAATGCTGAATGACATACTTTGCTTCGGGCTTCGGCTTGATGAAGCCTTCATCGACGAGCGTTTTTAGCGAGACCCCTTCCCAATCGGTATCAAATTTGGACCAGCGGGTGACGCAATGAATATCTAGCGTGAGCTTGGTGCGGGGCAGCTTATTGAACGCTTCCCAATCCCACACCACTTCTTCCTCGACAGCACCAAACACGCGCAAATCCCAGGTGGCTAAATCGGTATTGGGCGTGGGACCATAATGCAGCACCGGAAACTTCTGCGTCAGCGATTGGCCGGGTGGCAGCCGATTCATGCCACGCACGGCATCTTCCTGCTCGCGTCGTCCAAAAACTTTGTTAAACATAGGGATTCTCCTCTGAAAATAAATTTGCCACAGAGGCCACAGAGAAAAGAGAGAAAAATCTGTTCAATCTGCGAAATCTGTTGATTTTCATTCATGGTGGTGAGCATGCGCTCATATGCCAGTATAGCAAATAGAGTCAGTTTACAAAGGAGTTCTTACGTGCATCTTACTAGCACGTAAACGATTTGTAAGAATCTACCAGATTACAAAAGTCTTGGAGACTTTTGTAATCTCAGGACTTACGCAGTCGCTGTTGCCGCATCTCAGTCCCGAAGGCTGGCTCTGACGGTTTGGGCGAAGGTGTAGGCGCGGGTAACGGCCGTTCCCACATGCCCCTCGGCTCTCATCAACTCTACAACTTGTTCAACAGCTAAAAATTGCCCAATGCGCTCGTCGGCAACCAGCAATTCAACCAGCGGATTGGAACGGCCGTCGCGCAACGCACTCCACGCCCGCAAACTTGCTTCCCGAATCCACTCATGCCCATCCTGGCGGCTAGCTCCGGCGGCAACGAGAGCCATCAGCACCCGCTCGGTAGCCGCAAACGGGCCGTAGATGGCCATGTTACGCGCAATCGCATCCTCATCAATCACCATCTCCGCCACGATGCGCGTGGCGCGGCGCAGCAGTTCGTCCGTCGCCAAAAAGCCCTCCGCCTGGAACAGTCGCCGATTGGCTGAATCATCCAGGCTGCGCTCTAAAATTGCCTGGCTGGCGTTGTCCCAGGCCACGGCAGGGAGCCCGGCCACGTACCGCGCTAGCGAACAGATATTTTCTGTGTTGATCGGATTCCGCTTAAACGGCATGGCCGAGGAACCAACCTGCTTCTTGCCAAATGGCTCTGCCCATTCGCCAAACGGCGGCGACTGCAACACCCGGAAATCGAGGGCAAATTTGTGCAGCGAAGCGGCAATGCCCGCCAGCACATTTTGCACCCGCAAATCTTGCTGGCGGGTGTAGGTTTGGGTAGCGATGGGGAAGTATGGCAACTTCAATACAGCCATCGCCACCGCTTCCATCTGCAATGCATCCATCGGTGAATCGGCTAACAGTTCATCGTAGCCTGCCTGGGTGCCGACTGCGCCTTTTAATCCCTTTCCCCGGAGATTGGAGATTAGAGATTGGAGACTACGATAATCTTCCAGCAAATCCTGGGCGTAGACGGCGAAGCGGTAGCCGAGGGTGGTAGGTTCAGCCGGTTGGATGTGGGTGTGGGCCATGGTGGGGAGTGCGGCCGTTTCTTCAATGCGATCTGCCAAATGGGTGAGTAACTTTTTGAGCTGATTTTGGAGGAGAACGGCCGCTTCCCGCAAGCGCAGCACATCCACATTATCCGTAATATCGGCGCTGGTTGCCCCCCAATGGATGATGCCGCCGCCAATTTGGCACTGCTCAGCAAAGGTACGAATCTCGGCCATCACATCATGGCGAGTCTCTTTCTCAATTTCCAGTGTACGCTCAATATCGACCTGTTCGGCGTGGGCTTGCAAATCGGCCAGTTGCTCGGCGGTAACCAGCCCAGCCTGGTGCTGCGCCGTTGCCAACGCCACCCAAACCTGCCGCATCAGCCGCCGCTTGTTCTGCTCAGACCATATTTGGCGCATGGCTTCGCTGCCATAACGCCACGTAAACGGTGAAATAAAGGTATCGTGTGTAAAACTCATAATTTAGAATGAGCCACAGAGGTCAAAGAGATTTGGTTGTTGTCATTCTGAATGGAGCGCAGCGCAATGAAGAATCCCATTCAACTTGATAGGGATACTTCGCTATGCTCAGCATGACAAGTTTCAATATTAACCTCAAACAACTCTTTATTCTCTGTACCCTTTGTGGCAAAAATCAACGTCGAACCTGATAGTTGGGTGCTTCTTTGGTAACCAAAATGCCGTGCGGATGGCTTTCCAGCAAGCCCGCGTTGGTGATGCGGATGAAGCGGGCTTTTTCGTGCAGCTCTTTCAAATCGGCTGCGCCCACGTACCCCATGCCGGAACGCAAACCGCCGATGAGCTGATAGGTCACATCGGCCAGCTTACCCCGGTAAGGCACCTGGCCTTCCACACCTTCTGGCACCAATTTATCCCGCTCAGCACGGATGGATTGATTGCTTTTAACGCCGCTGCCGTAGCGATCGGCACCGTGCCCCTGCATGGCTCCCAAGCTGCCCATGCCGCGATATACTTTGTAACGGCGGCCTTCGTACAAAATAATGTCGCCGGGGCTTTCTTCCAGACCGGCCAGCATGGAACCAAGCATCACCGCATCTGCGCCTGCTGCCATTGCCTTCACAATGTCACCGCTGTATTTAATGCCCCCGTCGGCAATGCAAGGAACGTTGTGCTTATGGCATTCGGCAGCACTTTCCAGTACGGCCGTTAACTGCGGCATCCCGGCTCCAGAAACCACACGCGTGGTACAAATGGAACCTGCCCCAATGCCAATTTTTACGGCATCTGCTCCTGCCTTCACCAAATCGCGTACCCCGGCAGCGGTAGCGGCGTTGCCAACAATAATCGGCAGTCTAGGATACCGATTTTTAGCTTCCCGCAAGGTTTTTAAAACCAACGCCGTATGCCCATGAGCCGTGTCGATCACGGCGGCATCGACACCTGCCTTTACCAGCAGTTCTAGCCGAGCCAACCCGGATTCACCTACCCCAATGGCGGCGGCGCAGAGCAAACGGCCGTTTGCATCTGATGCCTGCATGGGGTAATTCAACTTCTTCTGGATGTCCTTCACGGTGATGAGACCTTTTAGATAACCTTCTTCGTCTACCAGCGGCAGCTTTTCGATGCGGTGGCGGTGCAAAATCTCTTTGGCCTCCTCCAGCGTGGTGCCTACCTTTGCCGTCACCAGGTTTTTGCTCGTCATAAATTCAGATACTGGCTGTGGCCCTGGCTGTACAAAGCGCGTGTCTCGATTGGTAAGAATGCCCACCAGCTTGCCATCATCATCGGTGATGGGCACGCCAGAAATGTGGTAGCGACTCATTAATGCCTCGGCGTCAGCCAGCGTGTTATCGGCTCGTAGCGTCACCGGGTCCACAATCATCCCCGCCTCAGAGCGCTTTACTTTGTCCACCTCTTCTGCTTGCTCTTCGGGCGATAAATTGCGGTGAATAACGCCGATGCCGCCCAGCCGCGCCAGACCAATGGCCAGCCTAGCTTCGGTTACCGTGTCCATCGCCGCCGATAACATCGGAATGTTGAGATACAAATTTCCGGCCAGGCGAGTACGCAAATCCACGTTGGCTGGCAACACCTCTGAATAGCCTGGACTGAGCAAGACATCATCAAATGTGAGTGCCAGCGCACCGACTTTTTCTCCAATTTCCATCGTTTTTCTGCTCCTCTTTTTTAAGGGCAGGTCTGAAACCTGCTCTTACTACCATTTATCAAAAACAAAAGCCGAGCTTGCTAACTTGGGCCATCAAATGCGGAATGGCTGTTTAACAAGCTCGGCTGCTAAAGTACAGGTTGAAATGCGTCGCCGTGGGAAGGCGCAAGAACTTCCTTCTGTTAATTTCGTCGTGGTTTTGGCTTGATCGGCCGTTTCCGGCGATTTCCCATAGATTGTGGTAGCCGATCCATTTTCTTGAGAACCAACCAAATCCCAAACAAAGCAATCGCGAAGGCGGCCAGCATAGAGTAGGTCATGAACGAATTGCCAATAGTGGTTTGGTCTGGGCGGAAGAACTCAATCCAGGTGCGGTTGCCCCCCCACCAAACGAGGAACAGCCCAAATAATGTACCCGGTTCCCAACTGTCTCGGAAACGGCCGTTTAGCCATACCAGCAGCAAAAAGCCCACAAATAAGGCAATCGACTCATAGAAAAAGGTTGGATGAAAGCGCGTTTCTGGGGGATAGACGGTTAGATCGCTATACTGTGCGATGCGGAACTGTGGGTCGATGAGCAAACCCCAATTGCTGCCAGTTGGCGGACCGTACAGCTCCTGGTTGATGAAGTTGCCCCAACGCCCAATCGCTTGGGCCAGCAGCAATGCCGGGCCAGCTACATCGGCATAATGCCAAAACTTGAGCCGCCGCCACGCCACGTAGAACCAGCCCACCAGTGCTGCGCCAACAAAGCCGCCCAAAATATTGACCCCGCCCGCACGGAAGTTAAGCACTTGTCCGATGGTGCTGTATTGGGCACCATCAATGACGTCTAGCACAACATAGGTGAGCCGGGCAAAAAAGTATCCAGCAAACACCACAATGATGAGGCCATTGTAAAATTCATCAATCGCTTTGACACCAAGCTGCCGCTTTTGCAGTTCTCGTGCCGCCCACCAGGCCCCGAGCGCAATGCCAATAACAATAATGATTCCATACCAAAATATCGGCAGTTCGGCACCCAGGCTGGGAAACCAGTTCTGAAAAAATTCGGGCAACGGGATTCTAAACGCTACCCGGTCGATATTGATTGCATCAAACATCTCTTATCCTCTCTCTTTAGATTGTTAGGTACGTTGCTTAATAATTTTTGCCACAGAGGTTATGGAGATTTTAGAGAATTGTCTTCCTCTTTTTCCTCTGAAACTTCATTTATTCCATGTAGCCCAGGGCGCGCAGGCGACGGGTCATGTTGTCATCCAGTTCGATTTGCGTGCCTGCATTAACCTGGTTTTTCTGGTGCGACACGGCCGTTTCCCACCGTCTCAACTCTTTGTGCATGGGCTTGGTGATAGACGGCCGTTCTGCCAATACATTCACCGATTCTAACGGATCATCCGCCAAATCAAAAAGTTCGTCTAATTTCTCATCAACCTGGATCAGTTTGTGCGGGTTGGCTGTCGCTTTATCATCGCCCACTTGCTGTACCACCGCCCGCCGCACAGAGAGGCAACGATACCTCTCCAACAGTTCCGGCTGTCGCTTCTCAATCGCCTTCACAAACGTCAGTGGTGGGTACACTTCGCTATAAGCCACACCCTGCTCTGGGTCACGCCCCAGCACCGTGTTGGCCAGCGTCAGGCCATGCACCCGTACCGGGTCTAAGTTAGCAGACTGTGGCAAGCGACCGGCTGCATCCAGCATCGTGTGGAACACGCGGCGTGTACTCACCGGCGTATCCACTCGTTTAGGTGTCTTAAAGCGGCACGGCCACTGCATAAGCAGCGGCACATGCAATAGTTCTTGGTAAGCGACAAAGGCGTGCCCCATACAGCCATGTTCACCCAGCCCATCCCCGTGGTCCGCCACAATAACGGTAAGCGTATTTTCTGCGTTGGCTCGCTGCTGCAACGTGTCTAACAGTTGCCCCAAGTAAGCGTCCTGATAAGCAACTTCAGCATCGTACAGGTCACTCAGCACCTGCGCCTCAAGCGGGTCTAACGGCTCTGCCAACGGCGCAGCCCACCGGTACGATTCCCGATTCCAGCGGCGCATGATGGTGCGGGCTTCTTTGTTACCGCGCAGGTATGGGGCCACTTTGTCAATAAATTCAGTTGGGGGCGTGAAGGGCAGATGGGTTTCCATGAGATTGAGAAAGAGAAATAACGGCCGTTCCTCCCGTTTCTCTTCCCGCTTCTGCAAAAAATAGCTCAAATCCCGCACCGAGCGTTCGTTTTGCCCCTTGAAGTTGGCCACGCGTGACCAAATAGGCGTAAACCAGGCGTTGAGCGATAAACGAAAAGCCAAATCTGATTGGCCAAAAAAGTTCTGAATAGGATATGAAATGCGGCGCAAAAATTGCGTGTATCCTTCCACCATGCGTCGTAGCGGACGGGGCAAAGTAGTGGAATCGCTGGGAACGCTGGGGATAGCCCCTCCGTAATTGTAAAACGTCTGGAATCCCCGCTTGAAGCCATTGTTCAAAATGCCAACCAGCGGATTGTTGCAGAAGGCCACCGTTTGATAGCCTGACTCACGCAATATTTCGGCAAGATGCGGCCGTTCTGGGGATAAACTTTGTGAGGATTGAGTTACCTGGTGAGCTGTGGGATACAGTCCAGTAAACATGGACGCATGGCTGGGAATCGTCCACTGCGCTGGTGATATTGCCTGTTCAAATAGCACGCCTTCGGCGGCAAACTTATCAAGATTCGGAGTAATTGCCTCAGCGTGACCATAACAGCCTAATCTGTCTGCTCGCTGAGTATCTAAGACAATAAAAATGATGTCTGGTTGATCCATAGCATTCTATTTTATCCATTCAAGGCGGCAGAACCAACCAAAAGCAAATATCACAAAACCTAAAACCCAAACCAGACCATAATGTTTTCTAGAAGCTGTCCTTGCACATCGGTGGGCAAAGCCGCAAATGGAAGCAGCAAGAACAGCGATTGCTGATCATTGGCCGTGTCATCAATGGTAGCCAGGCCAACCAGGTTCCCGGCATCGTCACTGTTACTCCCTCGCAGCAAGAAGGCTATAGAGCCAGGTTCTAAATCGTCCAACAAGAAGTCGGTAAAAATGACATCATAGGTTGCGTCTAGCGTGATCGTATCTCCAGCGGCAAACCCATTGAGCAGCACTTCATCTTCCCCGGCAAATTCCAAATCGCTCAGTTCAGATAAACCAATGTCGCCAAAAATTGTGGGGGAGGAACCGGTAATGAAGATTGGGGCACCTGTGTCCAGGTACTCAAAAATCACAAAAATATCATCCCCAAAAAAACCTTCCGGGTCCAAATAATCTCCAGAATCCCAAATGAACAGGTCAACACCTTCGAGGAGCTCAATGGTTAATGGCCCATCTACCGTAGAAACCCAGGTTTCTACAGTGTAATTTTCAGACAGCAGGGTTGCCAGCTCCGTCTGGCTGGTGAAGCCAGAACTTATGGGGGTTCCGTCATCGTCTATAAAAAGAAATACCGTGCCACCATCTCCGCCACTTTCTTCACTATCCCCTTCGTCTTCATCAGCACCGCCATCACCTGCGGGGGCCTCGCCAGAGGCCAACACGGAGAGGGTAAATGCGCCACCATCATCGAAGAAATCACGCAAAACAATGGTATATGGGGCATCATCAGGTATATCAAACCCAACAATTGCTTCATCCTCGCCAGTAAATCCTGAATCGGCCGCAGCCAGGAAAATATTGTTTTCGTCGTACAGCTCCAGCACGGCATCCAGGTCATCGCCACTTTCTACCACAATATCGATCACCGCAGGCCCGTCCTCGAAGGTCCAACTAAACTGTTCACCGACATCCAATGTTCCCTCAGCCGTCTCGCCCAAGCCAATGCTGCCTTGATCAATCGCATCAATTTCTGTGGGTTCTGGTTCTTCAACATCTTCATCAGGCTCTTCAGTGGGGTCTTCTTCGGTGTCAACGGCCGTATCCCCACCCTCTTCCTCTCCTGCTTCTGGCACACCGCCTGTAAGTAATTCCGCTTCCACCTCTTCGCCAGAAACATTCGTGGGGCACAGGGCAAGATTATCTTGCAACAAGCAATCTGCCAGCGCGTAACTGGCGTCCCGCGGGATTAAATCTAAAAGTCGTGTAACGGTGTTTTCTAATCCGTCCTTGCTGGCAGCCAACACCACCAAACGACGCTCGCCACCGCTTTCATCCAGCAAAATCAAAGCCGTGCCGGACATTTGCACATTACCTAACTCAGATTGGATAAGCCGATCGAACACTTCTTCCTCATCCTCTGCATCTTCATCATCGGTCGCTTCAGCTTCATCGTCAGATTCTGCATCTTCATCTGTTTCTTCTACCTCAGCTTCATCATCCGCTTCGGCTTCCGCATCTTCCAGGGCAGCTATCTCTTCATCGGTCAAAATTTCTGGGTCGATGGTGAGCGTGATGCCCGCATCGGCCAGCAATTCAGCCACGTCGTCTGCCTGGTTGTACAAGCCCAGGTAAATGGCGTCGCCGCTTTGCGAATCATTTGTCACAAGTGTTAGTTCTTTGTCCGCGTCCCGCAGGCTATCTTGCAAAGTGATGATTTCGTCAAAAGCATCTGGCCCAAGCTCTGGCGTGCCAGTGTAGATTAGCTCAATCGAGTCGCCAAAGAAGTAGGGAAAGTCCGACACGGTGTAATCACGGCGGATAGGCTCACCCAAAAAATCGGCAATCTGGGCAATAAACCGGGCGTTGTCTAGCACGGTAAAATACGGCTCCATCATAAATTGGATGTCGCCGATGGCGAGTACGTTGCCATCGGCAGAGGTTGCTGCCAGCGTAAGGCCACCGGGGCGATCTGTAGCGGAAGACCAGGTGTTGTCGTCCCCAGCCATGAGCGATTCTGCGCCCGCCCCGACCTGAATAGAGTGGGAACCGTAAAGTGCAACTTGTTCTAAATCGGCGGTGAGGGAGCTATCGGCAAAGCCAACTTCTTCCAAAATAATGTTGCGGAAATTGCCCTCGTTTTCGATGGTGTTGTACAGGTAATCACCATTGAAAATAAGGTCAAAGCTGTTCGCCAAGCTGTTGAGGGGAATTTTGTCGGTTTCCACAAAAACGTTAAAAGTAAACAAATCTTCTTCAACGATGACGTTGTACCGGGTGGGGTCGCCCATCATGAGTAAACGGCCGCCTCGCTGCACAAAATTTTCAACGGCCTGTATCTCTTCTGGCGAAAATTGAACCAGTGGCGTGATGACGACAAAAGCATTAACACCGCGCAAGGCGATTGCCAAATCGCCGCTGGCATAGCTAATCATCTCTATCCCACGCGCAGCTAAACGGCCGTCCAGGTAGCCAATCTCATCCAGAGTAAACGCATTATCGTGAGCTTGATCAAGCAAGACGATCCCGCCAAACGTTTCCGGCGCATCAACAAAGGTAGCGGCGGCAGGCGTTGGTACGCTTTCCACCACAGAGGCCACGTCGTAAGTGGGCGGCTCAGATCGCTCTCCGCCCCCTAATTGATAATGTTGCAGATAACGAACGGCCGTTGGCGCGATGAGCAACAGGAGAAAAATAAGCAGAAAAATTAATCCTCGGCGCATAATAAAATCCTATTGGTTAGCGGGTAATTCAATGTAGCGATAGTACAAACCGGGCGGCAAATCAACTGGAGCAGCCCACAGCTTCTCCTGGTCGATAACAGGCACTTGGTAGTTAGTAAAACCGAGCGGCCCGTTGTCGCCAAATGTGAGCGGGTACAGCTCCACAATCTCGTAGTTGCGAATGCCTGCAAGTTCGCCAGCTTTGTCAAACGCTTCGCTGGTGGAAACGAGGCCGTCGATGAGTCCCAGTTCCAAGGCGCGCACGCCATCAAAAATTTCTGCGCGAGAAAGTAAATCAAGGTCGGCATTCAATCGGTCGGCACGGCCGTTAGCAACGGCTTGTAAAAAGGCAAATTTAAGCGTTTCGGCACGGCGCACAAAGCCATCTCTGGTGCCGCCAAACGATTTGTACGGCCCGGTGGTTAACACTTCTTCCTCCAAAAAAGGCGCATCTGGCAGCGAACTAATAACGCCAATGCTGCCAATGGCAGAGCCAGGCTTGGCGTAAATAGCATCTGTGGCGGCGGCAATGTAGTACGCTCCGCTGGCAGCTAAAAAGTCAACTGTCGAAACGACTGGCAAATCTTGCCGTGCTGCCAACACATCCATGTATAAATCTTCACTATCGGAGGCTGTACCACCGGGACTGTTAATCACAATAACCACAGCTTCAATGGCAGGATCGCTCCGGGCAAAGAGCAGCTGTTCCCTAAATTCAAACGCGGTTGCGTTAGAGATTTCATAATTGAGGCGAATAACGCCAATTTGGGGTTTGGGGACGAGTCTGGGTGCCATAAACAGGCCAACGGCCAGAGGAACCACGATGACTATCAAAAAGAGGAGAATTAACCGGAGTGGGGAACGGCCGTTGCCGTCATTTTGCACCATACTTAGCTCCTTTTGCCGACACGCAATCAGTTTTGGGCCATTTGCTGTCAATACGGCCGTCTGACTCAACCATCCTCTCTTCAGAGGCCAACGGCAAATGACACCGCAGTAGCATAACATGATGAGATCGCGATGGCAACAGGCGTGAGCAGCCACAATGATGTGCCTATCGTTATGCGTTGACCAACCCTTATGTTAAAATCCAATGTAACTACAGTTTCGGTTAGCTTCCTTAGGGTATGTTAACCACAGCAAACGCCCATGCATATCACCCATCTATCTCTGACCAATTTTAGGAATTACGGCCGTTTAGAACTCACATTACCTCAAGGCCCAATCCTACTTTACGGCAACAACGCTCAGGGCAAAACCAACCTGCTAGAAGCCATCTACTACCTTGCCACCACCCGCTCCCCCCACGCCGACAATGATGCCCAACTGCTCAACTGGGATGCCGCCCAGGCAGAAGAGCCGGTCATTGTGGGCCGCATAAATGCTACGGTTGCTACTACCAAACAAGCCATTTCTTTAGAAATGCGTCTCATCCAAGAACAAAAAGCGACCCGCTCCCGCACCCGAAACTTCAGCTTTCGGCGACAGGCTTTGCTGGATCGGCGCAAAGTACGCCTAATGGATTTGCTGGGTGCCATGCGGGTAGTGCTTTTTTTGCCAGAAGACGTACAGCTACTCACTGGCTCTCCCGCCAATCGTCGCCGCTACATGGACATTACCCTGTGCCAAATTGATCCGGTCTATTGTCGAACGCTCTCAAATTACAACAAGGTATTGGAACAGCGTAACGCCACGCTACGCCAACTGGCAGAAGGACAACCTGTGCGGGACGTCCTGCCCATTTATACAGAAAAGCTGGTTGATCTGGGCAGCAGCATTTTTCTGCGACGAGCCAAATTTATTGCCAACATCAGCCAGCAAACCCAGCGCATCCATTATGAATCATTGACAGCAGGCAAAGAATCGATCAAACTGCTTTACATGCCGAGATTAAACACGAGTCGATCCAAACTTGCACCAGGTGACCTGCAAAACCAGACAGAGCTAACAGATTGGCTTGAAAGCCATCAAGGACAGTCAGAATTAGTTTCAGAACGTTTTAGTAAACTGCTTGAAGAATCATTGGCAACTGATATTGCCCGAGGGGCGACAACAATTGGACCGCACCGTGATGATTGGTCTTTTCAGTTAAACGGCCGTTCTCTAGGCAGTTTTGGTTCCCGAGGACAGCAGCGCACCGCTATCCTGGCTTTGAAAATGGGTGAAATCAACTGGATGGAATCGGCAACTGGGGAACGTCCAATTTTGCTGTTGGATGAAGTAGTGGCAGAATTAGATGAAAATCGACGAGCGGCCTTGCTCAACACTGTTACCAGCACAACACAAGCGATTTTAACAGCCACCGACCCCGGCATGTTTTCTGAATCATTTTTGCAGCAGGCAACACGCATGGAAGTTGAAAACGGCCGTATCAAAGTAATGTAACCAACCAGGCACAGCTAACAAAAACACCTTGTGCCCCGAAATTGAGTGTTAGTATTGTGAACCAAACCAACAAAGACCCCTCTGTCGTACTCATCATAGACGACATGCGTGAAAACAGGTTGCTACTTTCTTCCCAGCTACGGTTAGATGGTCATAGTATTATCGAAGCCAGCGGCGGGCAAGATGGCATCACCATGGCCCAAAAACATGATCCTGACCTCATCTTGCTCGATGTGATGATGCCAGACATTAACGGGTTTGAAGTTTGCAAAATCCTCAAAGAAGATCAGCGGACACACCTGATCCCCATCATTATGATCACCGCGTTGAGCAAAGTCGAATCACGTATCGAAGGCAAAAAAGCTGGTGCCGATGAGTTCCTCTCGCGCCCGCACATCCGGGAAGAGCTGCTCGTCCGTGTGCGAACCCTCATCCAGCTTAAACGCGCCCGCTCAAATTTAGAAGAAGAGCGGCACCGCCTTCAGCTCCTCTACAACATTAGCCGTGCCGTTAGCACCCAGCTAGACCTAGAATCCATGATGTCTACCATCATCGAGGAAACGCAAGCGGCCGTTGGGGCTACCAAAGGCAACATCATGCTGCTCAACGAGCAGGGCGAGGTGTACCACAAATTTATTATTCGAGCTGGCTCCCCCATTGAAATTAGCGACCGCGTAACCCGTGAAGTGATGACACGCGGGTTAGGTGGATGGCTGGTAAAAAATAAGCGTAGTGAAGTTATCCATGATATTCGCCAAGATGATCGCTGGATTACCTTGCCTGATGATGAGGGCGAAACTGGCTCTGCGATTGGCGTACCGCTTATTAGCCCCGACCGTACGGTTGGCATTCTCATCCTTAATCATCCTGATGTCGGCTACTTTAGTAATGAACACCAGAAATTGCTTAATGCTATTGGTGGCACGGTGTCTACAGCTATTGCAAACGCTTACTTGTTCACAGAAATCAACGAGGAAAGGCGTAAGCTGGAAGCCATCTTAAGCCAGGCAACGGATGCTATCGTCACCACGGATGAGGATTGGCATATCTCCCTGTTTAACCGCGCTGCAGAGCGGCTGTTTGACCTAAAAGCACAGGATGTTGCGGGGAAAAATCTAGCGGATATTGAGCAGCTGCGTCTGCTGTTAGCCACGTACAGCAACGGCAGCAACCAAGCCAGAGCACAAGAAATGAAGCTAGACAACGGCAGTACGCTTTTTACCAGCATCTCACCCATTCAAGGTGTGGGGTACGCCGCTGTGCTGCAAGATATTACGGAGCTTAAGCGCATTGAAGAGTTTCGACTGGCCGAAGAGCGGCGCAAAAAGCAAGAAATTAAAGAAACTTTCTCGCGGTACATGGGACCAAGCCTGGTTGACTATGTGTTGTCCCATGAACCTGGCCTCATGGCGCGTCGGGAAAGGCGTCGTGCAGTGGTGATGTTTGCCGATATTCGCAGCTTCACTCGGTTTACCAGATTGGTCGATCCCAATGAAGTCATCGAGCGGCTAAATAAATTTTTCACCAAAATGACAGAGGTTGTTTACCGGTTTGAAGGCACTATTTTCGAATTGACGGGTGATGAAATTTTGGTGGCATTTAACGCTCCTTTTGATCAGGCAGATGCAGCAAATCGTGCAGTGGAAACGGCCGTTGCTATGCAAAAACGGTTTAACGCGCTGCGTATGGAGCTATTTGAGGAGCTAAATGCAGGCTTCGGCATGGGCATCGGCATTGACGAGGGGAATGTGATTGTGGGCAATGTGGGTGCCGAGACCCGGATGACGTTCCGCATGGTGGGAGATGCAGTAAATACGGCTCATCGACTGGTTGATATTGCCGTCGATGGTCAAATTGTGATTTCCAAAGGCGTATACTCTCAGCTAGAAGTAAATAACAGTGACCTATTACTGGCCCATCCGCTTAGCCCGGTCGGTGCTGTAGAAATTCGCGGCAAAGACGAACCGGAACACCTGTACCAAGTGCAAATTCCCTTAGAGCAAATGCTGGCCGAGGACGAACTATAACGGCCGTTTGCTCGGCACCCCCACGCGTCGCGGATATTTCGCTGGCGTTTCTCGCTCTTTTTTGACTGTAACAAAATAATGGGGTTGGTTTCTTTGAGGCAGCAGCACCTGCCCCAAAATTGGTTCTGCCCCGCCAAGGAGCTGAATCGCCTTCGCAGCGTCCGCTATCTCCTGCTGCGCACTATCCCCTTTTTGGGCCAATATGGCTCCCTCTACCCGGCACAGTGGTAACAAATATTCAACCAACGTACGCAGCTCAGCCACCGCCCTAGCAACCGCCCAATCATATTGCTCACGATGTTGTGGGGCCTGGCCGAGTCGTTCTGCTCGGTCGATGAGAATAGTCACTTCACTCAAGGCAAGCTCATCCACGACGGCTTGTAGAAATTGGCATTTCTTGGCCACGCTCTCTACAAGCACCAAGCGAAGCTGTGGAAACAGAATTTTCAGCGGCAAACCAGGGAACCCTGCCCCTGTGCCAACGTCGATGAGCGAACGGCCGTTCAAATCCCCCGTCACCTGCACACAGCTCACCGAATCTAAAAAGTGTCTCACGCGGATGTCAGCAGGATTGCGAACGGCCGTTAAATTCATCCGCGCGTTCCAATTTAGCAGCAATGCCTGGTAGGTAGCAAATTGACCCGCCTGCGCATCTGTCAACGGTGCGCCCAATGCGCTAGACCATTCAGCAAACTGTCTCCATTCGTCAGCCAGCGTCATTGCGAACGACTCCGTTCCAGCTCCTTACGAGCAACTTCTACTTCATAAGTGTCAAACTGCTCCCCGCCAAAAAATGAGGGTTGGTACGTAAGCCAATCTTGTACCAGCACCAAATTTGCACGTGCATAGAGTGGGGCCAGCGGCGTAATGCCTTCATCCCCGAACAACATATTCTCAATTTGGCGGTAAAGCTCCAGGCGCTTAGCAATATCTACCGTTGTGGCGGCCTCACGAATGAGCATATCCACGTCGCTGCAAGCACGACGCTCCCGATTTTCGCTTTCCTGGCAGTGTAGCAAATCTCCCATCCAATTTTGCGCATCAGGAAAATAGGAGGCCCAGGCCAGTTCCCAAATGTCGGGACGAGCTGCACCTGCGTCTGCCCGCGTATTGGCTAGCAACGTGCCAAATGGCACCTGCTCAATCTTAAATTGAGACTCTTGACAGCCTAATTCCTCAATCCACATCTGAATGAGCAATTCTGCTTGGAGTAGGGAGAGGTCTGAGGATGAAACCATGAAACGAATTTCTGGCATTTGGCGGCAGCTAAGGAAGCCGCTTTCTGCCATTTGCAATCGAGCAAAATCTGGACTGTATCCTATGCCAACTTGATCGATTGGCATTCCACCAATAACACCGGGCGGTACGAGGTGGCGCATCGGCACGGCCGCTTGCCCAAATACTTCTTCCACAAGCTCTTCCCGGTTGATGGCAGCACTAAAAGCACGACGTACATTTGGCTCCCGAAAAATGCCGCTTTGAAAGTTAAAATTCAGGTAGAAAACAGTTTGTTGGCTTATCTGTTGAAGCTGTTGCAAAGTGGCAGGTGGCAGAGCATCTAAGTCTAGGTCGGTGGCATCTATTAAGTCCAGCGATTTAGCCTGCCATAGCAGCAAGGCAACATCATCTGAATCCACGTAATTAATTTTGACAATTTCGCTGTTGCCCTGGAAGGGAATGGGCCACAATGTGTTCCGCTGCAAAGTAGTGAAATCAGTAGCAAGCGGCATAAAAGGGCCGCTGGTTAAAAGCGGTGCGCCATTTTGAACGGCCGTTTGCCAATCGCTTCCATACTCCTCTACAAAAGATTCCTCAAACAGTTCACGCGGTAACGGCCGCATAAACCAAAGGCTGGTAATGGTTAAAAAGTGCGCCGCAGAACGATTCAAGCGTATCTGCAACGTTGTATCATTTACAGCCCGAACGCCAATGTTGGCCAGGTCTGCCGGGGTAGCTGTGGCCAACTGGTGCACTTGCTCGCACCCCTCAACTAAAAACAGGATGAAAGCATCTGGGGAGTTTGTTTCGCGGGCACAGGTTCGTTGTACAGCAAATACAATGTCGCTGGCCACCACGGGCCGCACCGCCTCTGAAATCACATAGTCATCCACAACTTCCTCACTGGGGCGCACCCAAAAAATGTCATCCCGCAACGAGAAAGTCCAGATGCGGCCGTCTCCAGATACTTCCCATGATTCTGCCAATGCCGGATCAACCTGGTTGGTAGCATGATTGTAGCGAGTCAGCCCCACAAACATATTTTCAACCAGATCAATTCCATCCTGATCATCTGTAACCTGTGGATCAATATTAGGCACGCCGTTGCGAACATAGCTCAAATCCAGCACGACGGGCTCTTGTTGTTCAGGGGCGGCGGTGGGAACGGCCGTCGGCGTCGGCGTTAATTCCACAATTCGGGTCACAATAATCTCTTCACCAGCAATGTTGAATACTTCTGTCACCACAACTGGTGGTACTTCTTGGCTATTTTCACATGCCGCAAATAAGACGATCCCGCTTATAATGAACGCGATGCTCAAGCAAATGAAAGCGATGTTGATCTTGGGTAGTTTTTCCATCACGGCGTCATGCTATCCCATGCAAAACCGGGTGACAAGTTTTCTCAGCCTCCGTTCGGAAATTAAATGCTTCTTGGAAAATTTCAGATGCGCAAATATTGGTAGATTTCCGTGGTTGCATGCTTGTAAACCGAGTAGTAATATAGGAAAAGTGATACTTCACACCTTTAAGGAAAGGCTTTTATGTACGAGCGCGTACTAATCATTGATGATTCACAAGAAATTCGCGATTTTTTATGCGAATATATTTTGCAGCCAAAAGGGTTTGAAGTTTTACAAGCCTCCAACGGACTAATGGGGCTGGAAATGGCCATTGCCAAGGAGCCAGACCTGATGATTGTGGATCAACAAATGCCTCGGTTAACGGGCTTGGAGGTGTTGGAGAAGCTGCGTGAGCGTGGGGTAGAAATTCCCGCAATCCTGGCAACGGCGCACGGCTCTGAAGAAACGGCCGTTGCTGCCTTCCGCCTAGGCATTCGAGATTACGTCATTAAGCCGTTTGATGCAGATGAAATTAGCGACTCTGTGGATCGCGCTTTGCGAGAAAGCCGTCTGCAACGGGAACGTGATCAGCTTGTGCAGCAGCTTATGGAGAGCAATTCTCAGCTTCAGCGGCGCGCCCAGGAACTGAACGTGCTGTATGGCGTGGGCAAATCAGTCGCTTCCTCGCTAGATTTGGAGGAAGTGCTGCATCGCGTGGTAGAAGCGGCCGTTTACGTGGTGGGGGCAGAAGAAGGTTCTCTGATGCTGCTAGATGAAGAGCAGGACGAGCTGTACATTCGCGCCTCAAAAAACCTGGACTCCAAAGCGCAATCCATGCGCAAGCGCGTAAACGATAGCCTTGCCGGTAAAGTGCTGCAAACCAAACGTGCTATTGCCATTGGCAATGATTCACAGTGGAAACGAACCCATACTGCACTGCTGGTGAAATCACTTATTTACGTGCCGCTTATCCTCCAAAACAAGCCAATTGGCGTTTTGGGTGTTACCAACCGACTTAAAGAGACCTCATTCGATAGCAACGATACACGGGCACTCTCGGCGTTAGGTGGCTACGCAACCATTGCCATCAACAATGCTAACATTTACACAGACATTGAGCAGCAGCGCGTGACGCTTTCAGTGGTAGTAGATCAAATTGACGATCCAGTTTTGGTAGTTGACCATGAGGATAAGCTGTTGCTGTTGAACAAGGCGGCCCGTGAAGCGTTTGATTTGCCTGAGGCGAAAGTGGTTGGTCATCCTATCAATAAGCTGCTAAAAAATGAAGCGGCTGTCGAATTTATTTTGCAGGACACTGAGGAAAACATGCAGACAACTGCGGAAATTGAGGGAGCAGACGGCCGTACTTACCAAGCACGTCTGACCCTCATTGAAGGGGGCAGCCGCTCAATTTTACTGACGGCCACCGAATAGACTGCGTTAGGCTGGCTTCATTCCCAACCAGAAATGATGCGGCAAGATAGCCGCTTGTGGCTGCACACTGACCTTCCCCACTCGTTTTTCTTCTGACAACACTTTTTTATTTACGAGGCACAGTTCCGGCATACGGCCGTACTTCTCCCGATAATAATCCACTGCCCGATTAACCTTCTCATCCAGGCTCCGATTCCGATCGTCATCTAGCCACAACATGCCCACATTCATCTTAATTCTCCAAACTGTTGTCTAAAAACGTCGTTTCACTGGTTTCCGATGGCTCACTATTTACTTCCGGTGGCTTTTCAGGCCAATCTTCATCCCGTTGCCAGGCATAATCATTTGCTGCTTCGTCATTGCCAGCTTCCAAAGACAGGGGTTGCGCCAGCAGCGGCTGCGGGCGGTTGCGGTGAATGGTTTCCAGCGTCAAATGCAAATCATAGTTGCCAATAAACGCTGCCTGAAAATGAACCTGGCTACCGTCGGCCACTGCCAGAAAATCGCCCTCACCTAGCAAAGAGTGTGCCTCGGCCCCCACAACGGCCGTTCCCGCCAATGATTCCGCCTCATCCCGAACTGCACCAACCAGACGTAACGGCAAATTCGCTCGCATTACGTTACTCAGCCATTCGGCCGTTGGCTGGCTAGTTGCCAGCACCAGATGGATACCTGCTTCTGCACCCCGCTGTAGCAGTTCCGCTAACGCGGCCTGCAAGTCAGTTGGTGAAGCTGGAAATAATGCTTCCACATTGTCAATCAGCGTCACGATGGTAGGTAGCAACGTTTGGTGCTTTAGGCGATGATGCATCTCATCTACTAATATTTGCAACGTTCGCAACGCTTCAGTTGGCTCTACGATGACCTGACTCAGCAGGTGGGGCAAATACATAAGGGGAGCCAGCTCATCCGCTGGTCCGCCAGGCCGTTCGGGATCAATAACAAGCAGTTGGAGTTTTGATTGGCGGTTTGTCATGGCGAGTGAAACCGCCATTGTGCGCAACATTGCTGTCTTTCCGGCCCCGTCAACGCCAACCAACAGCGCATGGGTAATGTCTGGATCGGCAAAGGGTAGCAAGAGTGGGGCACCTTCTTCATCAATACCAAGAACGGCCGTACTTTCTGGTAAATCTGGCAACAGAGGCAATAAATCGAGCAAAGCAACTGGCGGTTCATGCGGCCGTACAATATCTAACCGCCACTGCCCTACTTCGTCTTTGACCAACGAAACGTCAGACACTCCCAACACAGAGAGCAAATCGCGCTTTAAGCCACGCAGCCGATGCAATCCAGACTCCAGGTGGGACTGCAAATCGAACCGGATGGATTGCGTCTGCACTTGCCCCCCAGCAACACGCGTGGGGACCTGGTGCGTGGAAAAGACACGCTCTATCTGGCGCGACTGGAGTTCCAATTGATGTCTCAGCCGCTCTTCTTTATTCATTTTTTGCCAGGCTTCTTTTTCGCTCATAATCATTCCCAACGCACAAAAAGCACATTTGTTCTAATTATTGGTAAAAAAAATGGACGGCGGAAAACGGCCGTCCATCTACTATCAAAGGTCGTGGCTACGCAGTCTGCCGTAGCACCATCATCACTTTGCCCTGCACTTGCACATTTTCGCGGTCAACGAAAATAGGGTCCATCGTTGGATTGGCAGGCTGCAAGCGCACCTGATTGCCTTCTTGATAATAATATTTCAAGGTCGTGGTGTCATCGCTTAGCCACACAGCCACCATGTCGCCATTCCGCACATCGTACTCGGGACGCATAATGACAATATCACCATCATTAACCATCGCGTCAATCATGGAGTCACCGCTGACGCGCAGAGCAAACAAATCGTCCTTTCGCCCTGAAATCATGCTGCTGCTTAGCTCAATGGCATCTTCATCATCATATGCAGAAAAATCCCCATTGCCAACTTCAATGGGAGAACCAGCTACAATGTCGCCCACTAAAGGCACCCGAAGCAGATTAGAAACGGCCGTATTAACCCGCTCCACCACTTTACCTATGGCTTCAACGGCTTGCCCGGTGGTTTCGGCCACCTTCTCAGTCAAACGCAAACCGCGAGATACGTCCGCATCTCGCTCTAATAGACCACGTTCTTTTAGCTTGGTCAGGTTGTAATTTACAACAGAAGTGGAGCTAATATTGACTGCACCACCAATCTCTCGAATCGTGGGAGGACGTCCAAACTCGGCAACATATTGTTGAATGTAAGCTAAAATGTTTTTTTGGCGTTCAGATAATGCTTTCTTGGCCATTGTGCTTTTCTCCTAATACGACATGCCGCGATACCACCGAATCTGATAAACTACTTTGGAGAACTGTAGTTTGCACATATTATGACAATCGCTCATTTGTTCTGAGGCGAAGTATACACGAACACCTGTTCGGTGTCAAGCCAATTTTTGACCCGTTTCATCTGGTACATTTTTTTAAGGAACTCCTATGAATTTTGAAAACTTCCAATTCCCTAGCAGACGCTCCAACATCATTACGCACAACGGATTAGTGGCTACAAGTCAGCCATTGGCTGCTCAGGCGGGTCTGGATGTGCTGAAAGCAGGCGGCAATGCCCTTGATGCTGCCATTGCAACTGTCGCGACACTTTGCGTGGTGGAACCATGCTCTACTGGTATTGGCGGCGATGCCTTTGCTTTGATTTGGCAAGCAGACGAGCAAAAATTGTATGGGCTAAATGCCAGCGGCCCTGCCCCTCAAGCTCTCACGGCCAACTTGGTGTGCAGCCAGGGGCATGAACAGTTTCCGGCGATTGGGGGGCTGGCAGTTACGGTGCCGGGCAGTTTGCGCGGCTGGGAGCTGGCATTGGAGCGATTTGGCAGTTTAGGATTGGATACCTTATTGCAACGTGCCATCACCTACGCAGAGGGTGGTTTTCCAGTGAGCCAGCGCATTGCCCGCGCCTGGAAAAATTCCACAGAAAAGATGAACCGATTGCCTGATTCCAAGCGCGTCTGGTTGCCAAACGGCCGTTCCCCACGCGCCGCCGAACTGTTCCAAAATCCAGAATTTGCGCGCACCTTGCAAACCATCGCCGAAAATGGCGTAGATGCATTTTACCGTGGGGATATTGGCCGCCAAATTGCAGAGGCAGTACAAGCTGATGGCGGTGTGCTAACGCAGGATGATTTGATCAGCTATCAGGCAGAGTGGGTGGAACCGATCAGCGTAGCCTATGGCGATGGATATGCTTTCCACGAAATTCCGCCAAATGGGCAGGGATTGACAGCTTTACTGGCACTGAACATTGCCAAACAGTTCGATTTACCCGTACTGGGCTACGGCACGGCCGATTATTACCACGCTCTCATCGAAGCCATGAAGCTGGCCTTTGCCGACGCCCACGCTTACATTGGCGATCCACGCCAGGCTGAACTGCCGATTGAGGCTTTGCTAAGCGACAGCTACACGCGCAGCCGCACGGGACTCATCCAGCCAGACAACACCCTGCAACCCATGCCCGGCTCGCCCCAAACGCATGGCGACACGGTGTACCTAACGGTGGCCGACGGCCGTGGCAACATGGTGAGCTGGATTCAAAGTTTATACATGGGGTTTGGCAGCGGCATCACGGCCGGGAACACGGGTGTGCAGCTACAAAACCGGGGAGCCAACTTCAGCTTGGAACCAGGCCATCCAAATGAAGCTGCCCCGAGCAAACGGCCGTATCACACCATCATCCCCGGCTTCATCACTAAAGATGGGCAGGCATGGAGCAGCTTTGGGGTGATGGGTGGCTTTATGCAGCCTCAGGGGCATTTGCAGGTAGGGTTGAACCTGGTTGAATTCGGCATGGATCCGCAAACAGCACTAGACGCTCCCCGCTTTAACTGGCTGAAAGATAAACAAGTTGCTCTGGAAACGGCCGTTTCCGACGACATCCGCCAAGTTTTACAGCAGCGAGGACATGATTTATGGGAAAAAGGAAAGCCATTGCATTACGGTGGCGGGCAGGTTATTGTTCGTCATCCTGAAAACGGTGTACTCATTGGCGGCAGCGAACCAAGAAACGACGGAACGGCCGTTGGCTACTAGCCCATTCGCCAATCCCACATTTAATTTGCGAATGGGCATATTCCCTTGCAAACCTGCCATCTCGTACTATAATTCCCATCCGATTCGGAGAGGTCGCATAGTGGCTTAGTGCGCACGCTTGGAAAGCGTGTATACCGGAAGGTATCGCGGGTTCGAATCCCGCCCTCTCCGCCACACATGGCGCAGCCAATTGCTGCGCTTTTTTCTTGCCCATGCCACACTAGACAAATGGTACACTGGTACTATTCCAACGATCCTGCTTTGCCACAGGCCATTCCAACCATTACAATAGACCTACCGAGTAGCGCAAATTAGGCAAGCCACAGAAAGGTCTTTGAAACCAAAGGTCAATTGCTCTGTGGTTTGCTCAAGCCCAAGCGGAAGAAATGGCTTTACTGGTTTTCAAAATCATTCCCGCTTTTACCCAGATTACAATGCTGCCTATAATCAGCTCGCACACATGAACGCATACCAAGCTAACCTTTACCTCCCCCTCCTTGCCGCAGGTTTTTACCTGGTATTGCTCATCTTGCCCCAAATTCGCCGCCAGCCAGAGAAGAACCAGACCCGCTGGCTAATCGTAACGCTCATTCTTTCTATTGGCTGGGAATTTGCCCTCTTTTTTGCCAGCAGCGTGCCCATTGCCAACTTTCCGAACATCGTCCTGCTCATAGCAATTTGCGCCCTGGCGGCCACAACGTGTGCCTTTTTAGATTGGCAACCTGCCAAACGGTATTTGTTTTTGGGCAGCGTTGCTGTGCTAACGACCGTTCTCATCAACCTGCTGGCCCCCAACCACCGCTTCTTTCTGCCAGACGGCCGTATCGTTGTCACCACCAATGGCACATTCGCTTTTTACCTGGCATGGGGTGGTCTGGCAGGCGGACTGCTCCTGGCGACCTGGCGCGAATACCGCCGCACCAGTTTCCCCTGGCACGCCAACCGGCTACTTTACTGGTTTTCCGTTCTGGCTACGCTTTTTTTAGGCGAATTCATTCAATTTTTTGATCAGCTCATTTTTCTCATCGTTGGGCAAGTCTTGCGCTTTATAGGGATGGCAGGATTAGCTTATGGCGTTGCCTCTTTCCGCATTTTTGATGTGCGTGCCCGCACCCAGCGCGGCATTGCGTTTATCATCATTAACACCCTGTCGGCCCTGCCGCTGATTCTTTCTGTCATCATCGTTTTCCAGTTTGGCTCGGCACTGAATCAAGGTAACAACATTCTTACCTCCATTCTCATCGCTCTAGTCATCACCCTCGGCTTCTTCCTGTACCAGCCATTCCGGCGCCAAGTTGGGCGGTGGGTGTACCGCTACCTGCGTGGCGAGGGCGTTAATGCCGGGCAAGTTGTACGTAATTACAGCCAGGACATTTCGCGGACGCTGGATGTGCAGCAAATTTCGCTACTCATCGTAGGCACGTTGAGTGAGCTGCTAGAAACCAACCGAGGCGCACTGATGCTGGTTACGCAGCTAGAAGATGGTTATGAGGTAGAACCTGTGCCGGCGATGGGAATTGTGCCGCACTATCCCATTCGCTTTGCCCAGGATGATCTATTTATTAACGCCCTCGTCAACCAACATCAACCATTGCTGCAATACGAGCTTGACTTTAATCCGGCGTTCGGTGAGCTGAGTGAGCAGGAACGGAATTGGTTAAAAGAGCTGACGATGGAAGTGTATGTTCCCGTCAGCAGCGGTACCGATATTGTTGGCCTGATTGGGGTGGGGCCTAAAAGTTCGGCCGTTCCTTACCAGCCAAATGAACTGGAGTTGATGCAAACGCTAGCGGATCAAACGGTTGTTGCTTTGCAAAACGCCCGGCTCTTTAGTGAAATTAATGACCAAAATGAACATATTCGGTACCTGAATATTGATTTGGTTGAGCAAAACGAGAAGCTGGAAATTATGGATCGGGTGAAGTCAGACTTTATCACCATTGCTTCTCATGAACTGCGAACACCGCTCACCCAAGTAAAAGGATACGCTGATATTTTGTCGGCAATGAACGAGGAAAATGCGCTCACGCGGGAGCAAACGCGCGAGATTGTGGGACACATCAACCGCGCCACTTTGCAGCTAGAGCGGCTCATCACGGCCATGCTGGATGCCAGCCAGCTAGATGTGGACGGGATGCAGCTTACCTTCGTTAAAACCCAGCTCGATACGGTGCTTCGCCTGGCCGTGGAGCCGCTCATTCAGGCAATGCGTGAACGGCGAATTCACCTGGATATCGATGGCATTGATGAGCTGCCACCCATTTATGCAGATTTTAAGCGGCTGGTTCAGGCATTTACCAATTTGCTGGGCAACGCAGTGAAATACACGCCAGACGATGGCAACATTTTTGTGAAGGCGGCCGTTGTGCCAGGGCAAAGTTTTGAGGATGAGTTCCTGGAAATTGTGGTTCGGGACACGGGTATTGGCATTGATCCCCAGTTTCACTCATTGATTTTTGAGAAATTCTTCCGCATTGGCGATCCGCAACTACATTCTACGGGTAATACGAAGTTCAAAGGGGCTGGACCAGGCCTCGGTTTGCCCATTGCCAAAGGTGTGATTGAAGCGCACGGCGGCCGTATTTGGGTTGAGTCTGAAGCAGAAGATGAGGAGCAGTTACCGGGAACCAGCTTCAACATTGTGCTGCCGGTTCGTCCTGCTGGCTCTGAGGATGTGGTGGATGGCGAAACGGCCGTTCGCCCTGCCTATCTCATCGGTTAAATTTCGAGTTTGTTGTAGGAGGCCATTATGCCAACTGAGTCACGCAAAAACGCGCTCATACTTTCCGGGGGTGGTGGTCGAGGTGCTTATCACGTAGGTGTTATGCGCTTCTTGGAGGAACACGAATGGTTCCCCAACATCGTAGCTGGCACCTCCATTGGGGCGGTTAATGGAGCTGCACTCGCTTCTGGGCACACATCTCGCTCGCTGTGGGCACTGTGGCAGCGGCTCACCACCGATGATGTGCAAAAGACCCGTTGGAACCTGCTGGAAGGTAACTATCTGCTGGATACTTCCCCTTTACGGACCACCCTGCAAGAACACGGCTGGGTTGATTTTGAGCGGATCAATTCGGAAGAAGCGGCCGTTCACCTGCGCGTCACAGCCACAGAAATTAATAGCGGGCAGCTACACGTTTTTGGCAATAGCGACGACGTCTACCCCAGCAAAATGCGCCGCGAAACCATTGAACTCAACCACATCATTGCTAGCTGTTCTATCCCCATTGTTTACCCGGCAACCCAGCTAAACGATACGCTTTACTGGGATGGTGCCACCGTGGCCAACACCCCGCTCGGTCCCGCCATCGACGCTGGTGCAGAGGAAATTGTCGTCGTGATTATGACCCCCTGGGAAGATGGTGCAGATAATAGCCCCACACTGCCAACACCCAACAATATCCTGACGGCCGCCAGCACCATGCTGGAATGGGCCTTGCTGGCCTCTTTCCAATCTGACTTGAAACTGTTTCGACGCATCAACGAATTAGTACGGCTTCAGGTAGAAAATGCCCGGCTGCAAGCCACCAATCGGCTGCTGATGAGCCAGCTACGTGGCGAAGAGGTCATATTGGAAGACAAAGATGGAAACGGCATCCCCGACATTCTGGAAGAAAAATACCATGCCTTGCCCAACCCAATCATCGTTGCGCCCCAAAAAGCAATTCCAGTGGATCGCATCATTCGTTACACCCGTGATGGGCATGACGAACTGTTCCAGATGGGGTATGAAGACGCCAGACGCGCCTGGAAGGCGGCGGGCAAAGCTGTGGAAGGCGAGAGCTAAATAGGAGATTGGAGATTAGAGATTGGAGATTCGCTCAATCTCTAATCTCCTTTGCGATATAAGAAGGAGCACAACGGTATGCTGACAGACAATCCCAAACGGGCACTGGTACTTTCCGGGGGCGGCGGTCGCGGTGCGTACCATGTGGGCGTTCTGCGCTTTTTAGAAGAGCACGAATGGTATCCAGATGTGGTCGTGGGTACTTCAATCGGCGCGGTGAATGGGGCAGCCCTTGCCTCTGGCCATACGGCCAATTCGCTGTGGGCCTTGTGGCGCAAGTTGCGAACCAAGCATGTGCAAAAACCAAACTGGAATCCGTTTTCGGCCGTTTCGCTGCTAGACACCTCTCCGTTGAAAGAGACGCTCCTGAACGAGGGCTGGGTTGATTTTGAGCGCATCAATGATCCGGAAAAAACGGCCGTTCACCTACGTATCACCGCCACAGAAATCTCAACTGGTCTGCTGCACATCTTTAGCAACAGCCTGAACGACAAAACCGAGATTACCGTTGAGCATATTTTGTCTAGCTGCTCCATCCCGCTTATTTATCCCCACACCCATTTAGGCGCAACCAAATATTGGGACGGAGCCGTGGTCGCCAACACGCCACTCAGCGCCGCCATTGCCACGGGAGCCGAAGAGATCATCGTGGTTATCATGACCCCAATCAAGCAAACTGGTGACGATAGTTCCCTGCCAACGCTGCCCACCAACCTGCCCACAAACCTGTATGAAGCCGCCAGCATGACCCTGGAATGGGCACTGCTAGCTTCGTTCCAGGCAGATATGAAGATGTTTAGTCTGATCAACAGCCTGGCCGAAATTCGGGATGAATTGGACAAAATTCAGGCGGATTATCCAGACGTTGTGGATCAATACATGCAGGATATGAACAACTTTGTGGGAGCGAACGTCAAACATGATTACAAGAAGCTGAAATACCCAACCATTGTTTGCCCAAAAGATTTTATTCCAGTGGAGCAAATTGTGAGCTACACCCAAAAGTGGCACGAAAAACTGTACAAGATGGGCTACGATGATGCGCGGGCAGCCTGGGAGCGGGAAGGGTATCCGGTTGAATAAAGTCGCTTATTCACTCAAAGAGACAATGTTAACCAGCCGCCCGGCTACGATGGCTGATTTTGATTTTCTTTATGCGCTGCACAAAGCTGCCATGAAGGAATCTGTTGCCCGAATGTGGGGTTGGGATGAAGCATGGCAGCAAAATTATTTTCGTGAAAAATTTGATCCCTCAAAAAGAGAGATTTTTCAGTGGAAAGGTGAAGATGTTGGCACACTCTCTGTTATAGAAACGGAAGATGAGTTGTATTTGGGGCTGATCGCTTTTCTACCTCAATATCAAGGACGCAGTTGGGGAACGGCCGTACTCCAACAACTCATCCACCAAGCAGAGCGGGCTAGCAAAATATTCACGCTGCATGTACTAAAAACAAATCCCGAAGCGCAAAAGCTATACGAACGCCTAGGCTTACAAATTGTTGCCGAAGAAGAGTTCAAGTACAAAATGCAATTTGCATCCCAGCCCACTCCTGATTAAACTAACTACAGATTTTACATAATCAAGAAATCTGGAAATTATGCTCCCCAATTGGCAGGTTCAAGAACTCATCCAGCTCGTCCGACAACGTTACCCGGATTGGAAGGATTTTGCCCACCCGGATTTCATGGCTGACGAAATTTCTTATAAGCAGGCCACCATCGCCAAGGCGCAAAATTGGCTGAGCCAGGATGCGTTGGACCAACTGCTGGCTGAGGGAAATCACGACACTTTTCTGGAGCGGCTCAACAAGTTAGCACAAGATAACAATTTACTGTGGCGGTCGGTGCCCTCTTCAGGGGATACGGCCGTCCTCAACCATCCCGATCTTGACAAACCCGCCTTCTGCACCCAACTACGCAACCTGCTCTACGGCGACCGCCCCACGCCCGACCGCCTGCAAACCTTTTCTGACTACTTGAGTGCCAGCGATCTGCCCAACAAGTGGCCGCTGCCCACCTACTTTTTATTCATTTGCCATCCGCAAACAGAAATGTTGGTGAAGCCACGCACCGCCCGCTGGTTCCTCAAATTCATTCAGCCGGATGATGAAAGCCATCCCCCAATTCCCCAAACCAAGCTGTTGATCACACTGAAGCCATCTGCCAGCAGCTATGCCTTGATTTTGCAGCAAACCAACTTGCTATACGAAGCATTGCGTGATCATGGCGCGCGCGACATGGTGGATGTGCAAAGCCTCATCTGGGTGTGCGAGCAGATCAGCAAGCACCAAACAGGGAGGCTATCTGACAAAGGGCAAATCGAGCTAGGTGTGCCGGAATCGCTGACAACCAGCCCGATTCGGTATGCTCCTGCAATGGAAACGGCCGTTCTCCACGACCCTACCCCCGACTATCAACCCCGAACCGAGCCGTACTCCCTAGAACAATGCGCCAGCGACACCGGCCTGCCCCAAGACGACCTCAACCGCTGGCTGCGAGCCATTGAGCGCAAAGGACAGGCCATTTTGTTCGGGCCACCCGGCACCGGCAAAACGTTTTTGGCACAAAAACTGGCGCAGCACCTCACCCAGGGGCAGGATGGCTTTTGGGAAATGGTGCAATTTCATCCAGCCTACGCTTATGAAGATTTTGTGCAGGGGATACGGCCGTTTACCGACGACGATGGCAATCTCCACTACAGCCTTGTCCCTGGCCGCTTTTTAGAATTTTGCCAACGCGCCAGCCAGCACGACGGCATCTGCGTGTTGGTTATTGATGAAATAAACCGGGCCAACTTAGCGGCCGTATTTGGCGAATTGATGCTGCTGCTAGAGTACCGTGACGCCTCGATTCCCTTGGCCAGCGGCGGCAGCTTCCACATTCCGGCCAACGTGCGAATCATCGGCACGATGAACACCGCTGACCGCTCCATCGCCCTGGTAGACCACGCCCTGCGCCGCCGCTTTGCCTTCATCCACCTGCCGCCCAACTACGACGTTCTGCGCCACTTCCACGCCAGCACCGGGTACGATGCCGAGCCGCTCATCCGGCTGCTGCAACGCCTCAACCGCCAAATTGCCGATCCGCACTACTTCGTGGGCATCACCTTCTTCCTGGAACAAAACCTCGCCAAACAACTCCCCGACATCTGGCAGCTAGAAATCGAACCGTACTTAGAAGAATATTTCTTCGACCAGTCCGATCAAATCACAACCTTCCGCTGGGCCAAAATCGCCAAACAACTCATCCCGTAGCCGCACATTCTTTGTGCGCCAAATTAACGCGGAAAGAATCCGCGGCTACGTCCCCAATATTCCAAAATCTGTGTGATCTGTGGCTAAGCCCTACCCAAACAGTTTGGCAAAGAAACCACGCACCCCGCGAGACGGCCGTTTCCCCACCAAAACCCCCGTTTGCCCATTCACCAGCAAATCAAACGTCTCGTCATCTACTTTGTAATGCACCAGCCAAATCGGTACCAAAGCCAGCTTAAACGACTCCACCACCAGCCCCAGCGACCCCAACCTGAGATTCCGCACATCCTCCAGCGTAAACTTGTGCGGATTGCGGCGCAGCTGTTGCAGCACCTGCTTCCGCGCCTGCAAAGACGCATCTGCCAGTGGAATCGTGTGCCGCTCGGCAGGCCAGTCGGCCAAAAAGCGGCTGTCATACGCCTGCAAACCATCCATATCGAAGCCGTCGAACGCTTTTGCCAAATCGCCACTGAGCTTTTTACTAGCAGGCACACGCACATCGTCACTAAACGCCAGATGATTGCCAGAGATGGGCACCCAGTTGTCCCCCTTCTTCACCTGGCCACCCCAACGAATTTCGCCCCCCACGTCAAATGTCCACAGCGGCAAGTATATGCCTACGATGGGCGAAAGCTGCGGCCGTTCCACCCCACCCCCCTGCAACCAACCCCGAATCGCCTTTTCTGCCTGCTCGTGCGAAATGCGGAAGGGAATGACAGCATGGGGCGGCATCATGTCGTGGGCAGCGGCCGTTTCCGTCACGTAAGTAGAATCACAGTAAGGGCAGGTCATCGAGATGGCTTCGGGGGCGAGGACAAAGTCCACGGCACAACCGTTGCATTGAAAGGTGCGCATCTGCACCGGTGCCAGATGCCCCTTCGCCTGCGCCAACGCCGTCGTGAACTCCTGCTCAAACGCGCCCTCACCAAAATTAGCCACAGAGTTCACAGAGGGCTTTGAGATTGAACTCAATTTTTCTAGGCTCTCTTTGTCCTCCGTGGCGCTAATTGTTTGTTCAAAGCCGCAGAAGCCGCAGCGTAACGTTTTACCGTCGGCCAAAAATTGCAGCTTGCCCGCACATTGTGGGCAGTTAAACTGCTCTGCGGCCGTTTGCTCTGGTTCCTCGCTGACAGTTTGGCTGATTTTATTGGGATCAACCACATCTTTGGCTTGCAGACGGCCGTCTAGCAAAGCCAACCCCCGCCGCGCCACACCATGTGTGGGATCAAACGCCAGCACCTGCTCCAGGCAGTTGCGCTTGTGCGCTGGCTCCTCGTACACCTCGCTCAGCCAGAGCCACGCCTGCGCCTGCTGCTTTTCGCTGGAATCGGTGCGCAGCACCCAGCTCAGATAATGAAACGCTTCATCCTTGTTCCCCGCTTTGGTGGCAGCCACACCTTGCCGCAGCAGTTCACGCACGCCAGCTGTACGCACGCTGGCAAAACCGCTTTCCTCAGTGGAAAATTGCTGGAGGTGCATCAGCTCTTGCGGCGATTCCCGCTGGCGCACGACGCTAATTTGGTGGTTGCATCGTTCACATTGGCGAAAACGGCCGTCTGCGGAAAAGATGAGTCGCCCACCACATGCTGGACATTGATTTTGAGAAGTAGAAGAATCGTTCATGCTTTTAGTGTAAAAGCATGGATTTACAAAGTCACTTACACCAAAGTCATGGTAAGCGTTTGCATACAACCAATGAGCCAGCCCCATCGCAAACTTGCCCCTCGCCCACTCGCGCAGTTATGGTAAAATGTCATTAATTCCTCAGCAAAAAGAGAAAAAGCGACTTCAAAAACCATGACGCAAAATCCAGGCAGGCAAGACAAAGTATTGGCCGTTGTGAACCGCAAAGGTGGCGTAGCAAAAACAACCACCGCTATCAATCTGGCACACGGCCTCTCGCGTAAGCTTATGCGGCGCGTCGCCCCCAAAGATTTAGACCAAATTAGCGATCCTAGCAATCTGTTTCAATATCAAGACACACATTACTATTTGCTAGGTCACGTGCTGCTCATTGATTTTGATCCGCAGGGGCATTGTGCGCGCGGTTTAGGCATCGACACCGGCAAGGCAGACATCGGCGATGTACTGCTAGAACAACGCCACATCACCGAAGCTGTCGTCTCTGCTGACCGTACCGACGAAGGATTTCCCCGTCCTAATTTATGGATTTTGCCAGCGTCAGACAATTTGGAACATGCCAAAGATATTTTACGCGCCCAGGCATTTGCCATGCCCAGCACCAAAAATTATGGCATTGTGCGGATTTTAGAAGAGCGATTGCAGGTTGCCCTGGAGCGATTTGTCTACATCGTGCTGGATTGCCCCCCGGCGCTGGACACTTTTACCCAAGCAGTTTATCAGTTTGCCGACTCTGCCATTGTGCCCGTAAAGCCAGACTATTTTTCGATGGCTGGCACAGGGCAGCATATCAGCTCAATTTTTGAAGCCCAAACGCGGGGCATCGACATTCGCATTCACACCATCGTGCCCACGCTTAACGTGGCGCGACAAAAGCTGGATCAGAGAATGGTGGATGAGCTGCGCGAGATGCACGGGGACAAGGTGAGCCAACCCATTCCGCGCAGCCAGGCAGTGGCTGAGGCACCTGCCTTCCAACAAACTATTTTTGAGTACGATACGCGCTTTTTGAACCCAGCAACGGTAGCTTATCAAGCATTGGTAGACAGAGTGTATTATGGCTAAGAAGAAAACGAGCAAAGCAGCCCCACAAGACAATGTAGCAGACCCTCTAAGCAGTGTAGAAACGTTTGATCCTAAAAAAGTGGAGGCAGAAACGGCCGCACACGCTCAAAACAAGCCCGTCTCCCCTCTTGGCCCCCCACAAGTTGTCTCCACCCCTTCTCAGTTCACCATGCCGGTACCCGTTCCAGTGAATCAACCCAGCGAAGATGTGGCCGCCTTGAAAGCAGAAATCCGCGCCCTGGAAAAACGAAATATTGAACTAGAAACGGCCGTTACCCAACACAAAGCCACCATCGAAGAACTCAAAGCAGAGCGAGAGGTGCGGTTAAAATTGGAACGAGAAATCGCAGGCATGGAAGTGGAAATTCGCCAGGTGCGCCACGCTACTGCCGCCCTGGAAGAAGAGCGACAAGCCCGCGTCGCGCTGGAGCGCAAGCTGGCCTCGCTAGAAGTCATTGCTGAACGCACCCAGGAAGCCACCGCCCAACTGGCAGAAGAACGCCAAATGCGCGTTCAGCTTGAGCGCGAAAAAGCGACCCTGGATGTGCAGGTGCAAAGTCTGCAAAAGCTAGACACGCTGCTGGCGGAAGAACGCCAAGCCCGGATGAATGCCCAATCCCGCGCCTCTTCTGCCGAAGCGCGGCTAGCACGGCTGGAAGGGGAAATTCAGCAAGGTGGTGGCGAAAGCGGCCGTTCCTTCATGGATCGCCTCCGCGGCCGATCGTGAAATGTTGCCACAGAGGGCACAGAGATTTAAGAGGTTTTTTTCTGTGGCTAATAAACCTCTGGCCGACGGTCGGCAAAGACGGGGATTTTGGCGCGAACCGCATCTACCTGGGCAATGTCAATCACGGCCGTTCCCAACATCTCCCCCTCACCTAATTCCAACACAATCTCCCCCCACGGATCCAAAATGCAAGAGTGACCAAAAAAGTCTGTGTCTTTGCTGCGGCCAACCCGGTTGCAGGCTACCACAAACATTTGGTTTTCAATGGCACGAGCACGGAGCAAAGTGCGCCAATGAGCCAAACGCGGATGCGGCCACTCGGCTGGCACAAAGACAAGCTGCGCCCCGGCTAGCGCATAGTGCCGAAACAGTTCCGGGAAGCGCAAATCATAACAAATGGTTAGCCCGGCTTTGCCCCACTCAGTTTCTATCAGCGTTGAATCTTCACCAGCCGTCAAAAATTGTTCCTCTTGCATCAGCCGGAACAGATGCAGCTTGCTGTACTCGCCCAGGGAACGGCCGTTTGCATCAAAATAAACGGCCGTGTTGCCAAATCTCCCCTCACCCAACAAAGATAAACAGGACCCTAAAATGGCGATTTGGTGCGTCTTGGCCAGTGCCGCTACCTGAGCAAACAGGCCTGCATCCGTGAGCGTGGCGTAGCTGGCCGCATTCTCCAAATCATAGCCCGTTGACCACAGCTCTGGGAAAACAACCAGATCGGAGCCTCGCCGGGCAGCTTCGGCCGTCATCGCCTGCACCGTGTGCCAGTTGGCCATGGGATCACCCAGTTTTACATCCATTTGCCCCAAAGAGATTGTCAGTTTCATAACGGCCGTATCCTCCAATTAAACAAATCTAATATTTTCGTTATAATACGCATATTCGGGAAAGGTCAAAATAGTCGTTCGCAAATTTTACTTCCCAAGCAGGCTGTCTTCCAGGCAAATCAATTGCTCGCCAGAAAAGAAAAACAGCCCATTAGCCGCAACATCGAGTCGTGTAAAACAATCTTGTGAACAATCAATCTGACCTCACTGGACGCACCTTTGGTAAATACAAACTGTATAATCGCTTGGGCATCGGGGGGATGGCCCGTGTTTACAAAGCATATCAAAGCAATCTAGACCGATACGTTGCCTTGAAGGTGCTGCACGCCTATCTGGCCGAAGAGGATGAATTTATCGGCCGTTTTGAGCGTGAAGCCGCCGCCGTGGCCCGTATGCGGCATCCCAACATCGTGCAGGTGTTCGATTATGACATCGAAGGGGACAGCCGCTACATGGTGATGGAGTATATTGAAGGGCCAACCCTCAAAGCCGAATTAGACCATCGTGACTTAAGCGGCATTCCCTTTACCTTTGATGAAATCAACCATATCATCACATCCCTGGCCAAAGCATTGGTGTATGCTCACACACGCGGCATCATCCATCGAGACATCAAGCCTGCCAACATCATGTTTACCCTGGATGGCGACGTGGTGCTAACCGACTTTGGCATTGTGCGCATGGTGGGGCTGCCCCGCTACACGCTCACGGGCATGGTGGCTGGCACGCCCACCTACATGGCACCGGAGCAAGCCCAATCCCTCACCATCGATCATCGATCGGACATCTACTCGCTTGGCGTGATTTTGTACGAACTCATAACCGGACACACGCCATTTTCCGGCGATACGCCCATGGAAATCATCAAAAAACATGTTGATGAACCGCTGCCAGAAATAGACGCGCTTGAACCAGTTCCCCCGGAAGTTGAGCAAGTCATCAATAAAGCGATGGCCAAAGACCCAGATGAGCGGTTTCAAACGGCCGTATCCCTCGCAACCGCCCTGCAAGCAGCTCTGGGGCAAACGGCCGTTACCCAAACCACCGTTACCCACATGCAGCCATTGGCAACGGCCGTATCTACCCGCACCGATCCGGCCACACCCGTTCTCTCCCCCACCTTCCAAATGCCAGATACCAGCCCCTACCGAGGGCTATTTGCCTTTGGCGAAGAAGATGCCGCCAACTTTTTTGGCCGCGAAGCGTTTAGCCAACGCCTGCTAGACACCGTTGAAAGACAACGCCTCCTGGCTATCGTTGGGGCTTCTGGCAGTGGCAAATCTTCCGTAGTTTTTGCCGGATTGGTCGCCAAACTGCGCACCAACCGTGATTGGCACATCATCACTCTTCGGCCAGGGCCACAGCCGTTTCATGCCCTCGCCGCGGCCCTGGTTGCCCACCAGCAGCCCACTCTCAGTAAAAACGAGCAGCGCATAGCAGCAAGCCAACTCGCCAACGATTTACGCTTCAAAGAGGTAGCGTTGCTGCCCCTGTTACGCCAAATTTTAGACCAGCACAAACCAACCAAACAGCTGCTCATCGTCTCTGACCAATTTGAAGAAATTTACACCCTCTGCAACGATCCCCAACTGCGTCGCGCCTTTTTAGACTTGCTTTTAGAGGCAGTAGATGTGGCCCAATTCCGCCACTTGCCCCACTTTACACTGGTACTCACCTTGCGAACTGACTTTTTAAGTCAGGCACTCACCTACCGTCCCTTCGCCGACGCCCTACAAAACGCCGACATCAAACTTGGCCCCATGACCCGCCGCGAGCTAAGCCAAGCAATTGCCAACCCAGCCCGCCGCTTTGGCTTGCTATTTGAAACAGGCCTGGTTGCCCGTATTTTGGATGATGTGGGTGACGAGCCGGGCAATCTCCCGCTGCTGCAATTTGCCCTGACGGAGCTGTGGGACAAGGCGCGTGAAGGGTATTTAACCCACGAAGGCTACGAGGCCATTGGCGGCGTCGAGGGTGCGCTGGCTCGGTATGCCGATCAGGAATTTAGCCAGCTCACCGCAGCTGAGCGGCAGCAAGCGCGGCGCGTTTTTATCCAAATGGTGCGCCCCGGTGCAGGCACGGAAGACACACGTCGCTTGGCCGAGCGCAGTGAATTGGGGGAAAGCAACTGGCAATTGGTGCAAAAGCTGGCCAATGCCCGTCTGGTGGTCACCAGCCTGGCCCCCAACGGCCAGGAAACGGTAGAAGTGGTTCATGAAGCCTTAATTCGTGGCTGGGGGCAGCTTCGGGCCTGGATGGACGAAGATCGTGCCTTCCGAGCGTGGCAAGAGCGGCTACGGGCGGCCTTGCGCCAGTGGCAGATGAGCGAATTAGACAGCGACGCACTGCTGCGCGGCGCGCTGCTGGCCGAAGCGGAGGGGTGGCTCAATGAGCGCGAATCATTTTTGAGCCGGGAAGAGCGGTTTTTTATTAATGAGAGCTTGAAACTGCGCACGGCCGCTCAAGCAGCATTGGAAGAAGAGCAATTGGAACGGCAGCAAGCCGCAGCCCAGGCGCGTGTTGCTCGACGTTTAAGCTGGTTAACGGCCGCTTTGGTTATTACGATTGTTTTGTTGCTCATTGTGGCCTTTTCGGCTATCAACAGCAACCAGGTTGCCCAAGCCAACGCCGCTACGGCCCAAGCCAACGAAGGCACGGCCGTTGCGCTGCAAGAAGCGTCTGAATTTAGCCAAGCAACCTCGGTGGCTGCGGAAGCGACTGCCCGCGCCGATGCCAGCTTGCGCGCCACGGCCGAATATGCGGCTGGACAGGAGCGTGAGATTGCTGAACTCAGTGCGCAGGATGCCATTGCCGCCCAGGAAACGGCCGTCTTCAGTGCCAATGAGCTTGCAACGGCCGTCGCCATTGCCGAGGAGAACGCTCAGGAAGCTGAGAATCAATCTCGCCTGGTAGGTGCCCGCGAGCTAGCAGGCATTGCCACCGACCAACTCAACAGCGACCCGCAGCTAGGGCTGCTGCTCTCGCTAGAAGCAGTGAATCTTACCCAATCGCTGGGTTTGGCCGCGCCAGAATCAGCCGAAGATGCCCTGTTCCGCGCCATGCAAAGCTCACAGCTACAGCGCATCTTCTCTGGCCATACCGGGGGCATCAACGATGTCGCTTTCAGCAGTGACGGCCGTTTGCTGGCCACAGCCAGCCAGGATACCGAGATCAAGCTGTGGGACGTTGGCTCCGGGCAGGAGATTGGCGTTTTAACCGAGCACGGTCGAGCTGTAAATGCCGTCGCCTTTAACCCGGACAGCACCATTCTGGCTACAGCCGGTGACGACGGCTTTATTATTTTGTGGAACACGGCCACCCAACAGCTTGTGGCTGTGCTAAATGGGCAAGAAGGTGCCGTAACCGACCTTGCCTTCAACCCAGCCGGAGACCGCTTGCTGGCCAGCTACGACAGCAGTGCTCTGCGGCTGTGGGACGTTGGCAATCGGCGTTCATTGCTGCGGTTGCTCGGGCACACCAGCCGCGTTCAGGCAGTGGCCTTCAGCCAAGACGGCCGTCGCTTTGCCTCTGGTGGGGCAGACGGCCGTATCATCATCTGGAACGGGGAGTCGGGAGCGTCGCTGTTCTCAATTGAGCCATCTAGCGGCAGCGACAGCCAGCTTATCCAAATAAACGGATTAACCTACAGTCCAGACGACGCCTACCTGCTGGCGGCCAATAGCAACGGCACGGCAGCCGTCTGGAGTGCCAACAATGCGTCACTCGTTTTTAGGGTAACTGGACATGCGGTGCAGCTAGACGATGTGGCTTACAGTCCGGATGGTTTGTTGTTTGCCACCGCCAGCAGCGACAGCACGGTAAAGGTTTGGAATGCGGCGTCCGGGCAAGCATTATACACACTTCCTGGCCATACCAACGGCGTAACGGCCGTTGCCTTCCATCCAACCGAGCCGCAGCTTATTACCGGCAGCGGCGACAGCACAGCTCGCCTTTGGCGAACCGAGTCAGGGCTTTCGCCGCAAATTTTATCTGGGCACACGGGCACAATTAGAACAATCAGTTTCAGTGCAGACGGCCGTTTCCTGGCAACAGGCGGTGCCGATGAAACAGCCCGCATCTGGCGTACAGAGGACAATACGCAAGTTGCGGCTTTTACTGACCACAATAATGTGGTGAATGATGTCGGTTTTGCGCCTAATGGTGCCCTGTTGGCCACCGTCAGCGACGACCAAAATGCGCGCCTGTGGGACATCGCCAGTGGCGAAATCAAACTACCGGTGATGAACCATCCGGCAGTGGTCAATGGCGTCGCCTTCAGCCCGGAAGGCACCGTTCTGGCCACCACCGCCGCCGATGGCATTCTTCGCTTTTGGAACCCGGAAGACAACAGCTTGCAGCTTCGTCTGCCGTACGGCAGTGAACTTACGAAAGTGAGCTTTAGTCCGGATGGTAGCCTGGTGGCGGCAGGTTCTGTGGACGGTACGGCCGTTATCTGGAGCGTCGTTACCAATGAGATTGTGCAGACGCTGGCTGGGCATGAGGGGGCTGTGAATGACGTGGCCTTTAGCGGCGACGGCCGTTTCTTGGCCACCGCCAGCAGCGACGGCACGGCTCGCCTCTGGTCGGCGGAAAACGGAGAAGCGTTGCGCGTCTTTTCTGGGCATGGCGGGCCAGTGCTCAGCGTGGCCCTCAGCCAGGATGGCAACCGCCTGGCCACGGGCAGTGCCGACCGCACCACCAAGCTGTGGGACACCGCCACTGGACAAACCCGCCGCACCTATTTAGGGCACACGTCTACGGTAAATGATGTGGTGTTTGATCCTAGCGACGGCCGTCTGGCCACCGCCAGTGCCGACCGCACCGCCCGCATCAACACACTGGAAACCGTGCAAAACCTCTTTGAACGCGCTAAGTTCTTGGTCACGCGCTCCCTCTCAGCGGACGAATGCACCCAATATTTGCGCGGTCGTCCTTGCTTATCTTTCTTTCCTTAAGATCATTATGGCTCTTCAGGCATGGTTCAAAGCAACACAATTTTCCTTTACAAATTTATCGCCGCGATGACCGCCCGCACGAGGGTGCTTCGCACCCCGTGCGGGGAACCTGTTGGGGTTTTTTCACTTTTTGGGGGTGAGACACCCCCAAAAAGTGAAAAAACCCATCTCCTCAGCGTCGCCAGGCGCGAAGCGCCGAGGCGACGCCGCAACGGTGGCTGCGCTTAAACGAAGTATGTTAAGATGATTTAACTCAATATGAACCATGCCAAAATTGCCAATGATGAATGACAAATGAAACAACAAACAGTCTGGTTTTACCTGGTCACGCTGTTCCTGCTGGGAGCAGCCTGCCAAACATCCGCCACGTCGCCCCTGCCAACCCCGGTTGCAGCCATCATTTTGCCAACAGAAACCAGCGCCAGCCCTCTTTTGCCCGCAACGGCCGTTCTCACCGCCACAAGCATGACCCCAAGCCCAGAAAGCCGCCCGTCCGCGACGGCCGTTCTCCCAACAACCACCCCCACCGCCGCCGCAACCGCCACAATACGGCCGTACCCCACCCTTGATTACGCAGTCGCCACTCCTGCAACGGCCGTGCCTTCCCCCGTGCCGCCCTTCCCCAAGCCAGCGCACATTACCAACATCGTCCTGCTGGGCAACGACGTAAAATACGCCCAGGGTGGCCGCACCGACAGCATCATCATCGTCTCCATCAACCGCCAAACGAAAACGGCCGTTTTGCTCACCGTGCCCCGCGATCTGTACATCGTCATTCCCGGCTGGAAGATGACCCGCATCAACCTGGCACTGCCCCACGGTCACGGTGCGAACTACCCTGGCGGCGGCGGTGGCCTCATCAAGGACAGCATCGAATACAACCTCGGCATCCCCATTGATTATTACGCTCGGATTGGCTTTGATGGCTTTCGGCAGGTGGTAGACGCGCTGGGCGGCGTAGAGATTATCAACAACTGCCCCCTCACCGACTGGCGGTTGAGCGCACCAGACCTCAACCCAGAATTAGAAGAAAGTTGGGAGCAGTTCACCCTAGAACCAGGCATCCACCAGATGGATGGCGATTTGGCCTTATGGTACGCTCGCTCCCGCCGCACCACCAACGATTTTGAGCGCGGCCAGCGGCAGCAACAGCTTTTACGCGCCATTTTTAACCAGGGCTTGCGCCTGGAATTGCTGCCAGAACTGCCCCAATTGTGGCAAACTTACCAAGAAACCATTGAAACAGACATGACCCTGCCCCTGCTGTTAGAGTTGGCAGCGTTGGCACCAGCCATTCAGGAAAACGGCATCCAGCATCTTGTTTTGGCGGGGGAAAGTGTACAGGCTTGGCGTGAACCGGGCAGCGGTGCGGCCGTTCAACTATTGCAGTGGGAAGAGGCGTCGGCCATACTGGCGCGTGTCATGCAGCCGCCAACGCTCAGTCGCGCCAATCGGCCACCGCTAAGGGTAGAAGTTGTTACCGACGATGCCATCATGTATCGGCAAATGGCGCACAATTTGGCCTGGTATGGCTTTGCTCCCAGTTGGAGCCAACCTACGGAATCGCTCCCCGCCCACACCCGCATCGAATACTTTGCGCCCAATCGCAAAGAATCCTACGATTGGCTTTTGAGCTGGCTCTTTCACCAGCAGCCGGATGACATTGTGCTCATGCCAACAGCAGAGCAAAGCAACATATACCGGGTCACCCTAGGCACAGATGCCAACCCTTGCCTTTCCCAGCTAGAAGCCCCACTGGGGGCAAACGATTAGACCATTTTGTCTGAGTTGCGGAGACGGCCGTTCTCTGCCACAATTCCGCACCCAAAAAATTTAGTAGCTGGTGGTTAGTGGCTAGTTGCTGACTAGCCACTAACCACCAGCCGCTATTCAGGAGACCCACATGAGTTATATGGCGCAGCGGGTGGCTGGCTTTGGCACTACCATTTTCACCGAGATGACGGCTCTGGCCAACGAACACCAAGCCATCAATTTGGGGCAGGGCTTCCCCGATTTTGCAGCGCCAGATTTTATGAAGGCAGCGGCCGTTGCCGCCATTGAGTCCGATATTAACCAGTACGCGCCGGCAAACGGCCGTCCGCACCTGCGGCAAGCCATCGCCCAAAAAGTGCAGAGCTTTTACGGTATAGACGCCAATCCCGACACAGAAATCACCATTCTGCACGGCGCAACCGAGGCCATCTTTGCCACTGTTTTGGGCTTGGTGAATCCTGGGGATGAAGTGATCGTCTTTGAGCCATTTTACGACTCGTATGTGCCAGCTATCAAAATGGCAGGCGGCATTCCCCGCTTTTACACGCTGCGCCCACCAACTTGGCAAATTGATGCAGGCAACTTGGCAATGTTGTTTAACGACAAAACCAAGCTGATCATCGTCAACACGCCGCACAACCCAACCGGGAAAGTCTTTACAAAAGCAGAGTTAGGGCTGATTGCCAATTTATGCCAGCAGCACGATGTGCTGGCAATGACCGATGAAGTGTACGAACATCTCGTCTTCGACGGGCACCAGCACCAAACGCTGATCAGCTTCCCCGGCATGGCGAGCCGCACCATCATGGTTTCTAGCCTGGGCAAAACGTTTAGCGTGACGGGCTGGAAGATTGGCTGGACTGTTGCCCAGCTAGAGCTGACGCAAGCGATTTTTCGGGCGCACCAGTTTATGACATTTTGCGGGGCGGCGCCGTTGCAAGAAGCGGCGGTTACGGCCGTTTCCCAACCCCCATCCTTCTACAGCCAGCTAACTGATTTTTACACCCGCAAGCGCAACTTCCTGCTAGATGCCCTTAAAAGCGTCGGGTTAAAGTCCATTGCGCCTCACGGCACTTATTTCATTATGGTAGATATTTCACATCTGGGATTTGCAGATGATGTCGCTTTTTGCCGTTACCTTACCAGCGATATTGGCGTGGCGGCGATTCCCCCCAGTGCCTTTTACCACAACCCCGCCGACGGCGCAGGATTGGCGCGCTTTGCCTTTTGTAAAGAAGAAAAAACCCTGGTCGAAGCTGCCAAAAGGCTGCAACGGCTCAAAACTGGCTAATCTAATTCTGGCTCGCCCACTTGTCCAATGCCTGGGCAATGCCCTGGCGAATGGTTTGGGCATCGGCGGCGTTTGGTGCTTTTTGCAGATAAGCATCTAGCAACGTCGCAGCGTGGTGCATATTGCCCTGCTGGTAATGAATTACGCCCAGCTCACGCAAATGATGCGGATTATTTGGCTGGATATGCTGCATTCGTCCGACTACGGCGATTGCCTCTGCCCATTGATGCCGCTGGGTAAAGATGATGCGCAGGTTGTTGAGCATACGCGCAAGGATGTCGTGGGTGGAAACGGCCGTTAGCCACTCTGTCTGAAATGCTCCTGTGTACCCCACCGTCAACTCTACCAAACGCGCACAATCCGCCGCCGAAAGCCGCCCACCCCCATGAAACGGATCAAAAAAAAGGGAATTACCCTGCGCAGCCACCCCAACAATAAAGTGACCCGGCAGACCCACGCCAAAGGCTGGCAGCTGCAATCGTTCGGCAATTGCCAAATACAGCACAGAGAGTGAAATGGGAATGCCCAGTCGCCGCTCCAAAATATCGTTCAGATAGCTGTTGCGGGGATCGTCATAAACGGCCGTATTCCCTCGAAACTGCTCTTGCTTAAACAAAAAGTCACTCAGCAGCTCGGCGCGAACGGCCGTTGAATCATTCAGACGCACCCGCGCTGCCGCCCGGTCGGCCAAATCATCAAGTTGTCGCAAACTTTTGGGGATGTCTAGCTGGGGGTAAGCCAGCTCCTTAGCCAGCAGCAGTGCCGCATGAGGAAGATCGGGAAACGGCCGTTGCACCATTTCTTTAAAAGTAAGTTCAACCATACCTAAATTTTATCCAGATTGCGAGGGGGGTTCAAATTTACAGCGAACGTTCAGCGTATTGCGCCGCTGCCCGTTGCAGCTCAGAACCAATCTGCGCCCGTAGCCAGGTTGGTGCCAGCACCTCCACCTGCGCCCCCCAACTGCGAATAAATGGCTGCATCTCCTGTGGCTGAGCCACCTGCACCCGCAGCACACATCCTCCATCCTCTTTTTTTTCCAGCTTTTGGGTGGGATGCCACTGCCGCTCATGAATATGAGGCGTGACTTCCGGCGTAAACCGAAGCACCACTTCTGTAATTTCGCTGCCGGCCATAATCCGCCAGCCAGAAGCCAAATGGCTTTCCAAATCAAACGCCTCTGGTACTGTGAAGCTCTGCTTCAGCAACATGGCACTTTCCAACCGATCTAGTTTGAACGTGCGAATATCTTTGGCCCAATCGTCATGCCCAATCACGTAAATTCCGGAGGGCGTTGGCTCTAAGGCATAGGGGGCAATGACTCGTTCACGTAGCTGCCCACTGCGTGGCGAACGGTAACCAATGCGTACCTTATGCCCGGTGCCCCATCCTTCGGCCAATGCTTCCAGCACGGCAACCTGTCGGTGGCTGTCATTTAGCGTTTGCACGCGATCAGCCGCCCGCTTTAGGTGGGGCGAGATGGCTTTGGGCAAGGTAATCGCCAATTTGCGTAAAGCGGAGGTTACATGCGGGTTTCGCTCGTCGATGGTGCGAGCCAGCAGCAGCCCTGCCAATGTGAGGGCTATGGCTTCATGAAAGGTGAGGTGAACGGTGGTGAGATAGCGGGTGCGATTCATGCCGAAACGGCCGTCTTTCTGCCAAATTGGTAAACCTTGTTCACACAAAAAATCAACGTCCCGGTACACGGTTCGGCGATCCACCTCCAGCTTGTCTGCCAATTCCGTCGCTCGCAAGCCGTCAGCGGTTAGCAGCAGTAACTGTTCAATGCGTCGCAATCGTGATGTGCGTGATGCCAGACGTGACATGGTTTCTCCTGAGATTTTATTAGCTCACTTGTTCTATTTTGCCCTGAAACCACCTCTCTGTCAACGGTCATTTTGCCAAGTGCAATTGTGGATTGATTGGCTTGACAGGTTCGGCTATAGTTATTTGAGCGTATCGGAAACGTTTCTTGGTAGCGTAAAAGCCGAACAGGATATAGAGTCAGAGCAGCCTCACCTTTGGCTTTTGCCAGGGCAATCCATTGTAGATGCCATTTGTGCTGACAGATTTTTGTTTTCATAATATCCCAACGGGTATTTTGTTGAATCGGCATAAAATGTGAAAGAAATAGCGCAGTATCAATTAAAGTCATGAGCAATGAAAACCAAATAGCCGTCCTGCTGATTGAAGACAACCCGCACGATGTGCAGATCATACAGAGAATGCTGCACCGTGCCGCTCTTTCGCATCCAGCACCGACAGCAATCAATTTAACGGCCGTTTCCCGATTAAGCGACGCTTTGACACAACAGCCCCAAACCACTTTTGACGTCATCTTGCTAGACCTTTGCTTGCCAGACACAACGGGGCTGGATGCTTTCCCCAAGCTAAAACAAAACTACCCCACAACGCCCGTGATCATTTTAAGTGAGCAAGCGCAACATCAATTAATTATGGAGGCAGTACAGTTTGGTGCCCAAGATTACTTGCCCAAGAATGATCTCAGCACCAATTTACTGCTCAAAACAATCCATTACACAATAGAACGGCACCGACTCATGCTGGAACTGCGCCATCGGGCGGATGAGCTTCAGGATCAAAATTTGGCACTCAACGATTTCGCCCACACCGTAGCCCATCAAATTCAAGGGTTGCTCAGCCAGATGGTTGGGTATGCCAGCCTCGTCGATTCACATTATCAGGAAGACCTAAGCACCCCGGCAAAGCAGGCGGTAGATCAAATCATGCAAAGTGGTTACAAAATGAATAATGTAATCACCGAGCTGCTATTTTTGGCCAGCATGCGCTCTGAAAATATTCAGGTCAATATGTTGGACAACAAGCGCATCCTGGCAGAAGTTTTTAAGCGGCTACGCTACCAAATTCGTGAAAAGAAAGCGGTGATTAAAGTGCCTGAAAGCTGGCCCCAAGCCGTAGGGTACGCACCATGGATTGAAGAGGTATGGCTCAATTATTTAAGCAATGGCCTGAAATATGGCAGCAAAGAAGGCGCGCCCCCCGTGCTGCAGCTTGGGGCCACACCAGAAGAAAATGGCATGGTTCGGTTTTGGGTAGCGGACAATGGCCCAGGCATTTCAAAACTCGATCAAAAGCGTTTATTCAAGCCACACACACGCGTTACTTCTAAAAAAATCCGGGGGGAGGGGTTAGGTTTGTCCATCATTTGGCGCATCATCAAAAGCAGTGGCGGCAAAGTAGGCGTCGAAAGCACAGAAGGAAGTGGCAGCTGTTTTTGGTTTTCATTGCCGGCAAATATGCCCATTCAGGAATAATCCCTAACGCTTGTCCCCTCGCCAATGTTTGATACCATCTGCGCATGGTCAACATAGAAACCCAGCCCCCAACCCTGCATCTCACCGAATTCCAGACGCTCACGCTTCCAGAAACTGCCTTGTCTGGTGGGCTTGGGGAGCTGCTGTGGCGTACGTTGGATCAAACGGGGAAAAAGCTGCTCGTTACCTTCCCTTCTCCCAAAACGGATGGCGAGTGGCAGCTCACGGCGCAAGGTTGGGTTGGGCAAATTCATATGCCCCATCAACTAACGCTGCGTATTTTGCCCAAAGTGCCAATGGCCCGCATTTTTAAGCTGTGGGAGATGGCTTATGATTTGCAACTGGCAGAACTGGGGGATGGGGTCACGGCCGTTTCTGCCATCCCTGACTTTTTTAGCCTATTAGCCCAAATATTGGCCCAGTGGGTGATCCGGCGCGGACGGCAAGGCTTCCAAAAAGCGTATTTGCAACAAACAGCGGCACTGCCCTACGTGCGCGGCAAGCTCCTGCCGCCGCGCACTGCCGCTGCCAGCCCCACTGTGCAGCTCACCTGCCGCTTTGATGCCCACACGGCCGATATTCCCGACAATCAAATTGTGGCCTACACCTTGCACCAGCTTGCTCGCAGTGGCCAGTGCAACCCTATGGCACAAACGGCCGTTCGCCAAGCGTATCATCTGCTGCAACCATTGGTAACCATGAGGCCTTTCCAGCCGAGCGACTGCCAAAACCGCAGCTACGGCCGTCTCAACCAAGATTATGCTACGCTGCATGCCCTCTGCCGCTTCTTTTTAGAACATACAGGCCCGCGCCTGGCAACAGGGGAGCATCAGCTCATGCCCTTTTTGCTGAACATGGCCCAGCTATACGAACGCAGCATTGCCAACTGGCTACAAGCTAACCTGCAACGACCGTATCAAATCAAAGCACAAGAAAGCACCACCATCGGTGCCAACGATGAGCTGCGTTTTCAGATTGACCTGACGCTTTACGGGGAAAACGGCCGTCCGCTGGCCGTGCTGGACACCAAATACAAAACGCCGGACAAACCAAGCCAGGCAGACATCAGCCAGGTCATCACTTATGCCAAGGCTAAAAGGTGCCACCACGCTTGTCTCATTTATCCCCAGCCCCTTCCCCAGCCGCTTCATGTTACAGTGGGCGATGTGCAGCTGCACACGCTCACATTTGGCCTGGATGAATCGTTGGATGGAGCAGGTCAGCAATTTGTGCAACAGCTAAAAACACGGCTGAATCTTTAAGCTGGGCCTTAAGTGGCGAAAGGTATAAAGGGAACGGCCGTATCACAAGCACAATCATCCCATTTTGCATCTCATCCACCTGTGTTACGATTAGCTAAAATCATTACCAAAATTGACAAGGAATATTGCATGAAAGGTATCTTCAAAAAATTATTCGGCGGCAGCAAACCCGTTGTCACCGTAGTCAGCGGCTTGCCCCGCTCTGGCACATCCATGATGATGAAAATGTTGGAAGCTGGTGGCATCCCACCCCTCACCGACAAAATTCGTACGGCCGACGACGATAATCCCAAAGGGTATTACGAATTTGAGCGCGTCAAGCAGATGGATAAAGGCGACACCACCTGGATGGCCGATGCGCAAGGCAAATCAGTCAAGGTCATTTCGCAGCTGCTCAAATATATGCCCGCAGAATATGAGTACAAAGTCATCTTTATGCGCCGCAACATGTCCGAAATTTTAGCCTCGCAAAAGAAGATGCTCATCAACCGTGGCGAAGACCCTGAACAGGCCAGCGATGAGGAAATCTCAGCCTTGTTTGAAAAACATCTCAACAGTGTCATGGACTGGATGGCAGCTCGCCCTAACGTCTCTGTCATCTACATTCATTACAGCGATATGTTGGCTAACCCCACACCCCAGGTAGCCCAAATCAACGAATTTTTGGGCGGCAATATGAACATCCGCGCCATGAGCGAAGTTGTAGACCCCAATTTGTATCGTAATCGCAAGAACCGCATACAAAAAGAACAGACAACCTCATAATAACAGACACCATCACCAATTATTTTGCGGGTCTTACCAACTGGTAAGGCCCGTTTTTTGCTCATTCTGACTGTATGGGCAATGTAAAATAGCAGTACACTACAAAAGTTAACCTAGGTTAACTTTATTTGTCACACTGGTTAATTTTTTGTATAATTTACGTTAAGCTCAAGGTTGGCAACGGTTAAAATCATTGCCTTTTGCCGATAGACAAATCAGCAACTCAGTTGCGATAAGTTAGGAAAATCTGAATGACCGACAAGGAATTACATCCCAACGAAATAGAACAAGATGAAAATTGTGCTGAACTAATCAATGAAGCCATTGGTACGAAGAAAGGCATTGTGCAGGTTAGCTTGCATCCGCAAGACGGCCGTCTCGAAATCGACTACGATCCCGAAAAACTATCTGAACCGGCCGTAGAAAAAGTAGCTAAACAGGTGAGCCCCATTTTGCGTGAACGGTGGCACACTTGCACCATGCGGCTGGGCCGTCATGGAGGGCGTGCCTGTGAATCGTGCGCAGTGGGGCTAGAACGCCAGCTCGGGCAGCTTCCGGGTGTGCGACGCGCTACCGCCAGCTTCATGGGGGGGGCACTTTCCGTAACCTACAACGATCAAATCATCACGCCCGACGAAATCTCACTGCACGTACAAAAGTTGGGGGTGCCTGTAGCTCCCTCGGCAGCGGAGCTAGAAACGGCCGTATCCCCACCACCACTAACCAACCCACTGCGCCGTGCCTGGAACTGGCTGCAAGACGGCCGTCTCGAAGCCATCTTCACCCTAATTACCTTCATCACCATGATTGGTGGTCTGATTGCCGAGCAGCAGGAAGCGACCATGGCTACGACCGTGTTGTTCGTGATAGCGTACATCGCAGGCGGTACGTTTGGCTTGCAAGGCGGGCTGGAATCGCTGCGCAACCGCACTATCGACGTCGATTTGCTCATGATTTTGGCGGCCATTGGAGCCGCCATTGTGGGGGAACCGTTTGAAGGGGCGATGCTGCTCTTCCTCTTTTCGCTCTCCAACGTGCTGCAAGATTTTGCCCTGGACCGCACCCGCAACGCCATCAAGGCACTGATGGAGCTGCGCCCAGCACAGGCATTGGTGCGGCGCGGCAACCAAACCTATCTGCTGCCAATCGAAAAAGTCGTCGTCAGCGACCGCATTTTGGTGAAGCCAGGTGAGCGGATTCCGCTGGATGGGGTGGTCGTGGACGGCCGTTCCAGCATCGACCAATCCTCCATCACCGGGGAATCCATGCCCGTCAGCAAGAACGTTAGCGACAATGTGTTTGCTGGCACCATTAACAAAAATGGCAGCCTGGAAATTCGCGTGACCAAACTGGCCAAAGATTCCACCCTGGCCAAGCTCATCCAGATGGTGGAAGAAGCCCACAGCGAAAAAGCAGAGACGCAGCGATTTATTGACACTGCCGAGCAATATTACGCTATCGGCGTGATTGTGTTGACGGCACTGGTGGCAGTTGTGCCCATGCTATTTTGGCAAGAGGCGTTCAGCGAGGCATTTTACCGGGCGATGACCGTCATGGTCGCTGCCTCGCCCTGTGCCATCGTCATTAGCACGCCTGCCACGGTGCTTTCCGCGATTGGCAACGGTGCACGGCGCGGTATCTTGTTCAAAGGTGGCATCTATGTGGAAAACGCAGCCACCATTAAAGTGGTCGCCTTCGATAAAACCGGCACGCTCACCCAAGGGGAGCCAGAAGTGACAGATATCTTGCCTCTGAATGGACAAATTGGTGAAAATGATTTGCTGGCATTGGCCGCTGCTGTGGAAGCTAAATCAGAACATCCGCTGGCCCAAGCCACTGTGAAAGCCGCACAAAAACAAAATTTGAGTTGGCCCGAAGCCACCGATTTTGAAGCAACCACCGGGCAAGGGGTGCGGGCTACCGTAGCGGGACGGCAAATCTGGATTGGCAACGGCCGTTTCTTCGCCCAATTTAACCCCGCCGGACTGGAAACTGCCCAGGTTGAGCTAGACCGTCTGCAAAATTTAGGCAAAACCAGCGTCTTGGTCGCTGAGGTGGATATGGTGTCTAAAACAACTGTCTTGCTAGGCATCCTCGCCTACGCCGATGTGATTCGCCCCGACGCCCCAGACGTGGTGCGCGCCCTGCACGCCAACGGCGTAGAGCATGTGGTCATGCTCACTGGCGACAACGACGCCGTAGCGCAGCAAATTGCCAAGCAGACGGGGGTCGATGCCGTTTTTGCTGATTTGCTGCCGGAAGATAAGGTAACGGCCGTTAAAAAAGTGCGCGAGCAGTACGGCCCAGTAGCCATGGTGGGCGACGGCGTCAACGATGCCCCCGCTCTGGCCACGGCCGACATCGGCATTGCGATGGGCGCGGCTGGCACCGATGTGGCCCTGGAAACGGCCGACATCGTCCTCATGTCCGACGATTTGAGCAACATCCCCTACACCATCGGCCTCAGCCGCAAAACGCGGCAAACGCTGCTGCAAAATCTGGGCTTTGCCATTTTCATGATTGTGCTCATGCTCGGCACCATCTTTTTCTCTGGGTTGGCCTTGCCCGCTGCTGTAGTGGGCCACGAAGGCGGCACGGTGCTCGTTTCGCTCAACGGACTGCGCATGTTGGGCTACAAACCAAAGACAAGCTGATGGGTTTTGTTTGTCACTTTTTTTGTTGACAGAAATCACTTTCGCCAATTGCATATATGTGGTTAAAATAATTTTTAGCTATATCAAAATTTTGTAGGTGAAACGTGATGACAGACCCAGCTACTTTATTGCTTATTGGCACGCTCTTTTTGGTAGCAACGGCCGTTTTCCTGTGGCCAGATAACGGACTCCTCACCCGCTGGCAGCGTGCTCGCCAAATGACCGAACGCGCCCGGCGTGAGGATGTGCTCAAGCAAATTTACAAAACCCGGCAGCTTGGCCGTCGCTCCACGGTAGAAAGCATCGCCGGAGCCATGCACATCAGCACCAACGAAGCGTCTGAGCTGCTGATTAAGATGCAAGCTGCCCACCTGCTCCGGCTGCAAAACGATGACATCACGCTCACGCCAACGGGCATGGAATCGGCTCTGCATATCATTCGCGCCCATCGGTTGTGGGAACGATATTTAGCGGAAAAAACGGGCTACGGTGAAGCCGATTGGCACAGCCAAGCGGAGCTGCAAGAGCATCAGCTCACGCCAGAGGCCGCTAACGCGCTCTCGGCCAAGCTTGGCCACCCCACGCACGATCCCCACGGCGACCCTATTCCCAACGCAGAAGGAAAATATGTGGCACACGACAGCCACCCCCTCAATGAGCTATCCATTGGCGAGGTCGCACGCATCGTACATTTGGAAGATGAACCGGAAGCAGTATATGCGCAGCTCGTAGCCGAAGGGCTGCATCCAGGCCAGACGGTGCGCCTCATTGAAACAAACGGCACACGCCTTCGCTTTTGGGCGAACGGAAATGAGCACATTTTGGCTCCGATTGTGGCCCAAAACATTTCTGTGGTGTCGATGGCGGTTGAGGTTGAGGCAACGGCCGTACCTACCCAACCACCCAGCGCCCGCCTTACAGATATACCATTGGGCGAAACGGCCGAAGTCGTTCGCATCTCACCCAACTGCCGGGGTGCAGAACGCCGCCGCTTCATGGACTTAGGCATCCTGCCCGGTACCGAAATTTCCGCCGAGATGCGCAGTCCCAGTGGCGACCCCACCGCCTACCGCATCCGCGACGCCATCATCGCCCTACGCTCCAGCCAGGCGAATCATATTTATGTAAAAAGCGGAGATTAGAGAATTAGAGATTGAACGCTTTTAATCTCCAATCTCCATCTCCGAAAAGAAAACTATGGAAACCAAACGAACCGCATCACCCTCCACCGCCAACTGTGAAGGCTGCCCCATGCATAACGCAGGCAACCTCCGCAAGCTGGGCGTGAATATGGAAAATTCAGATTTTGTTATTGCCCTGGCAGGCAACCCCAACACCGGCAAGAGCACCGTTTTCAACGCGCTCACCGGGCTGCGGCAGCACACTGGCAATTGGCCAGGCAAAACCGTCACCCGCGCCGAGGGAGGCTTTCGCTACGGCAACAAACAGTACAAGATTGTCGATCTGCCCGGCACCTACTCCTTGCTCTCCACGAGCCTGGATGAAGAAGTTGCCCGTGACTTTATTTTGTTTGGCCAGCCAGACGTGACGGTGATTGTAGTAGACGCCACCCGGCTGGAACGCAACCTGAATCTGGTGCTGCAAGTGCTAGAAATCACCGACCGAGCTGTCGTTTGCCTGAACTTGATTGACGAAGCCCGACGCCACAACCTGACCGTAGATGAACGACGACTGGCGCGGGATTTGGGCGTACCGGTGGTGCCAACGGCCGCTCGGCAAGGAGAAGGGCTGCCAGAACTGCTGGCCGCCATCCATGATGTAGCCACCGGCCAATTTGTGTGCAAACCTTACCGCGCCAAATCAGAATCACCGGCCATTAAGCAAGCACTGGACAAATTGGTTCCCCAAATTGAAGCTGCGTTCCCCGGTTTGCCCAATGCCCGCTGGGTGGCCCTGCGGCTGCTCGACGGGGATGAACGCATCATGCAGGCGGTGCAAAAAGGTGAACTTGGCGATCTAACCCGACCTGAATTAGTGAGCCTGAAAGATTCGCCGGAGATGGCGAACCAAGCGATTCCGCTGGAGGTGGTCTCATGACAACTATCAATCCCACAACAGATCCAATGGACATTTTGCAAACGGCCGAATCGCTGCGCTGGGAAATCGGCCCCCAGTTTCATGAGCAGCTCATGGAAGGCATTTACACGGAAGCGACCAAACTAGCAGACCGCGCCGTGACCCGCCCCGACGAAAAACCCCGCTTCGACATGGATCGCACCATCGACCGCATCGTCACCAGCCGCATTTGGGGCTTCCCAATGATGATTTTGCTGTTCACCGCCGTCTTCTGGTTGACGATTAGCGGCGCAAACGTGCCTTCGTCCATGCTGGCCACGCTGCTCATCGACACGATGGTGCCGTTACTGCATCAGGGTGCCGACTTCCTCAACTTCCCCTGGTGGCTGAGCGGCTTGTTAATTGACGGCATGTACCTTGGCACAGCCTGGGTGATTAGCGTGATGCTGCCGCCGATGGCCATCTTCTTCCCGCTGTTTACCTTGCTGGAGGATTTTGGCTATCTGCCCCGCGTGGCCTTTAATTTGGACAATATGTTCCGCAAATCGGGCGCGCACGGCAAGCAGGCATTGAGCATGATGATGGGCTTTGGCTGCAATGCGGCGGGCGTGGTAGCCACCCGCATCATCGACAGCCCACGTGAGCGTTTGATTGCGATCATCACGAATAATTTTGCTTTGTGCAACGGCCGTTGGCCCACGCAAATTCTCATCGCCGCCATTTTTATTGGGGGCTTGGTGCCTGCTTACCTAGGTGGGCTCATTTCCGCGCTGTCGGTGGTGGGGATTGCCCTGCTAGGCGTTTTGTTGAGCTTTGCGGTTTCCTGGGGGCTGTCCCGCACCATGCTGAAGGGGGAAGTGTCCACCTTTAGCTTAGAACTACCACCGTACCGCCCACCGCGCATTATGCAAACGATTTACACCTCGATCATTGACCGCACGCTGATTGTGCTGTGGCGCGCCATTGTGTTTGCCCTGCCCGCCGGAGCCGTCATCTGGCTGAGTGCCAACGTGATGATTAGTGGTGCCAGCATTGCCGAGCATCTGATTAGCTTTTTGAATCCGGTGGGTTTGCTGTTTGGGCTGAACGGCGTCATTTTGGTGGCCTACATCGTCGCCATCCCGGCCAACGAAATTGTGATTCCCACGGTGCTGATGCTGACGGTGTTGGTCACGGGCGTGGCTGGCGGCGAGGGCGCGGGCGTGATGTTTGAGCTGGAATCGCAAGCAGACACACTGGCTTTGTTTGAGGCTGGGGGCTGGACGTTGCTAACGGCCGTTAACCTCATGCTCTTCTCCCTCCTCCACAACCCGTGCAGCACCACCATCTACACCATTTACAAAGAAACCGGCAGCAAAAAGTGGACGGCCGTTGCCGCCCTGCTGCCCTTGGTGATGGGTTTTATCGTCACCTTCTTTGTGGCCCAAATTTGGCGATTGTTTGCTGGCTAGCAAAGTAACTGGGTAATTGAGTAATTACCTCTTTACTCAATTACTTCCCTGTAAACGGCCGTTCACCGCCACAGCCCATTCATCCACGCCAAACCCACCCAAATCTGCCAAAATAGAAACCACTACTCGCCCCTGACGGAAGTTCACCATGCGAAAGCCCGTATTTTGCAACGCACACACCTCTTGCCCCACAGTGGGCGGTTCTGCTTCTTCCATTTGGGGTACAGTGCAGGTACGGGTCAACATTTCGATGGCCGCTTCTTCATCGGCCATCTCAAACAAATCGCAAAATGCAGCGGTGTTGGTAAGCCTGTTTTCGATTAGCTCAACGCCGTAATAATTTTCGATTTGGTCGGCGAGGAAGGTTTCTGGGGGAACGGCCGTGCGCGTCTCGGCAACGACAAATGGCGGATCGGCATTCACATCCCCTGGTGTGCAGGCCACCTCCGGCAAGTTAATCTCAGCTTCTTCTTCCGTGCTGCAGCCAACTATCGCCGCGCTTAACAAAATAATGCTTAACAAAAGGCCAAATCGAATCGGTTTAAGCACCATTGGGGAATAACTCCTTAATCAATCTGGAAAATCTCAGGTAAATGACCTACGTAAGTTATCACCAAACGCTGCCCTGCACGGGTGATAGCCATATATAATTTTCGCGTATTGTCCCGCACCAATTCGGCACGCTCTTCATCAGATAGGCGGATGCTCTGCTCCATTTCATACAGATCATGTGTGCCCATCAAGAACACAATGGGGCTTTCTAGCCCAGTGGCCGCATTTAAGGAACAAACCCGTATCTGATTTTGGGGATTATCTTTGCCGGGGTCAACGGCCGTATTCGCCCCAAACGCCCGGTTCAAGCGGGTGATGATGTGGGATGTTTCCTCCCGACTGGCGTGAATGATCAAAATATCTCGCCAGGGCACGCCATTTTGATGTAATTGCCGAATTTCATTGATAACCCGCGTCACTTCATCTTGTTCGCTGGTGAGCGAAAGAACAACGGGCAGTACACCGTGCGGCATGTTAGCCACATCGGGAACAACGATGTCGTCATCATCATCGGGCAATCGCCTGCGGTAAAGCAAGGTGGCAAAGTCCAAAATCTCACGGGTGGTGCGGTAGCTTTTGGTGAGGCGATGCACGCGCCCGCGCACCTCTAGCCCACTGGATAACCAGGATTGCTTCCGCTTCAAGAAGCCCTGGCTGGCATCTGCCACCAGGAAGAGATGTCCAGTTTGTGGCGTTAAAATGCGCTTGATAATCTCGAACCAAAGCGGCGCAAAAAATTGGGCTTCATCTACCAGAATAATGTCGTAATGGGGCAAGGCCACCTCGCCCTCGTGCCACAGTCGCCACAGTTGGCGGGGGACGTCTCCCCAATCCATTAGCTGCCTTTTTTGCAAGCCACGATGATAGCCTTGCATAGCAGCAAACATTTTTTGACGCATAGATTCTGTTAGGGCAAAGCCGCGTCCAGACCGGTCAGCAGACAAATAATCCGCTTCGCTAAACAGCAGCCGATCTTTGTACCAATCAATTTCATCCATGAGCATTTGTTCGGAAACGGCCGTATCCCGCAATTGCTCATGCCAAACCTGCGTGACTAAATCCAGCCGATCACGATAGCGTACCAGCTTGCGCCACTGGTTACTTCTTGGCCAATGGCGGTAGCACCAGCCCATAAACGTCCGCATCTCCACGGCTTTATCACCATCACTAAGGCGCGCATAGCGGCGACGCAAATCTTGAATAAGGGCACGATTATGGGTTAGCAGCAGGATTTTCTTGTCGGGGAACAAGCGGCGCAGCATGTGAGCGCGGTAAATTACAATGAGCGATTTGCCGCTGCCCGCCACCCCGTTAATCAGGCGCAATTTGTAATCTTTAGCCGTGTCATGCCCTGCTTTGGTTAAATTCAAATCCAGCTTCAGGGCATGTTCCTGGTCATAATCCAATAAATAGTTGTCGAGTTTGGCTTCGATATGCCGCTCTGTGGGCTGGCGCACGGTAAAAACGGAAGGCACAACCACTTCTGGCGTAAATTGCTGCCGAATTTGGTCAATTTGCTGCGGGGAGAGGGGTTGGGAGAGACGGCCGTTTAGCCATTCAGAAAAACGCGCCGGGGATAAATGCTCTTTGCCCACCCACTGAATTGCAGTTTCTTCCAGACGGACAGTTTTTAGCTGCTTTTCAGAAACATTGGGGAAGAGAACGGCTCCGGGCAAGTTCGCAATATCAGCCACAGTTTGCAAAAAATCGTGCAATCTGCTTTCTTCCTCAGTGCCAATTGCTTTGGCTGCTTCACCAAACAAATCGGGCTGCTGATTTCGCTGCACGTCTAAGGCAGTTGCCTCAGAAACGGCAAAAAACAATAAACGCTCATGCCAGATCAAGCAAAAATCTGGCCCTGACCCGTGCAAAACGGGCAGCCGCTGGCAAACAATCGCCTCATCTGGCAGCCGCTTCATCACGTTGAACAGTCGAATAACTTCTGGGGGCGAGCCCTGAATGGGCGTGGTGGGGATAAGTGTTGCCATATTATAGTTACCAATTACTTTCCCAAACAGTTGGCGTTGCTAAATCAGTCTGCAAAATGTAAGCACAGCTTTCCAACAAACTCTCTAACAAATCTACCGTTTTCTGCAAATCTGGATCTGTTGTCTTGGTATTCAAAATAAAGCGGCTGCCCACAATGATTAGCTTTTTGCGTGGGCGCGTGATCGCCACATTGAGACGCTCTGGCTGAAAATAAAAGTCGGCCACGCGGGCGGCAAAGGCGGGGTTAGAAGTGGTTAAAGAAACAATGATCAAATCCCGTTCCTGACCTTGCATTCGTTCTACGGTATCCACAACGATTTTTTGGCGAACGGCCGTATCCGGCACAAACTTCCGCAGTAAATTCCGAATCAGCCGCCCCTGCGCCCGATACGGAGCCACCACCCCAATTTCCTCAGCCGGAAAATCGCAACCCAGCAATGTGGTGATCAAATCTACCACCGCATACGCTTCCCGCTCACTGTAAAAAGAATTATTGCGATGTGCCAAATCCCAAAATAGTTTTGGTTCATCCGGGTCTAAAATATCTTCTAAACGATTGGGTGGAGATGGCAGCTCAATCTGCCGCTGCGCCGCCGTCGGAACAGACACCAGTAAGCCACCGTAAAATTGTTGGCTTGGCCACTCCGTCAAAGCCTCATTCATGCGGTAAGTTTCCGTTAACATTGTGGGGGTATGTTTCTTTAGATAACCAAACACTGAATTGCTAAAAGCTCCTCCTGTTAGGCGCGTTGTCAAAACTGGAGGGAGCTGTTTGTCATCCCCAAAAAAGATATATTTTTGCCCAGCCAACATGCCCATCACGGCCAAAGGCAGCGTAATTTGGCTGGCCTCATCAAAAATAACCGTGTCAAATGTGACCGAGCCAAGCCGCTGCGTGCGCGTGGCAAAAGGGGTAGCACCAACCACATAGCCACCCCGCTTATCAGCCAACGGCGACACGTGAAACGTCTCATAATTTTTCACCAGCAAATCTTTGGCCTGGATGGGATGCCCCACTTTGATCACGTCAATCTGGTTATCCTGCTTGTAAAGGGCGTTTAGCGCATTATTGATGGCGCGGTGCGTAAACGAACAGATCAGCACGCGCTCCCCATCGCTCACCAAAGCCCGCGCCAATGTGGCTAATACGCGCGTTTTCCCAGTACCGGGCGGCCCCTGCACTAAAAAAGCCAACTCGGTGGCATACGCATTTGCCATTGCATTACATTGATCCCAGTTGAGTTCCAGCGTTTCAGCAATTTCCAAGCCTTTTGCATAATAGCCTGGATCAATTTGAGGCTTTAATTTGCCCATCAACAGGGGCAAAATTTGCTGTCGCCCAACACCTGAATCCCCAGCCTCAGCTAGCGCGGTGGTGATGTAGCTGCTCAAATCAATGAAACCCATGTCAAGCGTCCAACCGTCTTTCACCTCAAAAACCTTGTCCCATTCCACCGGGCTCTCGCAAGAGATGATGAGTTCAGTTTCTTCATCTTCAACTAAATTGACCATGAGATGATCGTGGGCAAAAGGATTGTTGCGACTTAAACAGAGGATGTCGCCTTCACGAAAACGGGAAATATTGCGCGAACAGGTCAGCTCAATGAGCCCATCTTTGCGAATTTCTTTGAGGCCAACGTTTTCAATGGCGAAGCCTTCGGCAACGCGGGTAGAAAGTGGTTTTTCCCATTGGGTGTGAACTTGCTTGCGCTGTGCGGCCGTTTCTGTGAGTACCAAATCCCGCAACCCGTTAAGAAATTGGGCCATTTCCTGTTGACTGGCAAACTTATTATTCATCACTTTGCCCTCCTGCAAAGCAAATTAGTAGTTTTTGATTAACTCCACATGCCCCCGCAGGCTTTCGGCCATTTTGGGAATGGAGATGTGTTCGTCTACCACGTGCGCCTGGCTTTCTTCGCTGGCGGCGTAGCCAATCATGGTGAGGCCGTGTGGGACAAAGTGACGGCCGTCTGTAGCAAACTGGTAACTGCTCAATTTGGCCTCACACTCCATGCCCGCACTGATGAGCGCCTGGGCACGCTGTACTTTTTCGTCATTGGGTGGGGTGTAAAAGCCGTAGATTGTTTCGTCGGAGTCGGGAAAAGGGGTGGGGGTGGTGCAAAAACCATCTTCCAGCACGACGGGCTGAGCGCCAGCCACGCGCCGCACAAAGTCGCAGAGGCTTTGGTGGCTCTCGCTTGCCGTGCGGAAATCGAGGCAAACGCGCGTCCAGGCGGGAGTCACGTTGGTGCTTTTGGTGTCTACCTCGATAATGGTGGGGGAAACGGTGGTTTTCCCTAGCAGTTCATGTGCCGACAACTCACTTTTTGCCGCCTGTAAATCCTGCAAAAATTTAGCGAGGGCGTAGTTGGGGTTCACACCTTTCTCTGGCACGCTGGCATGGACGGAACGGCCGTTAAACTGCACCCACATCTGCGCAATCCCTCGATGACCCAACGCAATTTTATTATCTGACGGCTCACCCAAAACCACCAAGTCCACCGAATAATCCAGGTTCTCTACCCAATGTTTTGCACCCGCGCCGCCGATTTCTTCCTGCACCACGCCGCTAAAAACCACGTCTCGGCGGGGGCGGATGCCCATTCGCAGCAGTGCCGCCATGCTGTATACCTGGACCGCCAGCGGCCCCTTGATGTCGCAGGCACCCCGCCCCACAATGCGGTCGCCAACGATTGTGCCGCTGTAGGGGGGCACAGACCAGAGGCTGGGTTCGCCCGGATCGACGTGATCTAAATGCGTGTTCAAAACCAATGCGCCCAAAGATGGATCGGTGCCCCGGATACGGCCGTTTACATTCCCAATCTCGTCAATCCACACCTGATCAAAATTGAGCCGCTGCAATTCGGCCGCCACCAGCTCCGCAAGCTGCGCCTCTTCAAACGGCATACTCGGCATCTGGATTAGCCGCTGCGTAAAATCAATGCAATATTGCAAAAGGGCATCCCAATCGAGGGTCATAATTATTCCTTGGAGTGGCTGGTTGCTAGGGGTTAGTAAAAAACTACCACTAACCGCCAGCCACTAACCTAAATTCAATAAATAGACGGAAAACGCCACCACTTCCCGCACGTAAGAAAAAGTTCGCGTCGCAGGGCTAATCCAGCGAATGGAGCGCGTGGGCGAACTGTACGCCGCCATCTGCAAATCATTGGCGACTGCCAACGCCCGGCGCATATGGTTGGGCGTGCTGACGATGAGAAACGTTTCTAGCCCATTTTGCTGGGCTACCAGTTGGCCGCTTTGCAGATTTTCAAACGTAGAGGTGGAGGTTGTTTCGACCAAAATGTCATCAGGATTGACGCCCTGCGCGATAGCGACATTGCGCCCCACTTCTGCTTCGGCCAGCTCATCACGGTTGCCCACGCCGCCCGTAAAAATCAGCTTTTCTACTGTGCCGTTTTGGTAAAGCTGAACGGCATGGTTAATTCGCTCCCGGAAAATGGGCGACGGCCGTTCTCCCCAAACCGCTGCTCCTAACACAATGGCCGCATCTGCCGAGCGCGTTTCATCCCGCAGCGAAAACAAAAAGACCGTCATCGCCGCGTACCAGCCCAGCAAAAGCACCAGAGCCATGATGCCCGTGACTATTCGTGCTAAAAGGCGAACGGCCGTTTTCAATAGTTTCATCAAATAAATACATCCATTTTTTGCAGCGAATTAACCCGAATTAGCGCGAAAAGAAACAATTCGGGTAAATTCGCGCTCATTCGCTGCCAGCTTCCGCCAGCTCCCGCTGCCAAAACCAGCGCGCCAGCCACAACCCCCAAATAGGAATCAGCAAGATGGCAAATCCGCCAATGCCCGTTTCGCCAATGGTGTACGCGAGCGGCGGCGGCACCAAGGCTTCAATCAAGGCCAGCAGCGTCAGCGCAATGCCCACCACGTTGGTAAACTGACCGAATCGCAGCGATTCTGGCCGCAGCTTGCCCGCCAGCCAAATGAGCCACAGCCCCATAAAAGCAAAGCTAATCGTCTTTAGACCACTATCACGAATCGGCTCCATGTAATCCCAAATTTGGGCCACAAACAGCGGGTTGCCCTGCGCAAAGCGGGCCACCACAGGCGTGCCCAACTGGTCAATGAGGCTGGCAATCAGGCCAAAGGCAGCCCCCACAATGCCCAGTGTGGTGAATCCACGCGCACAGCTATCTCCACGCCTCAACTCTGCTAAATGACCTACCAGGAAAACGGCCGCACACAAGCCCACCGTCGCCCCAACATGAAATATTCGCCAGGAGAGTGCATTGTCGCGCACAAACGCCAAGAAAAGTTCGCTGCTGTCCCAAAAGCCTGGCGGCAATTCCTGAATTTGCGGAAACCAAACAAATAGATTTACGCCCACAGCCACCAACCACCCCAATGCCAATACCCAAGCTGCTAAAGTTCCCAGTCGATTATAAGAGATCATTCAATCCTTCCTGCTGCTTTCTTGCCTAAAATCAATGCACCGAGGTTACGGTAAATGTTCAGCTAAAAATGCCTGCATTTGCGCCGTAAAGGTATCGGGGTCTACGGTGAAGATGTTCAGATGACCCGCGCCGGGAATGGTGTGCAGTTGCTTTGGCTCGTTAGCAGCGGCAAAAATGGTACGCCCTTGCGCCACTGGCACGATGCGATCCTGCTCGCCGTGCATAATCAGCAGCGGCATAGCTAAATTTGGCACAATATCCGCCGTCCGAATCTCGGTGAGCGGTTCGTCTGTCGCTGCGTTTATTCGGCTGAACACGGTGGGAGCCAGAAAACCCGGCGCACGGGCAATGCTAGGCATAATGTTGACCATGTTTTCTTCCAAACTAGCGTAGGTGCTTTCCAGCACCAGCACGGCCAAATCAGGGAGTTGGGCAGCGGCCAAGGCAGCGGCAGCACCCCCCATTGATTTGCCAACCAAACCGATCCGAGCGGAGTCCACCTCTGGGTGCGTTTGCAGATAGCCAAAGGCGGCAATCAGATCGTTCGCTTCGGCTAGGCCCCAAGTGGAAATAGCGTCACCACTCTCACCATGATTGCGCAAATCTACCAGCAAGGCACCATACCCTGCCTGGTGCATGGCGGCGGCTTGAACCAGCAGCGCGCCCCGATTGCCACCAAACCCATGTGCGTAAATGAGTACCGCGCCACTCCCATCTTCGGGCGGCGGCACAAACCAGGCGGCTATCGTCACGCCATCGGCCGCAGTGAATTGCACCGTTTCGGCGGTGAGGCCAAAGTCGGCGGGAGTTTGGCTGGGCTGGGTGCGCCGTGGATAGAGCAATCTGTCTGCGCTTTGCCCAATGATGCGATTGCCGTACCAAACGGCCGTACCCACCGCCACTACCAATATTCCAAGAATTATCCAACCAACAAGCCCCATACGCCCTCGCTTTTTGCTACGACTCATCAAACGCTCCGATCAAATTGAGTACCGCCATCGTATTCAGCGTTGCTTTCGGCACAAATGAACTGACCATCACAAATTCCTGATCTTTACTGCCATCCTCGCTACGCTCCGAGCAGTGGGCATTGCCCCCAGATGGCCCCAGCCCGTCGATGCAAGGCACCTCCGTCCAAAAATGATTGCCATCGCTCAAACCACCCCGCTCCTCGGGCAAAATGGTGAAACCCAGCGATTCGCCCGCCTCTTTCCAGACGTTGAACAGGCGATCTGTCGCTTCATTCCGCGCCCACGGTGGCGTTTGCCGGTACAAATTCACTTCTACCGAGCAGGCATAACCATCCAGCGGACTATGCACATCAGATTGCCCATTGAGGGCCAAAATCTCGTCTACCGTTTCCGCAAAGACCGCAGGCTTGAAGGTACGCATCTCCAGCCAGGATTCTGCATCGTGCGGCACGCGGTTGGTCACCACGCCCCCCCGCATGGTGCCAACGTTTACCGTCACCTGCCGCTCGTAGTTGGTGATGGCCGCCAGCTTGAGGATGGTGTGCGCCATCTGCACCACCGCATTGGCCCCGTTGGGATGGAAGCTGCCGGCGTGAGAGGCACGACCTTCCGTTTTTACCTGGAAGATGGCCATGCCTTTGCGGGCAACCACAATCTGATACGTGTCGTCTACCTTGCTGCCGCCTTCAAAAATGAGGCAACCTAGGGTATTCGGCCCAGCCAGCCGCTTGGCGCACAAACGGCCGAAATCTTCTGCCTCGGCCTCCTCAGACGCATCAATGAGAATGACCCAGTTGATGGCGTCGAACTGCTCTGGAACGTGCTGCTGCAACGCCTCAAGCATCATGTAGATGAGAACCGTGCCACCCTTGATATCTACCGTGCCGGGACCGTAAATGCGGTCTCCCTCTTCGCGCCAATGAAAGTTATTGCGTTCCTCTTCATGGGCGGGGAATACCGTGTCGTGGTGGGAGACGAGGCCAATGGTTTTGTTGGTACGGCCGTTCCGCGTGAGCACCAGATGTTTGCCGTAATGCATAATGGCCGACTGGATAAACTCTGCTTCAAAGCCAAGCGGGGCAAACAGTTCGGCCGTCATCTTACCAAGGGCATTCACCCCGACAGCGTTGGCGGTGAAGCTGTTGATATCTACCATCTGATGCAGCATGTCTAAATAGTTGGGTAAGTTTGCTTCGAAATGCTCCTGCAAAATGGCAGAAATATTGTTGCGATTCATACGACCTTCCTTGTAAAAAAGCCACAGAGAACACAGAGATTTTAGAGGATTGAGCAATCAGGCATTATAACTCATTCTGTGACAATAATTGTTTGGTTTTTCTATCACGAACCCTCGTTTTAGGCGAATTGGTTCTGCCAATAGTGTGGACGTTAAGGCTTTTTTATACAAAGGAACAAAGCGACCAAGAAACTAAGAAAGTTTCCCTTTCGTCTCTTCCTGCCTTCGTTCCTTGGTATAAAATTTCCAAGCCTCCGCTAAAAAATCGTGTAAACTAAGCCACGAGAGAATTTACATGAAGGAGACTCTTTTTTATGCGTGGAGTGATTGCCGCCGGGGATGCAGGTACGGCCGCTGCTGGACAACAAATTTTGCAAGCAGGGGGTAACGCAGTGGATGCTGCCGTCGCCGCCTCTTTTGCCTCATTTATTGCCGAAATTGGCGTGGTGCACCTGGGTGGCAGCGGTATTGCCCATCTGTATGACCCAGAAAGCGGCCGTTCTCTCGTCTACGATTTTTTCAGCAACACGCCTGGGCTGGAGGGTGCACCGCCAAACCCCAAGGATTTCCATGAAGTAACAATTGATTTTGGGGCGACCACGCAAGATTTCCAGCTAGGGCGGGCTTCGGTGGCGGTGCCGGGGAACATTGCTGGATTGTGCCAAATGGCGGCAGATTACGGCCGTCTGCCGCTAGAAACATTGCTCCAACCAGCCCTGCAACTGGCCAAGGAGGGTCTACTCATCGCCCCCTTCCAGGCAGAAACCTGCACCCTGCTGCACCCCCTGTACACCTACACGGCCGGGATGCGCGCCATTTTTTCGGCAAACGGCCGTATGATTCGCACTGGCGAAAGATTGTACGTCCCTAATCTGTACGACACGCTGCAAACGCTGGCCCGCGAAGGGGCAACCTATGCTCAAACGGGCGCGTTGGCCCAAGCTCTGGTTGCTGACCAGATTAAAAATGGCGGTCTCCTTACCCAAGCCGATCTGGATAACTACCGCGTCCACAAGCTCCCCTCGATTCGTTTGCCCTACCGTGAATATGAAATCTTGCTCCCGCCGCCAAGTTCCACCGGGGGTGTACTGACGGCCTTTACCCTCAAGCTGCTGGCCCATTTTGATATGCAAAAACGGCCGCACGGCTCTGCCAGCCATCTGCAACTGCTGTACGAAATTATGGTAGCGACCAATCGGGCGCGTAACCTGTGGGAGGAGGCCAGCGATGTGCTGCCTGTGGAGGAAGCGATCGGCCGCTTTTTAGACGATCGCTTTGTGAAAGCATATGTGGAAGAGGTGCAGGACGCCCTCATCAGTAAAAGTGCCTCCCCCTTTGCCCCGGAACCACCTGCGCCCAACAACACCAGCCACCTCAGCGTGGTAGATGGCGACGGGCTGGCCGTGAGCCTTACCACCACGGCCGGGGAATCTGCCGGGTACGTGGTGCCAGGCACCGGATACATCCCCAACAACATGATGGGCGAGGCCGATTTGCACCCCAACGGCTTCCACACCCGCCCTGCCGGGCAGCGGCTGCCTACCATGATGACCCCCGTCGTGGTGTTGAAAGATGGGCAAACGCGGCTGGTGCTGGGCAGCGGCGGCAGCATTCGCATTCGCAGTGCCATTATGCAGGTACTTAGCAATTTGCTAGATTACCAGATGTCGCTAGACGACGCCGTAAACACCGCACGCGTACACGTCGAGGATGGTGCGCTCCAGTGTGAGTTAGGGTATCAGCCAAAGGCGGTGGACGAGTTGGAGGGGATGGGGTATCCGGTGAATCGGTGGCCAGTACGCAGCATTTACTTTGGCGGGGCACACTCTGTTTCTCGCACGGCAAACGGCCGACTGGTTGCCGCAGGCGATAACAGACGCGGTGGCGCAACGGCCGTTGCCTGACAATCATTTTGTGACCCACCATCATTTCCCGTGTCAAAGAAGCACCTTGCAAACTGACACAAAGGGAATTTGAATGAAGACCCCTCGCGCACTAATCGTTGAAGATGTTCCCGACCTGGCACAAATATTTACGCTGGCCCTAACGGCTGCTGGCTTCCGCACCACTAGCCTCGCCGATGGCGCAACAGCCAAGCACTATTTGGCAACCGAAACCCCTGATTTAATTGTGCTGGATGTTCATCTGCCGTTCTACAAGGGCGACCGTTTGCTTGAGGAAATTCGCAAACTACCGCGATTTGAACACACCGTGTTTATCGTTGTCACTGCCGATACGCGCCGAGGGGAAGAACTGCATAATCAGGCTGATCTCGTCTTGCACAAGCCAATCAGCTTCACGCAGCTTCGCGATCTATCCAAACGCCTTACCGCGGTGATGACCCATCTACAAACTGGCCCCTTGCCAAAATTGGTGGATAGCGAACGGCCGTAAGCCCCACCCCTTGTCATGCCAAATACAACGAAGCATCCCCACCAAGTCACAGCAGCCAGACTCTTTGCTTAGTGAACCGGTTGGCAACTGTATCCTTGCGGGATTCTTCCCTGCGGTCAGAATGACAGGTGGGAGTTTTACCGCAACGCGAGGTCAGCAATCATGGTAAGGAAGACGCTGTTTTCTAGCTGATTGTACTGGCTCGCTGGCGCTTCGACCCAGGCGACGATGTCTTGCTCGTCTTCTACTCGCGCCATGAGGAATCCCCACACCGTGCCAGCTTCCGGGTCCTCATAGCTAAAATCAACCCGCAGCCAAACCAGACCACCTAGCGGAAATTCATATGGCTCGCCCACCTCAAAGTTCTGCACGTCTGCGCCGGCGTCACGCACCAGCGAGGTGACAACGCCCAGCGTATCGAGCGTGGTTGGCTCTGTGCGGAGAGCCACAAAGGTGGTGACCCCTGCGCCAAACCATTCCCAACTGCCCACCTGCTGGTAGGCAAACGTGGCAGGTTGCGCCACCGTAAAGCCGTCTAGCGTGGCAATCGGCCAGCGACCAGGCTGGAGACCGATGCCTACATCGCGGTAAGTCCAGCTATTTGCGAGGGTCTGCACGACGGCCTGGGTAGTGGCTTCGTCAATCGAAAGGCCATCCACATCCACCACAAAGCCAGTGCCGTTGTCCACAAAGGTAAGAAAGATGCCGGTGCGTTCTCCTTCTTCTGGCTTATTGTAGCCGTACACCGTGCGCAAGGCGGGCTGCCCAGCCACCAGCACCTCGTTTTCAAACAAGGTATCTACCGCGCCAAACTGCTGGAGCGTTTGCGCCTTAAGCGTTTCAGGCGTGATGGCTGCATCCAGATTGGGGTAGATGGTCACCTGGAACTGGGTGCTGCCCTGCTGCTGGCTGGTGTAGAGCAAGGTGTCCTGATAGCGAGGACGGAACCATGCTTCCGGGTACAAAAATTGGAAGCCGAGGTAGGGGTCCAGATATGCTTCGTAGCCGGGCGTGAGGACGCTGTTGTCTACGGTGAGGTCGATGAAGGAAACGGCCGTTTCTCCCGCAACATTTTCCGCTTGAAAGCCAAAAAAGTGACGGCCGTCTGGCAATGGTCGCCATTCAAAATAAAGATCTCGATTGTCGTCGAAGAACAGGCTGGAGCCGGGTTCCCGCTCAATGCCGTCCTCGGTGTAGAAAAGCGTGTAAAGCTGGAACTCGTCGCCCGGCTGAGGCAGCAGCTCGGCCGGTGCGTCAGTGGCATCAGATTGCACCGTCCAGACGCGCGTCAGGCTGGCGGTGCGGTGGTCGAAAACGAGATTGGCGTCCACATAATTGTTGCCGTCGGCGCGACGGTAGCGGCCCTGGACAGTAAACAGGGTGCTGCCCGGCTCGGTGGGCCACATCACCACAAAGTCACCGTTGTCGAAACTGTCGTACAGGTAGGTGACTTCCGTCTCCCAGACGTAAAAATCGTCATGCACACCGTCGCGCCACTCAACAATCTCGCTACCGTCGGGCAAAAAGGTGGGTTCGGGGTTGAGATGGTCGTACTCTAGCAAAAGCTGACGGCCGTCTTCCAAATACCGCCCCGCAATGAGCGCCACGTTATCCACATCCCGGCCAATCACCTGGAAGTTGATGAAGGCGGGGTTTTGCAGCCCAGCCACGGGAGCCTGCGCCGCGCTCAGATTCACGAAAGGTGGGGGCAGTTCTGCCTGGCCGACGGCGTGGTACGTTTGCAAAAAAGCGTCCCAGGCGGTGAGTTGGGTCGTGCTACTGTAATCGGCGTCGTAAAAACGGCCGTTCCGCGGAAAGTAAATCGCCACCCCCTGGCTGTTCTTCAATCCTGCTCCCGTACCGTTGGCGATGACGGCATTATTGACGGCGGTCATCACACCTTTGGCGGCAGTGACGACCGCATCATCCGGGCTGCGCTGCGCCAAAATTGAGGCGAAATGGTGCAAATCAATCGCGGCGTACTGCTCAAAGCTGTCTGGGTAGACGCGAGCAAAGGTGGCTGCGCCGCTGCGGGCGTCGCCCACCGCACTAGCCACGAAGGCAGGTTCCACTGTGAGAGCATTGGCCAACCCCTCAACCGCTAGCGTCAGGCCATCAAGCTGGCTCAACTCTACCGCCGACATGGTGACAAAATCGTCGGGCTGAACGGCCGTATAAAAGTTCAAAAATTCGCTCACCATGCTGCTGGCCAGGGAACGGCCGTCCACGGCCGGATTGGCGTACAGGGTGCGCAGCAGTGATTCATAATCCCAGCCCAGCCCCGGTGTGAGTTCTCCTGAACCGACGGCGTATTGGGTGAACGGCCGTACCGCCTGGAACACGTCCAGCTGCCCCATCAGGCAGGCGTCAAAGCCTATCACGTCCAGCGTGGGCACACCCGCTTCGGCCAAACCAATCTCCAGCGCACCCTGCAAATCCGGCAGGCTGATGTGATCGCCGCCGTCGAAGGTGGGTGCGTCGCCGTCGTAGGCAATGCCGCTCCAGCCCGCCCCGTGGTCCCAGATGATGAGCGCGTACCGATTGGCCGGGAAGCTCTGGATGCCCCAGCTAATAAAATCGGCCAGCACCGCCGGATCGCCCATGTTTTGCTCACCCAGGCTTTGCAGCGGCTCCGAGTTGAGCAACTCACGGTCCGCGTCTGGCAAAATGCGGTAGCGGCGGGTGTCGCTCCAGTCGCCGTCTAGGTTGGTTTCGCCCAGCGCGCGATCCACCTGCACAATGACGTTGACCTGCTCACTGCTACCCGCCGCTTCCATCTCATTCAGGTCCAGCAGCCCCGGCAGCTCCAAATTGTTGTCCGCGTCCATGTAGACGAGGATGGTCCAATCGTCCAGCGTGGCGTCGTAGGTGGCGGTGGGCAGCGGGGCACTGATGGGCGGCGGTGTAGGGCTGGGCAAAACGGGTGTGGGTGGGTTGGTGATGGGTTGTGAAGTTGGGAAGGTTGGAACATTTGTGGGTAACGGCGTAGCCTGCCCAAACCCATCACAACCTAGCAAGGACAAAGCAACCAACAGCAAAACAGCAATCCAACGCTTTCGCAATTCACACATGCGTTAATTATCCACATCCTTTTCCCGTTACAAAATAGCGGTAGCTAATCTTACAAATATTTGATTTGCCACATCAATTTCAATCTTTTAGAATAATTTCACCTAAATCAAAGTCCGACAAAAAAAGCAAGTGTACAGTTTAAACAACCGAAAACCGAGAATGCAAAAACCCAGATGGAGGAAAGAAAAATGAAAGCGTATCGAAATTTGTTTTTAAAAGGTGTGTTGTTAATTTCTTTGTTAACCATATTATCGGCTTGTGGTGGAGGAAACCCGGAACCACCATACTTTGGCGCGTTTTTGGTGGACGCTAATGAGTTAATTGAGCTTGAGCAGGGTACTGCATTTGGTGTGCCAAGTTTCAATGACCTTAATGGTGTTCCTATTGCACCAGATTCACAACCTGTGGTTTTGCTATGGCAACCCAATACGCAGCTGCAATATCTCCAATTTTTCTCCATTCGTCCCAAAGAAGAACTGGACTATACAGCCAGTCCAAATGATGAGGGGGTGTTAGAACTTCAGCCGCGTGCTGCCTTAAATCCAGGTCGCTACTGCTTTATTCAGGGCGATCCTTTAGGAATGGGCTTGCCGATGTGGTGCTTCGAGATAGCCGGAGAGGAGGGAGACGCTGTTAGCGGCGATGAGCCAGTCTCTAGTGAACCCTCAGTCGATATTCCGATTGCAAATATTTGCGAGATTTCCTCTAATTCACCTACAACACCATTTGAAGGTGTATGGGTCAACGAAGCGATGGACGATAACATTGACTTAGTTGGCTTTCAAATTTGTCTTGATTCCGAAATAATGACGGAAGATGGCGATAGGTGGCCTGTTATCACAATTGATATGTGGGGAGAGGGGTTAAGAAATGGTTCAGCCACGATAACGGTAATTATTGATGAACCGGTTACCAACAATACGATCAACGTGAATTCCAATGACACCATTGTCCTCCTCGATGAGAATACCCTTCGATGGAACGAACCAGATTCTGCAAGTCGAAATGGGGTAAAGTTCGTCCGGACTTCTCGTTAATAATTAACACATCCCTTTGCTGCTGCTTGATCTTCTGGGTGGGCTGTGGTCGGCGGCCTCGCCGTACTGCTTTTGCGACCTGTTTGGGTTTGGGAGGGGTGAAACGGCCGTATCCACTCCCCCTATTATCATTGAACTGAAAACGGCCGTCTTAGAAACCATTTTCCTCACTATACTTTGCGACGCGAGACCTGACAGGGTTTCTCACGCCGCAATTTGCCTCGCGAGCAAACTTGTCAGGTCTGGTTGAATGCAAAATCACTAATAGAAAAAGTATTTGAATCTGCGAGAGATGGCTTTGTAGGTAATAAGGGAAAAAATATGTACCAAACGTTCAATATAAGAGGGCTAAATCAAAGTTTATTGGGGCAATAATGGCCCATATTAAATCAATTTAGACTGATATTTTGAGAATATATTTGGAGGAAGAATGTCAGAAGAAGTCAATCACACTCTAAAGAAAAATGATGTATTAAATTACTCACGATCGGAAATCTGGTCCTTTTATATTGAAATCGGTGAAACTGAGCGTCATTTCAATGTTACACAGGAAAAATATCGTTTATTGGCTTCCACTTGGTTACTTGGAACAATTGGGGCTATTGCTTTTATATTTTCAAATGAAGGCGACTTTCCGTTCCCACCAACATTATTAGGGGCAGCTTTAGCATTTATTGCATCGGTTGGCATAGCTCTGCTTTGGATATTAGATATCAAGGTGTATCAAACGCTTTTGTCATCATATTATGCAGAAGGACTTCTTCTAGAACAAGCACAGCCTTGGTTACCGCAAATTAGAGGTAGGGTAAGGGATCGCTTCAAAGGCACTGTCCCGTTGCTTCTGTCAACATATTACATAGGATCTATGTTGTTTCTTTTTGTGATAGGAGTTGGCGGTCTGAGTTTATCATTTAGTAAAAAGTGGGCTTCCGAAGTTGCAGTCGTTTCAGTATTTGCATTGTTGGATTTAATCGTATTAATAGCTGTAATTTTCCAGTCACCCCAATCAAAAGAAGTTATTAGTTTTGAATCTGACGAAAAGCGGCTACAAGTTTACAGTCAAGCCATCGTTAAACCACCTAAATTGAATAAATAGGTTAGAAAGAAACGATGTCTTGATGCCAGTGCCAGGTTCAGATTTGAGTACGATGATTGGATGATGGAGCTTTGACTTTGCTTCATAAAGGACAATGTGATGAATAAAAATTCTGTGGTTGATGACTGGTTTAAAAATTATGACAATCCGATGAAGGAACTGGTTCAGGCGGTTCGGGAAGCGATTCTGGCCGCAGACGAACGCATTGAAGAAACGATCAAGTGGCAAGCTCCCACCTTTGTCTATCGTGGCAATCTGGCGAGCTTTTTCCCGAAAGCCAAGAAACATGCCAGCCTCATGTTTCATAAAGGAAAATTTATTCCAGGTGATTTCCCTAATCTGGAAGGGGACGGCAAAGAAGCCCGCAGCATGAAATTTACCAGCTTTGATGATCTTGAAGCGAAAAAAGAGGAGCTTGCTGCCATTGTTATTGCCTGGTGCGACCAACAAGAAATGAAATAACGTCGAGAAAGTGGGCGCGGGGATACGGTCTCTACAGCCCCTAAATTGGACAGGAGCCAATGAATATCGGCGAGAATGAGCGGGCGCAGCACGTTTACGAAAGGTTGGGCTTCCGCAAGGTAAGAACAATGAAGAAACAACTGAAAACCTTTTTAACAATATTGCTGGCGATTGTCCTGTGGCCATTGGGGCTATTTGCCCTGTACGATTGGCTGAAAAAGCGGTGGCAGATGCGGCAAAGACAACAGCGCGTAGCTGCTCTGCTAGATGGTCGGGAGATAACGGCCGTTTTACAAACTGCCCCCTACAGCTACGGTCATTTTCAGGGGGAAAATGGCTACCGCATCTGGGATGAGCGCATAGAAAATGGCTTCGTTGGCTTTGCGGCCACGCCGCAGGAAGCAGAGCTCTGGATTGTGGAGCACTATCTGTCTGAATCTAACTAATCTCCAAACTCCCCGCTGCTGTATAATCCCGCCCCATGAAAAAGACTTACAATTTCGACAACTCTCCCTTGCGCTGGCTGCTTTTGCTGGTGCTGCTTTTGGCGGCGTGTGATCTGCTGCCGCCCCCTGCCCCCAGCGGCGACGTACTTGCCTCTGATGCCCCACAATTACCTAATGCACCCAGCGAAACGGCCGTTGTCACCGAGGTCATCGACGGGGATACGATCCGCGTGCTGCTGGACGGCCGTACCTACCGCGTGCGCTACATCGGCATAGACACGCCGGAGCGGGACGAAGCCTGTTTTGCCGACGCCACCAACGCCAACGCCGCCTGGGTAGAGGGGCAAACCGTGCGCCTGGTGCAAGATGAGAGCAACACCGATCGGTTCGACCGGCTGCTGCGCTACGTCTATGTGGATGAGGTGTTGGTCAATGCTGAACTGGTCGCGGGCGGCTGGGCCGAATCCAAACGGTACCCGCCGGATGATGAACTGTTTGACTACCTGGAAGGGTTGGAAGCAAACGCCGCCGACCAACAGCTTGGCTGCCACCCCGCTGGCGTTTTTGCACCATAAGCTCCTCTAGAACCTCTTTGGCCAAAGCACAAAAGTGCATACCATGTCTCTATTTTTCAAGATGGTTGGGAAACGGCCGTATACTGTGTCTAAACAACTTGCTCGGAGGAAAACATGCCAATTTTAGAGGATTACAACCAATTTAACGGCCGTCATTGGGAAACTGGAACCGTGGCTAACTTTTTAGCCTACACCGGGGTAAAAGCACCACACACGGGACGACCGTACAGCGAAGCCTTGCTCATGGGCGTCAGCGGCGGCGCGGTGATGGGCTACTTTTCTTTTGCCTATGAAGGGTACGATCCGATTTGCCGCCTGCTCACCCGCAACACCTTCGACCCGCTAGACACCATGCTGGCGCGGCTGGGCGTGGTGCAGCACCGCCGCCACACCAGCAGCCCCACAAAAGCTGTGGCCAATCTGATTGACACGTTAGAAAGTGGCGAACCCGCCATCGTTTGGGCCGACCATTTCAGTTTACCGTACAGCGCTATGCCGTACGATGAAGGAATGTGGGGCATGTATCCCATCCTGGTGTACGGCTATGATGAAACGGCCGATACCGTTCACATCGCCGACCGCGCGCCCATCCCGCTCACCATCAGTACCGAAGTGCTGCACACCGCCCGCGCCCGCGTCAAAAAAGACAAGTTCCGCATTCTTACGCTGGAGCCGCCAATGCCAGACAAATTGCCCAGCGCGGTGCAGGCAGGCATTTGGGATTGCATCAAGCTGTACACCGAAAAACCACCCAAAGGGTCCAAAAACAATTTTGGTTTGGCAGCATACCTGCACTGGATCAAGCTGCTCACCCGCCCCAAAACTCGCCTTAGCTGGGAAAAAGAGTTCCCCGCCGGGCGCAAGATGTTGGCTGGGCTGATGGGCGTCTTTGACAGCATCAACTGTTTTGGCAATGTGGGATATGCTGAGCGCGACGTTTTTGCTGATTTTCTAGAAGAAGCGAGCCAGATTTTGAGCAAACCAGCCCTCGATGAGGTGGCGGCCCAGTTCCGGCAGAGTGGTGAGGCGTGGGATGCGTTTGGCACGGCCGTTCTGCCCGACGAGGTTCCCATACTAGGCCGGATGCGCCACATTTTGTTGCAGCAGCGGGATTTGCTGCACAGCCAGGGTAGCGCAGCGGTTGAGCAAATCGCCCAGCTTAAACAGGAAGAAAAAGCGTTGTTGAAACAGTCAGAAACGGAGTTCCCGCTAAACACGCAAGAAGTAGTGGCATTTCGGGAAAACATGGCAGCTCATTTGGAAAAGATTCAAGCGATTGAGGAAACGGCCGTTGCGAATCTGAAAGCGGCGATGGTGTAGCGGCAACGCCATTGGCTGCTAGCCACCCCCATTTGTCAACTGCGGCAGCAGGGGCAGCCGTACTTCAAAGGTTGCCCCCTGACCCTCTCCACCACTTTGCAAATGCACGCTGCCTTGCAGCAACTTGGTAATTAACTGCACAATAAACAGACCCAATCCCAAACCGCGCCGCTCATCCACGTTGCTGGCGCGGTAAAACAGTTCGTAGATGCGCGATTGCTCATGCTGTGGAATCCCAATGCCCTGATCGATTACTTCTACAAACAACTGTGTGCTATCCAGCCGAAAATGCACCTCGACAAAACTGTCTCTATCTGAATATTTCAGTCCGTTTGAGATGAGGTTGGCCGCGATTTGTTGGAGTAGGTTAATGTCTGTCTGCACTGGCACATCAACGCCCTGCGCAAAATGGCAGCGCACCCGATTGGGGTCAGACACCTCCATCAGCAATCTACGCACCAATTCCTGGCATAAATCGCTAAAGGTGAAGGTTTGGTAAGACGGCCGTATCGTGGCCCGCTGCGCCTGGTCTACCAATGTGACATCTTTTAGCAAATCATTCAGGTAAAAAATGGATTCGCGAATGCGCGTGTGGGCCGCCTCGCGGCGATCTTCTGGCAGGCGGTCATAAAACTTTCGCAGCAGTTCAGCAGAGCTATTAATAACAGAAAGCGGTGTGCGAAATTCATGGGACACCACCGTGATAATGCGAGATTGCAGTTCACCGAGCTGCGTTTCAGACTCTAATGCCAGGGTCAGCTTTTCCGCCATCTGTTGCTCACGGGTGAGCGACTCTTCCAATGCGCTGGTACGTGCGGTAACGGCCGCTTCTAACGCTTCATTTTGCAACCGGTAAGCGGCCGTTTCTGCCTCAGCCTGTTCCGAGAGCCGCACGTGGTTCAAGGCATCCTGTAAATTCCGCTGCCAAATAAACACAATCACAGGAAAGACAGAAGCCATCACCATCAAAGCCAAGTATCGAAACAGTGGGGCTTCATAGTAAGCTACATTTCGAAGCGGATCAGTTAGATCCAGCCACATAATGTACCCGCCCATGCCCCAATTCAATAATGTAACAATGATGCTGGCATTCGTACCATTTATAAAGCCAGCCAAAATCGGCGTAATGGTAACAGCCGCCCAAAATGGCGTACTTGCTAAACCATCGGGACTCAATAATGCAGCAATACAGAAAGTTACCCAAAGCATAGCGGCAAGTAAATAGCCAGCCTGACGCACCCAACCTCTGTTTAAAATCTGCTTAACCACCACAAGCCCTAGCAGCAAAGCGAGAGAAATATAGAGGTAAGATAGTGCATTTGGGGAGTCAGCAAATAAAGGCCAAATCAACAGCGTGGAAATAAGAAAAAGCACACCCCACTTAAAAATAAGGTTTATGAGCGATCCCTGACGAACTGCTTCCTCCCCCTCCAAAGCAGGTAGCTCTAGCCAGGAAATAATGTGTTGAAAATTAGGCATTTTGGTCACTGGGGAAATCTGGAAAATCTAAAACCTTCCCGTTTTTACTTTATACGCTTACTTTCCAAATTAGCGTGCAAATGAAGATAACGTAGCCATGCTCCTAAAGAAATATTACCGTACTGATTATGCTTTACAGTTGTCGATTGATTTACCTGCTTATTGTCTAATTCTTCAGCCAGCGCTACGGTTTTACGGCGCGTTATACGAAACTCTGTCTTTAGCTGCTCCCAGCTGCGGTTTTTAGAGGGACGATAACTGTTATATTCTTCCTGTTTGAATGGCTCACCTAAACCAACACGCAGCCGACTTTGCCCCCACTGCTCAATGCCAATGATATGGGACAAAACTTGGCGATTACGCTGACTATCGGGGCTTTTATCCAGCTTTTGGCTAATTGAATTGCCGCTAGCGGTTAATTTTTCACCCCAGGCAGACATGGTCCTTTTTTTTGCGGGTCGCTCCAAAAGAAAGCTGGTAAACAATTTTATCAACACAACATGCATCTCCGTTTGCTTTTTAGGGCTCCCACTGATAATGAATGAGCGTACTGACGACATAGCTACCCTGCCACAATTCTACGCCAATGACCCAACTGCCCCAATCCAGTTCGGCATACTCTTCAGTGCCAGGGCGATAATACGAGTAGTAGTTAAGTGGTTCATACGATTCTGGCAAAACTACAAACCCTGGCGTACCACCATGCAAAATATCGTTGCATGCTATTTCAGTTGCGCCCAGGAAATCATTTTGCAAGCGTGGCAGCAGCACCTGGGTGGGGGTTCCCAAAATCGGTTCGCCACTGCCGGCAGCGTTGCCCCAATTGTAGCTGGTCGGGTCGCCAAGCAAATTCAGGTTGTCCAGGCGCGTTTCGGCTTCGTACCAGAGCAGGCGCACGCGCAGGCCGCGTTCCGGGTGGATAAGTTGAGCCAGCAGGGCATCATCCTGGTTAGCCACGGCCGTTTCCAACTGATTGAGCAGTTGCAAAACGGCCGTATTCCCACAAAAAGTTGCATCAGACAAATTGCCCGTTAAAAAGCGACTGTTCACCCAACCTGCCAGCCCGCCATGCCGCACTGGCACCCAAGTTGAGCCAGAAACGACCTGTCCACTGCCCGTAATCTGGACGTCGGTGGCGGTTGGGGGAATGCTGCCCACAACGCCAAACGCCACGCCGGGGCCAGAACGCACGTTGAGTACATCGTTTGGCTCTACGTAAATGACAGCAAAATTGCCCGCGCTGCCGCTGCTGATTGTAACCGTTGCTGTCGGTGTTGGGGGAATGGGCGTTGGTTCGGGCGTGTTGGTGGGGGGAACGGCCGTTGCCGTACTCGTCGTCGGAAGTTGTTCAGGCTCGGCGGCGCCAGAGGTGCTGGTGGGTACGGCCGTTGGTTCCTCAGGTGCAGCTTCGGTGGCTGGAAGGGATGTTGGGACACTTAGGGTGGGAACGGCCGTTGGCAGTTCCTCCGAACCACAAGCAGCCACCAGCAAAATAGTGATCAATCCAACAACCCACTTCATCTTCCGCACAAAATCCATACCAGTTCTCCATAGGTGACTGTCACCTAACTTGGAACTAAATGTTGAACTTAATGTTAATCACATCGCCATCCTGCACGATGTATGTTTTACCTTCCTGGCGCAGCCTGCCCGCGTTACGCGCCTGCGGCAGCCCGCCTAGCGCGATCAACTCGTCGTAGGCCACCGTTTCCGCGCGAATGAACCCCTTGGCCAAATCGGTGTGAATAGTGGCGGCAGCATCCACGGCAATTGCTTCCCGCTTAATCGTCCAGGCGCGCACCTCATCTTCACCCACGGTAAAAAAGGATTGCAGCCCCATCAAATCATAGCTCAAGCGTATCACGCGATCCAGACTCAGTTCCGTCACGCCGTACTCTTCCATAAATATTTCCAGCGATTCGGTATCCCCGGCAGCACTGAGTTGCGAAAGCTCCATCTCTAGCTTGCCGCGCAAATTGGCTACCACCGTCAGCGGAAGCTCGTAATCGAGTATCACCTCATCCTGGTCATCCCCAATGTTAATAATGACAACCACAGGTTTGAGCGTCAGCAAACCATAGCCACGCAATGCTTTTTCTTGTTCGCCGGAGAGGTTGAGGGTGCGTAACGGCCGTTCCTCGCTCAACGTCTCATTTAACTGCTGGAACAGGGTCAGCTCCGCCTGGGCCGCCACCTTATTCTTAGTCGCCCCCTTACGTAAGCCATCTTCAATCTTCTCGATACGCCGCTCCACAATGCCCAAATCGTTTAGCAAGAACTCCGTGTCTACAATTTCCAAATCGCGGGCAGCATCTACGCTGCCGTCGGCGTGTGGCACCAGGTCAGATTCAAAGGCGCGCACCACATGCACAAAGCCGTCCAGCCCGGCCAAATGGTTGAGCAGTTCGCCGCTCATCCCGCCACCCTCATTGGCCCCTTTTTTTATGCCCGCCACGTCGGTGTAGGTAATTTTGGCAAAGGTGGTTTTCTTGGGCTTGAACATCTCGGTCAAGATATCCACCCGCTCATCGTATACAGCAACAACGGCCGTTAACACATCGAAACGGCCGCCCATGCTTTGCCCCGTCGGGGCATCCCCCTTGGTGAGCGCATTAAAAATGGTGGTTTTGCCACTGCTGGGCAACCCAATAATCCCTAATTTCATAATCTAATTCTCAATTCGTCGTAACGACCAGTCATCAATGAAGAAGCCATTGCTGGCGAGCGCATATCGGCCGCGCAGCCCAACACCAATGCGCACGGTCTGGGCGGCGTCGATGGTGAAGGTATGCTCAAACACCCCCCAGGTTCCGAAGCCTGCACCAAACGTCAGCCAGCCCGTGCCGCCGCTCGGCGAAATAAAACGTACTTCACCCGCAAACGGATCGCCAGAAAACTGTTTACCACCTTCATAGCTGGTGACTAAATCCGGGAACACATAAACGGTGAACACGTAAGTCCCTGGCTCTAGGGCAATATCTTGCAGCAGCCGCAAGCTAATAGGGCCATTCCCCTTAAACGCTTTAATGGTATATTCCCCGTCACGAATGAACAGGCCGCGTTCATTTTCTGGCAGTTGGTAGTAGGGCAGCACCCGCGTTTCTGGCGGGAACCAAATGTCCCACGACTCGCCACCAAAGCCGGTTGGACCAGAATCAAACTCCATAATCCAGCCGTTGGGTAGCTGAAACTCTGGCGCACCATTCATGTTGTACCAGCCCCCTTCAAAGGAACCATTGTTCAGTAAATTGCCACTGAAAACAGGCTCTGGCGGAACGGTGGGCGGTGGCGGGGGTTGGGTGTTCACAGGGGCGGCAGTGGGCGGTACGGCCGTTGGCTCCGGCGTATCGGTAGGCACAGTCGTATTGGTGGGGATGGGTAGACTCGTTGGCTTTGGTGTGCTGGTGGGTGGCGGTGGCACCGTCGCTTCTACAGTTGGCGTTTCTGGCACTTGGGTCGGCACAGAAGTTGAGGTCGGTAGCAACGTCGCCTGGGCTACTGCTTCCTCTTCCACTCCATTTTCAGTTTGGGCAGTCACTGTGAGGGAAACGGCCGTGTCTACCGTCGCCTGCATATCAACCTCTACGGCTTCGTCCACCTCTGGTTCTGTTTGACATCCAACCAAACCCAAAACCAAGGCAAACAGCAGCAGCCAAATTAAACTTAGAACGTCTCGTTTCAAATTCACGCAATTCCTCCAGTTCATCCTCGCTACACCCTATAAAGAATAATGGGTAACAGCCCTGCTGGACTCAGTTACCCATCTGTGTAACAATTTTCTTCTATCAAATGAACCGTGCGAATTGTATGCAGGTGAGAATGAATTAGCAAATCATCCTGACTTAACAATTCATAATTCTAACAGGAGCCTCCCATGACCCACCAACAATTTCTTACCACTACCCAGGGCTTGCAGCGACACACGCCCCCCATGCGCCTCTATGAAAAAGCCAAGCGGTTGGGCATCTGGAACCCCAGCGACATCAATTTGGCACAAGACAAGACCGATTGGCAGCAGCTTGCCCCCGATGAGCAGGATTTGCTGCTGCGCCTGACAGCCATGTTCCAGGCGGGCGAAGAAGCGGTGACGCTAGATTTGCTGCCCCTCATTCTGGCCATCGCCCAGGAAGGCCGTCTAGAAGAGGAAATGTTCCTCACGACTTTCTTATTTGAAGAAGCCAAACACACCGACTTTTTCAATCGCTTTCTGGTTGAAGTGGTGCAGGCCAATCTCGATCTAAGCCATTACCACACCGAAAATTACCACACCCTTTTTTACCAGGCGTTGCCCCGGGCATTACGCACTTTGCAGGCAGACGCCTCACCCGCTGCCCAGGTACGCGCCTCTGTCACCTACAATATGATTGTGGAAGGGGTGCTGGCCGAAACGGGCTACCACGCTTATTTTACGGTGATGCAGCAAAACAACATCCTGCCCGGCGTGCGCGAAGGTATTCGGCTGCTGCAGCAAGATGAATCTCGCCACATTGCCTACGGCATCTTCCTGCTCTCACGCCTCGTTGCCGCCGACGATGGCTTGTGGGATGTGCTGGAAGAGACAATGAACGAACTGCTACCCCCGGCACTGGGCGTGGTGGGGGATGCGTTTGCCGCCTACGAAGTCATGCCCTTTGGCCTGGAAGAATCAGTTTTCACCGATTACGCGCTGAATCAGTTCCAAAAGCGGGTCGAGCGGCTGGAAAAAGCGCGAGGCGCGTCGCTGGATGAAATCTACCGGGTCACCCAGCGGGCGATTGACGCTAACGACAGTTAAGGGCGTAATGCGTAGAGCGTAGTGCGTAGAAAAATACGCACTACGCTCTACGCACTATCTTCACCACCTCATCCACAGGCAAGCCATGCCGCGTATTGCCATCTCGCCCCACCACCGTGTGCGCCATTAGCAGGCTGTTGTAAATCGCTTCCTCCACCGCCTCAATCACCGCCAACGAGAATAAGCTCATGATGGGTTGTTCGTAGACGGCCGTACGCGCCACCACCAACCTCTCCAACCTGTCAGGAACCCGGTTGGCTGTACTGAACGCAATCACAAAATCGCCGCTACCTCCGTGGCAAGTGCTACCCGTCCGTGCTAAGCCAAACGCCGCCCGCTGGCACAATCGCCCCAACTGCCGCACGTCTAGCGGCGCATCCGTCGCCAGAATGATCATGATCGAGCCATCCTCCGCGCGATGGCTGGGCGGCGGCTGCAAATGCAAACCAATCGGCGCGCCCGCAATCGTCAGCTCCTCTGGGCGACCAAAATTGCTCTGCACCAATGCCCCAATTGTGTAATTGTGGCCCCGCTCTGGCAGCACCCGGCTGGCTGTGCCAATCCCCCCCTTCCAGCCGTAGCAACTCGTCCCGGTTCCAGCGCCCACCACGCCCTCGACCACTGACCCGGTTGAGGCATTGGCCAACGCAGCCCGCACCTCGACCAAACCAATCGGACGTGCCTGCATGTCGCTCAAAAAGCCATCGCTAGTTTCTCCCACCACCGGATTAACGCTCGCGTAGCCTTGCCGCCCCGTCTCGGTAAAGCCTAGACCAATGTGCGGATTTTGCTCGATGGCGATCGTCATCAGCGCATCGGCTACGCGCGGCACATTGAGCGTGCTGGTGAGGGCAATGGGCGTCTCGATATTGCCCAGCTCGCGCACCTGCTCAAAACCTGCCACCTTGCCAAAGCCGTTGATGGTGTGAACGGCCGTACCCACCTTCTCCTCATACAAATTTCCCTGATGGGGCAAAATGACCGTCACGCCCGTGCGAAAAGGGCCGCTGCCCGTCCAGGCACCCTCCCCCTCAATCAGCGTAAAATGCCCCACCGCCACGCCCGCCACGTCGGTGATGCCGTTGTGGGAACCTGTCGGGAGCTGGCTGTTGTAAATTCCTAATTCGCGTATTCTGGGCATAGGTTCTCCTGGGCAATTGGGCAATTAGGTAATTGAACCATTGGACGGCTAATTACCCAATTACTCAATTACTTCTTTCGACTTCGTCGGATTAGCCTCACGAATGAGGGCGCGGGCCAGGATGAGCGTAGGGTCGATGAGGGGGAGTCCGGCGGCGGTGGGCTTGGTGAAGGCAAGGGGCAGTTCGGTGCAGCCCAGGATGATCGCTTCGGCTCCGGCGGTTTTGAGCGTGACGATGCCTTCTTGCAGATTGGCTTTCGCCTCGGCGGTAGCGACGCCACATGCTTTGATGCCGTACTCTGGATCGTAGATGGCTGGGTGGATTTTTTCGGTTTGCAGGGTGAGTGGCGGGAGAACGGCCGTAAATCCCAACTCCCCCAGCACATCCACGTAAACGCCAGCCCGGTATGTCCCTGTGGTGGAAAGTACGCCAACCTGGGTAACTTCTGGCAGGTGTGTTTGCAAAAAACGGCCGACCTCTTCAATCATGTGCAGCAAGGTAACATCACAATTGGCTGCTGCTAGTTCAGCGCGAATTTGGTTGAAGATGCGCGGCGCGTGGGCGGTGTTGCAGGGAATGCCGACGACGCCTGCGCCCATCTTAGCCAACTGCTGCACCTGCGCCGCCAGCGCAACTGCCGGATTTTCTTCTACTTCTCCCAGCAAATATTCGGTGCGATCCACAACTTTGGCAGGCTGAGACCAGTTGAGGACAGTCAGATGATCTTGATCTTGATTGGCAACGGTTTGCGCCGCAATCTTGCCCAACAAATCAATCCCGGCAAACGGCCCCACGCCACCCACCACACCAATCCACTTTTCGGCCATTTACAGCCTCCCCAGTAGACGCAATGCTCGGTCAGGATAATCAGAAATCAGCCCGTCCACGCCCATGTCGAGCAGTCGCTGCATATCGGCCGCTTCGTTCACTGTCCAGACGTGAACCGCCATTTTATTGCGGTGTGCCGCTCGCACAGAACGGGGCGTCACCAGCCGGTAGCCGCTGTCCTCATCCGCTTCGGGGATTTGCAGCACCTGACCCTGCCCCCAGTACAGCCAATCGAGCCGCAGCTTGCTCAACACAAACCAACGCAGCGTCTCCGCATGGGAGACGGTGCGGCCCACTTCCGGGCAGGCGCGGCGAAAATCGGCGACGGTTTTGTTGCTAAATGATCCCACGCACAGACGGTGCGCCACGTTGTGATGGCGAATCAAATCCGCAAAATCTTGCACCAGGCTGGGCGTCTCTTGCTTCATATCAATATTGATCCACAGGTTGGGGAAGCGCTCAAAAACTTCGGCCAGCGTGGGGATGGTGACGCCCTGTCCGCGAAAAGGGAAGGTTTTCCCGCCGTCAGACGTGAAGTGGTAACCTGCGTCCAGTTTTTGCAATTCGGCAAGGGTATGGTCTTGGACACGGCCGTTTCCATTTGTTGTTCGTTCCAAAGTTGCATCATGAAAAACGACCAGCACGGAATCGGCCGTTTGGTGAATATCAATTTCCAGCCCGTCAATCGGCAGCCCCGCCGCCTTGCGGAAGGCCAGCATTGTGTTTTCCGGGTACAGGCCCCGCCAGCCGCGATGTGCCAGCACAACCGGGCCGCCTTGGGTGGCGAATGGCTTACTTGGCAGGCGCATGGGAATAATGAATTGTGAATTGTTAAGTTGATCACTTTATCACTTCCAGCAGTAAATCAGGTCGGTCGGTGATGATACCATTCACACCCAAGCCAATGAGCCGCTCCATTTCGGCAGGATCGTTGATGGTCCAGGCGTGTACCTGAATGTTGTGGCTATTGGCTACACGAATAAAGCGTTCGGTGAGAACATCCACTTCGCCAATGATGGGCAGCGAGGAGGTGCGTGGCACCTGGAAGGCGGTACCGGGTGCTTGAAACAGTGCACCCAAAAAGACGGTGTTTAGCCCAAAAAAGAGCTGAATTTCTGGCTCAACCATCGAGGTTATGACATGGGGGCACACTTCGCGAAACTCTTCGACAGTGGCCTGGTGGAAGGTAGCGACGAGGATTTTTTCTTCCATGTTGTAGTCGCGGATGAGTTGGCAGAACGGCCGTACCATACTCGGCGTCTCCTGTTTAATTTCAATGTTCATCCGCATGTTTGGATAGTTTTGGAATATTTCTTCGAGGGTTGGCACCTGAATGCCCTGCCCACGATATGGATAGGTTGCGCCGTCATCATCGGTCCAATAATGGCCCGCATCCAGCGCGCGGATTTCGGCAAAACTCATCTCATTAATCGTGCCTCTTCCATCGGTGGTGCGATCCACCGTGTCGTCGTGCATGAGGACAATGACACCATCTTTGGTCTGGTGAATGTCCATCTCCAACACGTCCACGCCCAGCTCAACGGCATGGTCAAAGGCGGCCAACGTGTTGCTGGGTCGCAGCCATTCGCCACCCTGGTGGGCAATGACCATCACGCCGTCTTGTTGCGTAAAAAAGGGATGCGCTGGCACCGGCTGCGCTCGCCACGCCAGCGTGACATACAAAATGAGCAATATCCCAGCCACGCCCAAAACAATCCGCGTTTTTCGGCTTTTCATCTGAGTTTCTCCATCCCGAATGTGTCAAAAAGCGGCTGGATTGTACCAGCAAAAAGTGAGTAAATCATGGTCGTTTGAATTGTATTTGTTGCTAGAAATCGCTAGCTTATTTATCATGTAAAATGAACCGTTGCTAAGATTTCCCTGGCCAAGGGGAGGTATAAAAAATGTTCTACTTCTATTACTTGTTTCCCACAATTTCCCTAATTTCCTTTATCTTTCTCATAGCATCAAGTTTCAAGGGGCAAACATTCTTTACAAAAAATCGTTTCTTTTTCCACTCACTTTTTGCTGGTTTTGTCATTACCTTTTTATTTTGCTTGGCCTTAACTTCGCTACTTTACATTGATCGAGATGGACAATTCTTAAATCCATTTGATAGTGATTTATCCGTAATGATGACTATTTTTTCTGGACAATTGTTTTTTACAACGCTTGCGTCCTCGTATTGCCAATTCTTGATTGTGCCAGCGGTAGTTGGGACATTGTACGAGTTTCGCAATCGCCCCAAGAGGTCACAAAAACAGCATTGATGGTGAATGAAACGGCCGTTGCGATCAAAATCCCATGCAGTATAATCTTTCGGTCGCTAATCTGTAAACTGATTACTGACAACCGATCACTGAATACTGGAGATAAACATGGCACGTCGAGCAGTCTTTCCCTTCACAGCAATCGTCGGACAGGAACGCATGAAACGGGCGTTGATCCTCAACGCCGTCAGCCCCCGCATTGGTGGCGTCCTCATCCGGGGCGAGCGCGGTACCGCCAAATCCACCGCCTCCCGCGCCCTGGCCGCCCTCCTGCCGGACATCGAAACCGTGGCCGACTGCCGCTTTGGCTGCGACCCCAACCGCACCAGCCAATGGTGCGATGAATGCCGCGTGCGCCACGCCGATGGCCTGCTAGAAGTCACAGCCCGCCGCACCCCCTTCGTGGATTTGCCCGTCAGCGCCACCGAAGACCGCGTCGTGGGCACGTTGGACATCGAAAAAGCGATCCAAATAGGCGAAAAACATTTTGAGTCTGGCGTCTTGGCGGCCGCCAACCGCGGCTTGCTCTACGTGGATGAAGTGAACCTGCTTGACGATCACGTTGTGGATTTGCTGCTGGACTCAGCGGCGATGGGCGTGAATGTAGTTGAGCGGGAAGGCATCAGCTTCACCCACCCTGCCAAATTCATCCTCGTGGGCACCATGAACCCGGAAGAAGGTGACCTTCGTCCCCAATTACTAGACCGCTTTGCCTTTTCGGTGCAAATCTCCGGCCTCAGCAATGCCCACCAGCGCGTCTCAATTATGGAACGCCGCCTTAGCTTTGAAGTGAATCCCGATGCTTTCCGCGATGAGTGGGAAGACCACGAAAAGCAATTAGCTGACCAAATTTGTGAAGCGCGTGAAATTGTAAACAAGGTCAAATATTCCCGACGCGACCTACACTCTATCGCCGGACTAACCAGCGCCATGAACGTAGACGGCCATCGTGCTGATCTGGTGATTCTGCGCGGGGCACAGGCGCACGCCGCCTTCCAAGGTCGCAGCCAAATCACGGATGAAGACATTGTGCTGGCTGCTGAACTGGCACTGCCCCACCGGATTAAGGGACGGCCGTTCCAAGACACCGCTATCTCCGCCGCCGACTTGGAGGAGCGACTGGAAGACGTGCAGTCCGAGATGGGCATGGGCGACCCCACTGACGACCCGATGGACGACACCGTTGACCAGGAAAACGTAAAAAAAAAGCCTTAGACTCGGATGAAGCCAGCGACGGGGCTGAAACCAGCCAGCAGGCAGAGGCTGGCCCCCAAACCGTGCCGCAAACCGCCCAGGATGGCCAATGGTGGGAAGGCGGCCAAAAAATCCAGTCCAAGCAAGAGTTCATGGCACGTCGGCTAGACACCCAGCTAGACCGCCTCACCCGCAAATCGGCCGGACGCCGGTCACAAACCAAAACCGAACGCAAACGCGGCCGTTACGTGCAGTCCCGCGTCCCCAAAGGCAAAGTGACTGATTTGGCCTTCGACGCCACCTTCCGCGCCGCCGCCCCCTACCAAAAAGAACGAGACACCTCTGAACTGGCGTTGGCGCTGGAAAAAAGCGACCTGCGTGAAAAGGTTCGGGTGCGCCGCGCTGCCAACCTCATCCTTTTTGCCGTGGATGCCAGTTGGAGCATGGCCGTCGCCGAGCGGATGGAAGCAACCAAAGGCGCGATCATGTCCTTGCTCACAGACGCCTACCAGCGGCGGGACCGCGTGGGGCTGATTGTGTTCAACAAAAATGATTCCAATCTGGTGCTGCAACCGACCAATTCGGTGCAATTGGCTAAACAGGCGTTGGCTGACATCGCCGTCGGTGGAAAAACACCGCTCTCTGCCGGGCTGATGATGGCATATGACGTGTTCCGCCAGGAAGCGTACACCCATCCAGACGTGATGCCGATGCTGATTTTGCTAACGGACGGTGCCGGCAATGTGAGCCTAAGCGACATGCCCCCTCAGCAAGAAGCACACCGCATTTCTGAGCTAATCAAGGAGTTGGGGGTGCGATCCGTCGTCATCAACATGGAACACGCCGCCTTTGACCAAGGCTTGGCCAAGCTGCTAGCGGAAAAGCTAGATGCCCCCTGCCACACACTGGAAGATTTACGAGCAGATACGCTGTACCAGACTGTTTTGGGAGAACTTGATAATCAGTAAGCAGTGTTCAGTGTGTCACTAATCAGTAAAAACAGCTTACTGATCACTGAATACTGGCCTACTGACCTACTGATTACTGAAAACTGGTAACGAAATAGTAAAGACCGCGCCGCTGCCGCTGGGGGAGAGTACGCTGACGCGCCCTTGATGCAGTTCCGCAATTTGCTTGACGATGGCCAGGCCCAGACCAGAGCCACCGCTGTGGCGGCTGCGGGATTTATCGCCGCGCCAGAAGCGGTCGAAGACGTTGGGCAAATCGTCCGGGGGAATGCCGGGGCCGCTGTCGATGACGGAAAGGTGGATGGTGGTTTGTTCCTGAACGGCCGTTACCCTCACCCTTCCCCCCTTTGGCGTATGCCGAATCCCATTGGCCACTAAATTGGTTAACGCCTGCTGAATCCGATCCGCATCTGCCAACACGATAAGCAGCTTGCCTGGCGCGTCGTCTACTAACCGAACTTCGCGCGTTTCAGCGAGTGGCGCCAGACGAGCCACAACCGTGGACGCTAGCTCACGCACGTCCACTTCTTGCAGCGTGAGGGAGAGCTGGCCAGAGTCGGCAAAAGAGAGCAGGCGCAAATCATCAATGAGGCGGGAGAGGCGATGCACTTCGTCATTAAGCTCTTGCAGTTCAGTCGGATTTGGTTCCAGCAGGCCGTCGAGCATCGCTTCCAGGTTGGCCTGCATGACGGTGAGCGGGGTACGCAGCTCGTGAGCCACGTCGGCCACCATTTGCCGCCGTAGCTGTTCCTGTTCGGAGATTTTGCTGGCCATCTGGTTGAATGCTTCGGCCACCTTGCCAAGTTCATCCTGCGACCGCACCGGCACGCGCACGTCTGGTTCGCCAGCCGCCAACGCTTGCGAAGCGCGACGCATCTGGCTCATGGGACGAGTAATCTGCCAGAAAAGCAGCGTGCCCAGCACCAGCGAAACAACACCCGCAGCGATAACGGCCGTTTGCGCCGCCTCCTGCACATCACTGAGAAAAGATAGCCCCAGCACCTCTGGTGAGGAAGGAGCCAACACATCTAGCCAATCGAGCACGATCACTTCTTCGGTAACGGCCGTTTCTCCATCCGTTTCCACAACCACAGGGGGGCTTACGACCACTTCCGGGGATTCCGCCACAATTTCTGGCGGTTCAAAATCAATATCAGGGAAATTAGGAAATTGCGGCGGTGGTGGAACCGTGGGACGAGGCACAACGCGCCGAATAATGATTTCGTCTCCCGTAATAATGATTTCTGCATCGTCTAGCGTTTCTGGGTCTTCTACTAAGGAAGGCAAAATGGCCGTGATTGCCTGGTTGCGCTGGGTGATGTATTGACGAAAGGCACGGGCGGTGATGTTGCCCACCACACTCATTACGATAAACAGCATGAGGAAAATGACAACCGCAAACGCACCCATTAGCCGAAACCAAAGGCTGCGCGTCATCCAGCGAAAGCGGCTCCAGGCACGGCGCAGCAGCCCAAACAGCCAGCTCAACCCACGCCAAATGAAGCGAAACGGCCGTCGTAACCGACCAAAGCGCATCGTCTCTTCCTTGAGAATGATCAGCTCATCCCCCACGCGAATTTGCTTAGGAGTTACGCGCCGCCCTCGACGCTGCTTGAACTGCTGAACCCAATGGGACGGCCGCATCTTTCGCAACAACCTACGCATTGGGCAGCACCACCTCGTCCAACCGGTAGCCCACGCCGTAAATGGTGTGGATGATGGGATGGTCGCCAACGGCCGTTTTCAGCTTGCGGCGTACATTTTTGATGTGCTGATCAATGGCGCGTTCAAACTCCTCGTGTGCCACCCCCTGTACGGCTTCCAGCAGCTGCCCTCGGCTGAGCACCTGTCCCTTGTGGCGCAGCAGCGTGGCCATCAGCTCAAACTCGGTTTGGGTTAAATCCAGCAGTTGCCCATCAATCCAAACGCGGTAAGCGGCCAAATCAAGCTGAAGTGCGCCAGCTTGCAGCAGATTTTCGCTGGCCAGGCTGCCCTGGGTGCGGCGCAGCACGGCACGCACGCGAGCCACCACTTCACGTGGCGAAAATGGTTTGCTGATGTAGTCGTCGGCTCCCAGCTCCAGGCCAATCAGCCGGTCCATCTCCTCGGTGCGGGCGGTGAGCATGATGATGGGCACGTTCCCCAGGCGGCGCAGGCTGCGGCAGACGTCTAGTCCGTCTTGCTCTGGCAAATTGAGATCAAGAAGGATGAGAGACGGCCGTTCTTGCCGAAAAGCAGGAATGGCGTCGCTACCTGTGTGAACGGCCGTTACCGCAAACCCCGCCTGCTCCAAATAGAGCCGCAGGGTTCGCACAATTCGCACTTCGTCTTCTACAATCAAAATTTTATCGCTCATTGATCTTAGGATTTTAGCATATGGTGGAGAAAAGGAGATTAGAGACTGGAGACTGGAGATTGGCAAATCTCTAATCTCCAATCTCTTATTTATTTGTTCAGCGATTCGGGTGATTTCTCTTTTGGTTGCCGCCGTCCCCGAATAATCATCACAATGCCCAGACCAATCAGGCCAAAGGAGGCTAAAACCGTGCCAATGCCGTTGACCACGTCAAAGAAGTCGGGACCACCACGCTCAATGTGTATTGTCGTGGGTAGGTCGGGCATCGGTGGAATTTCTGGCATTTCAGGGATGGGTGGAATGGTGGGAATAGGCGGAATCGTCGGGATGGGCGGAATGTTTACAACGATTTCTTCTTCGATGCGCTGTTCGATCCGCTCGTGAATCCGTTCCTCTACGATAACATCCATATGTTCATCAAAATGGTGATCGCCTCGAACGACGATGGTGTGGTTGGCAGCGGCCGAACTTCCACCAATAATCAACCCAATAATGACGCCAATGCCAATCAGCACAAACAGACCACCCATTTTTAGCAATCGCTTAAACCAACGCTTCATTCTTGCTCGCATTTTGCTACCTCCAACTATTCGTTTGCCACACAGAACACAGAGAATTTAGAGGTGTCGGTTCTTTTCTCAGGTTTCTCGTTTTGCTCTGTGGCTGTTATTAGAGGTAGCGTATCAAGCAAATATGTAGGGAATGTGTAAACTCTTTTTACAGGTGATGTACGTTTTGGCTAGCCCAAATAATTGGTGAGTTGTGCTAAGATGCCTCGCCAATTTTCTTCATGACTGTCGCGCTCGTCCGCAGTTAGAAATTCATCGTGGAACAGGGTTAGCTCCGTTTGATTGGGCGCAAGCTGGCGCAAGGTCACCTCGACGTAGGTGTCTTCGGCGTCAGTTTCGTCCCCCCAGCGCCAGGTGAACGCCAGTTTTACTGGCTCGTTGATTTCATGATAAAGGCCGCTGGCGCGATGGATGATGCCCACGGCCGTTTGCATCTCAATACGGTAATCACCCCCGGTTCGCAAGTCTGTTTCGGCATTGGCAACCTGGATTTGGTTGGTAGGGCGGAACCATTTTTGCAATGCCTCCGGTTCAATCCAGGCGCGAAAAATGCGCTCGGCAGAAGCGGTGTAGGTTTGGGTCAGGGTTAAGTTAAACTCTATGTTGCTCATTGCCTCATTTTAGCGAAAGCCACGGCTTCCGCCACCGCCGCTGCGCCGTGAACTAGAGCTGCGTGACCGACTGGAGCGAGAACTGCTGCGGCCAAAGCTGCTGCGCGAGCCGCCTCGGTAACCGCCTCGTCCACCACCGGAAGACGGCCGTACCGGTTTAATCGTTTGCGCTTTTCGCATAATGTCATTCATCATGCCGTCAACTGTTTGCTCGCCGTCCCAGTCTAGCTTCACGCTTTGCCCGGCCGCGTTTAGCACAATATTGGGTGTGTCGCCGTCTTTGCCCCTAACGGCCGTATTCAACACAGTCGCCAAGCGATCACTGCTGCGCTCTAAACCACCTGCCAATGAGTCTGAAAGTGATTCTAGCGGGGGACGGCCGTTGCCTGAACCCATATTGGGCAAAGAAGATGAGGTGGGAACGGCCGTTGCTGGTCTCGGCGGCTGTGGACGCCAGGAACCACGCTGCCAGCGTCGTCGCCAGCGGTGTTGCCAGGTGCGCCGCCGAACAGGACGCGGCTGGGAACCATCACCCAACCAGGACGGCATCTTGCCGCCCAACGCTTCAATTTGAGCAAGCAGCCGCTCATCGACACCCAGTGCCACGGCATACGCAAAATAATTATCTAGAATCTCTTGCGCCTCAGCTAAATTACCAAACTGCTGAATTTCGCTGAGGTACAGCTTGAAGCCCTGCCATTTTTGCGCCTCTTTTTTGGCCTGTTCCGTCAACGGGCGCGTCTTGCGTGACAAGCGAATGCTCACAAACATCCACAGTAAAATGCCGCCGAACATGATAATTGGAACGGGCACATTCCAGCGGGCGTAGACGCCACTCATAAAACCCAAACCCAACACCGCAAAAATGGCAATCATGGCAATAAAGGTGAGGGATTGCCCATATTTTGCCCGCCAACCGTTACGGCCGTAAAAATAACCCACCATCTCTTCGCCCATCGTTTTGGTTAATTCTGGCAGCTTGCTGGGCAGGGTGAGCAGCAGCGTGGGCAGCGGCACGCTTTTGCCCTCCGGCAACAGTGGCAGCAGATGGTTAAATAACTGTGCTAAAAAGCGAGAGACCGAGACTTCTTCTCCGGCTGGGGTGGTGATTTTGCTGTTTTCGTGGAGTGGTTCCTGGCGAACGGCCGTCAGTTCCAGCGGCTCCCCCATTTTCAAGCGAAGCAAGCCTAAATCGGCCAGGTGCAGCACAGAAGCCAGCACGCCCCGCGCCGTCATTTTGCCCTCAACCAAATAGTTAACCACGCCGGGCGGTAAATCGGACGGCGGCTCGGTGCGATAATTGCCCCGTGCCTCGCGCAGGCGGCGGCTGCCTTGTAAAAACCAGTAGGTTATACCGCCTAAAACAGCCAGAACCCCAGCAAAAATCGTACCAACCAGCCTCGCCAAATCAAGCCGGGCCTGCCGTTCCCGGTAAGCAATGCCTTCGGTCACCTCCGCCTCGATTTTTTCTTGCCAGGCGGGGACGGCTGCATCTACCGCGTTGGGCGGCAAGGTTAGCTCAATTTGCCAGGGCGTGTTAGGGGCAACTGTTTCTGAGTTTGTTAGCAAAATAGCACCATCGGCCGCGCGCGACACGTCGCCGCCCGCAAAAGTGGCATCTTCTAGCCCCAGGCTGTTGGGCAGCACCCAAGTGACGGCCACATTTTCGATGGGGACATCGTAATTGGAAACGGCCGTCCAGTTCAAATATTGCTCACCTTCGCCGGGCAGAATTGCACCTTCAACCAGATACTCAATCGTGAACTGACTGCTTTCACCCGCTACCAACGGTGGCACATACCAGTTGAGCAACACTTCGCCCGCCGCTTCTTCATTAATCTCCACTTCGTCGTCAACGGGGTCGTAGCTGGCCCACCAGCTAAACGGTGCTTGCGTCTCAACCGTGTAGCAATCCAAACAATCATTGCCTGCTGCTACCTCAGTCAGTGTTAAATCCCCTTCGCGCACACCCAGAATCTGGATGCCATCGGTAAACAGTAAGCTAAAGTGGCGATAGCCTTGGTACAAAATGCCTGCCTGCACGCTTACCTGCTGCGTTTCCAGCACGTTTAGCGTACCATCGGGCTGCATTGTGATTTGCAAATCGATCTGATCGATGCAGTATTCCAAGTTGGTACTATCTTCGGCAATTTGCCACGCTTGGGGAACGGCCGTTACCGCATCTGGCGGAAAATCGAGCAAAACCTGAAACTGCGTGCCGTCGGCAATTTCCCCAGCCGATTGATAAATGACGCTGGTGCTGGCCGCGTTTTCTACAATTTTCAGGTCAAATTCAGAGCCAAAAGCATCGGCGGTGAGGGCTGTGGCAGGCACGGCGGCGGGAAGCTGCACCGTGACCTGGCTTTGCGGCACGGCAATGCCGCTGCGGTCAGCGGGGACGGCGCGCCACTCCAGCCGCGTGGCTTCTGGATAGACCCACAAGCCGCCCTGCACGGTGTATTCCAACACAAACAGTAGCGTATCGCCGGGGCTGGTGGGGGCAAATTCCCAATCAACAAACAAGCTGTCTCCCTCCCGCGATTGCGTAAATGTTTGCGCCGCGCCGCTACCGGGCAGGTAAAGTTCTTGCGCTTCCAGCGAGGGGCCTCCCGTCACTTTAACATCCTCAATGCCAGTGGTGAAGGCTAGGGGAATCTCAGCAAAGCCCTGGGTGAACTCGCCGCCAAAGCGGATGTACTGGATTTCTTGCACGGTAAAACGGCCGTCTGGCAAGATGGTAATATTCACATCGTATCGTTCGTACTGAACGGCCGTTTGGGCCGCAGCATTCTGGCCAGGGGGAACAAACCAACTTAAAGTCCAAATGAGCAAGAAAAAAGCGAAGAATCGTTTCATGACGGTAGCATACCACGACGGCGATCTCAAAGCGATCCACAATGGGTTACGTGGGGCGGGCATGGGGTATACGTCAAGAAAAACGGCCGTCTGTAAATTATTGTAAATGGGTAATACCTTTTTCTTTTGGAGAGACCTGATGGACTTAAAACGATTGATCCCCTCGATTTTTATTTTGCTTACCTTCGGCTGGCTTGCTGCCTGTACGGCCGATACTTTTACCGACCCGACACCCATTCCCCCACCACCCAATGCCGATGATAGCAACGCCGCTGACGACGTAGCCGATAGCACAGCTCAGCCTTCACCCTTGCCGCTACTGGAAGAAACGGCCGAACAACCCACCCCCACGCTCATCCCGACCGCCACGCCAACGGCCGCAACGTTGCCGACGATCGATCCATCTGAAGCAGAGCCGCTGCCTGCTACCAACCGTGACCTGCTCTTTTTGGCAGATGGCTCGTTTAAGCAATGGAATCACACCAAAGGTCAAATTGAAACAATTGTGGCTGGCACAAACAGCAGTAACCCTACCCCGGAGAACCCAGATAGGCCCGTAAACGGCAGCATCACCGCTTACGCAATGAACGGCGATGGCAAACGAGCCGTCGTAGCCCGCGTGTTGAGCCACGCTACCTCACCCAATGTGGAATATGTCCAGAATGAATACACCTATGAGCTGCTATTTGTGGATATGATCAGCCGGGAAGTGTGGACATTGGTACCGCAGGTTGATAATCTGAGCCGACTTGATTTGTCGCCAGACGGGCGACAGCTTGCCTTCACTGCCTCTGGTCTAGACGGCATTCCTGATGCCACCGATAGTGACCCCATTCCCTCCAACCTGTATGTGATAGAGACAGGTGGCGGCAACCCGGCTAATCTGCGTCAGGTTCATCGCTGCCAAAGAATGTGTCGTGGCCCTAAATGGCACATCGAAAGCAATCTGGTGGCCTTTGGCGATGATGATGCGCTTTGGCTGTACAACATCGCCACTTCTGAACCAGAAATTATCCTTGAGAACAGTCCTTTCAACAGTGATGTAACAGATGTGAATAAGGTATCGGTTTATTGGCCAGATGCGTGGGCCAGCAACGGCCGTTACCTGATGCTGTGGCACGGCCGTTGGGAAGGTGGGTCACGCGCAGTGCTGGATTTGCCTACAGGCACACTGGTGGAAGTGCCAAACACATTTATTTATGCAGATCTCTTCCCCTCCCAGGTGAGCTGGATGCCAGATGATCGTGTGCTGGTGTGGCATACCGAACACACCCAAGATGCAATTATTCCGCTGGTAGAGCTTTGGCGTTTCGATTTGAGCAACGGCCAACTCATATTGGAAGAATCGGCTCAATTAAGTGATGAGGATATGGGGGTGATGGGCGGCATCTATTTGGAAGACGGCCGTTTCGCCTTTGCCCTCGATGCCGTTCTGAACCCCGACGATTTGGGACCACTCCAGGAGCAAATTGGAACTTACCAGCTCACCTCGCTGGCAGAACAACCAGAGCGGAGTAACGGTCTGCCGCCAAGCGAAGGTGTTTACCGGCAAACCACCGTGCTATGGGCTGCCAACGGCAGCGGTGCGCTACTCATCCAAAGCGACCGCCCCAACCAGCCCAGGCTATTTTATGCCCCTGCCGATGACGACGGTTTGCATGAGGTAACGGCCGTTTTCGGCCCAAATCCCCATGCTTTTCAGTGGCAGCCAGAAATCATCGTGCCCTGATCAGGCAAAAAAATAAGGATGGTGGTTTACGCTTCTGCCTCTTCGCTATTGGCCGAGTCCTCTGCGGCTGCTTTGGCGGCAGCAGCCTCGGCTTCAGCCGCCTCATACGCTTCCTGCGTCATAAAACGGCCGCCCGAAATTTCGTGGCTGGTCATCTGGTAGCTGCTATCCAGCTGCACCACCGTCTGAATCCGCCGAAAACAACGATTATCCACGATGGTTTTGTGCCACTCGTAGCCGCTGCCCGTGTTCTGCAAATCATGCTGCTTATCGGCACGAACCTTTACCCGGCTGCCACAGTTGTCGCACAACACGTAAAAATAAACGCCCTGCTTGTCCACATATTTTTTCGGCTCGCCCCCGCCAAATAGTTTTTTCAGGAATCCCATCTCTTTTCTCCTTCGTATTTTTAGTGGTTGGTGGTTAGTGGCTGGTCACCTTTACTAGCCACTAACCACCAGCCACTGGGTTGATTATACCCAACTTTTTTCACGCAACTTCCCCCTTCACCATACCCATGAGGCATGTTAAACTTACATTATGTCCACCGAGCAATTTTGGCACGCGCTTGAAGACGCTACCAACCCCACCGCTTACAAACCTCGGCGCAACCCACAGATTGTGGTTTCGCAGCTGCAATCCCGCACAGAAACTTATTACGTCATTAAAGAACCAGAAACCAAATCATACCTCCGGCTAGGTGAGGAGGATTATGCGCTTTGGTGGCAAATGAACGGCCGTAAATCCATCAAAGACCTGTTGTTTTACAGCCTCCGTCGCTACCAAACCCTGCCCATTGGTCATCTCACAGCGTTAATTGGTGAATTGAAAGACGGCCGTTTTCTACAGGCTCCTAACGTGAAGGTGTACGACCAAATCGAAGCTGAGCTAGCCGCCCGCGCACCTACCAGTCGTGGCCAAAAGCTGCTGCGAGGCTTCCTCTACACCGAGGTGGCCACCTCTGGCCTGGATGATTTTTTTACCCCCCTTTACCAGCGACTGAAGCTACTCTTTTGGCCCGTTGGCCAAACATTGCTTTTTTTGCTGGTGTTGATGGGCGGATTTGCCTTTGGTCTGAGCTATTTTGGCAACAGCTTTAACTTTGCAGGCAGCGGTTTCGGGGTAATCACGCTCATCATTGCCAACGTGATTGTCATTGGCCTGCACGAAGTGGCCCACGGCCTGATGACCAAACACGTGGGACGCGAGCTGGATCGCGGTGGGTTTTTGCTCTATTGGGGATTACCTGCCTTTTTTGTAGACACTCGCGACACCTGGCTTTCGCCCAGGATGGATCGTATTAAAGTTTCCTGGGCCGGGCCGTATTCTGGGCTGATGATCGGTGGCCTGATGGGGGTTTTGCTGCTAGGACTCACGGCTTATGACAGCAGTTTGCAGCAATCAATCCTCGCCACCTTCCTGTTCCAGGTCGGCTTTTTAGCATACCTGAGCGTGATTGTAAATTTGAACCCGCTGCTAGAGCTAGACGGCTACTTTATGCTGATGGATTGGCTAGAGATGCCCGGCTTGCGCGACCGCGCTTTCCAATTTCTGCGGCACGAAGCCTGGCCTCGTTTGCGCGAGACAGGCTCTCTCCAAAAGTTTTGGCAATCGCTGTCGCGCCCAGAACGCATCTTCTTGCTTTTTGGCATTTTGGCTCTCATCTACTCTGCCTTTGCCCTTTGGCTGGCATTTACCTTTTGGGAAGGGTACGTGCGCGGCTTTTTCCTGGGTCTGTGGGACAGCGGCCAGTGGTGGGGCAAATTGGCGGTGGGGTTGATGACGGCCGTATTCATTCTACCTGCCGTCTATTATCTGGGGCTGTACGGCTGGAACCGCATTCAGGCCGGGTTAGAGTGGCTAGCCCGCCGCCAATTGCTGGCGCGGACCGATGTGCTGGCTCTGCTGCTCGGTCTGCCCATTATCCTCGGCGCACCGCTGCTGTTTTTCCTGCTGAATCGGCTGACGCCCACGCAAGTTAACTTTTGGCAAGGTATCTTTACCTGGCTGCTGCACATCGGCACCGGAGCGGCCCTGATTGGCGTGGCGCGGCAGCTGCCTGGTTCTCGTTTTCAATGGGCGTTGTGGTCGTTAACGGCCGTTCCCTTCACCCTCGCCCTCGCCTGGATTAGCCCCGGCACGTTTGGTCGCGATTTAGCCCTTATCGCCACTGCGGGCGCAATCTTTGCGGCGGGCATTGTCTCCTGGTTCACCATCAACCACAGCTTTTTGGCGGCTACTGATCGTTTGCTGATGGCACTGTTCATTTTGCTGGGCATCGGCACCTACACGGGGATGACCTACTTTTTGGGGAGTGAGGTGTTGGCTGTGAACGGCCGTTGGCTCGCCACCACCATAATCTGTTTAGGCAGTACCCTAGGGTTAGCCCTGATGGGGCCACTGCTTATCAACTTTGCCCGCTCCCGCTTTGCCCTCCCCTGGGCCCTTTTCAGCCTTGCCATCCTCATCACTCCCTGGCTCCAGCTTTACCCTCAGCTAGATTTTACCCTCATCACCGTTTGGCTTTACGCTGCCCTGCTCTACTTGCTGCTCGGCACCCTCGCCCAATTTGCCCGCGCCGAGATGGCTGAAACAAGCGAGCCGGGCATCTTTAGTGAACGGCAGCGGCTCATTAGCAGCTTCAACCAATTTATGTTTGCCCTCTTCACCAGCTACGAAGCCATCTTTGGCCAACGGCGGCTGGCGGCTATCCAAAGCCAGATGGCGGCGTTAGGGCCACTTGACCCCGACGCCACCATTCTGGAGCTAGGCCAACATGCCCAACGTACCTTGCTCCTGGCCGTGGATCGCCTCGACGATCTGGCAGGCACGCCATTTACCCGCAAAGCTGGGCAAGCAGCCTACGACAGCCTCGACTGGCTAGATGCAGAAACGCTAGCCCGCCATGTTTTGTCAGAAACCGAATGGGGCACGCAGCTAGCGCAGGGCTTCATTCAGGCGCGCGACAAGCGCACCGAACTCATCCGCCAAGCTGAAATCTTTGCCGGCTTTGACCAGGATGGCATCGATGAACTGCTCAAGGTGCTGCGCCGCTGGAATACGCGTGCCAATCAAACCATCGCCACCGCCGGACGGGAGGCACATCATTTTTATCTCATTGAAGAAGGTGAGGTCGGTGTGTTTCACGATGGTGTTCAGATGGCAACTTTGGCAGCGGGGGGGTATTTTGGCAATGCTGCCCTGGCTGGCAGCGGCGATTACCAGTTCACCTACCGCGCTCTCACCCCGGTCACTACGCTGGTGATTGACCGAGACAATTTTGACCCCTTGCTCCGAGCAGACACCACCCTGGCCCAACAGGTTAGCTCCGGGGCGCAGGCCCGGAGTTTGCTGCGGCAAATGCCGCTTTTCAGCAGCCTTAGTCCGCAAGAGCTTGCCTCGGTAGATGCCCGTCTAGAGCCGCGCCGCATCGCCGCTGGGGAACAGTTTGTGCAGCAGGGTGCCGCCCGCACTCATCTATACATTGTTGCCGAAGGGGAGGTTGAGGTGTTTGTGACGGGGGAAGGCAAGGAGCGCATCATTGGCAAGCTGGGGCCGGGCGAGCATTTTGGCGAATACGCCCTCTTTGCCGACACGCCGTACCATGCCAGCGTTCGCGCCGTGGTGGAAAGTCGTCTCCTACTGCTAGACGAACCCACCTTCGACGACCTCGTCGCCACCTGCGAGCGCATGACGCATTACGTGGAGCAAATTGGAAGCGGCCGTCTCATTGCCACCCGCCGCCGCGCTACCCCCGCTGCCCTCATTTCATAGTGCAAGCAAAGAAGTTGAACTTTTGGCAAAAGTTCAACTTCTTTACTTCCCCTTGCCATCCCCACCGCTTGCCCGTAAAATCAGCGCATAATAAATTACCATTCCGCAGGTCAATTATAAAAATTGACTTACTGCTTGAGGATACATTCATGGACGCAGAAGCAACCAAACGCGCTACACAAAAAAAGGCGTTAGAAAATATTAAAAATGGGCTCGCTACCAAAGTCCGCATTATGACCAACCGGGATTGCTGTCCTGCCTGCCGCGCCGCCGAGGGTGCTTACGAGTTCGACGAAGCCCCCGAACTGCCGCTGGAAGGCTGTTCCCATCCAGACGGCTGCCGCTGCTCGTACGCGCCGGTTCTGGACATGTTTGGCCCGTAAAGGATAGCCATCAAAGATTTTCAACTACTTTTCCCGCCCGATGCTCAATCACTTCAAACAACTCCTCGTCTTCGGCCTGTTTTTCCTGGCCGCCTGTGGTGGAGGGACAGAGCCAACCGCACCACAGCCGACGCTCAGCCCGCAGGCACAACAGGGCAAGCAAGTATTCTCCCGCGACTGTGGCGCGTGCCACAGCACTTCCCCAGACACGATTATCGTTGGCCCATCGCTGGCTGGCATTGCCAGCCTTGCCGAAACTCGCGTGGAAGGGCAAGACGGCTACACCTACCTGCTCACCTCCGTGATGCAGCCAGAAGCCTATTTGGTGGAAGGGTACGAAAACCTGATGCCAGCCTCCCTTAGCAAACAGCTCACTGGCGAAGAACTGGATGCGGTCATTGCCTATCTGCAAACACTTGAATAGTTGCTGGGCGGATGTAAGTTGAAGGAGTGCAAAGGATGATCCTCCCGAAAAACCGAGACCCCCGTTTCGTCACGATTCGCCGGGGTGGGACCCTCACCGATTCAGATCATCACCTACTAGCCCTGTGGGCAGCATTGTGCGCCGAACACATCCTCGATCTCTTTGAGTCAGCCCGGCCCGATGACCCGAGACCACGTCAGGCGATTGAGCAGGCCCGCACCTGGGTACGTGGCAAGATCACAATGGCCGAGGCTCGCAGAGCAGCTTTTCATGCAAACGCCGCGGCCAGCGACCTGAGCGGATCAGCACGGTATGCTGCGTATGCAGCCGGCCAGGCGGCAGCCGTCGCACACGTCGCAGCGCACGAGCTTGGTGCGGCCGCCTAT